>DATJFF010000194.1:0-13731 GCA_035495795.1 Vicinamibacterales bacterium
CACAGCGAACGCACGAAATGGCGATACGGCTCGCCGTCGGGGCGCAACCTCACGCAGTGCGGCGGCTTGTCGTCGGGCGCACGATGCGGATCGGCTTCTGGGGCATCGCGGCGGGAGTCACAGCTTCGGCGGGCTTTGCCACCTGGCTGCGGAGCTCCCTGTACGGAGTGGACGCCCACGACCCGCTGGTCTTCACAGTCGTGCCTGCCATGCTCGCCTGCGCTGTGCTGGCTGCCGCTTACCTCCCGGCCAGGCGGGCGTCACAGCTGGACCCGGTCGTTGTACTGCGAGTGTGAGGGCCTTGGCGCCGCCGCGCGGCGGGCGTCGATCCTGCGGTCGCGCTTCGTTTGTGAGTCGCGAGGCGAGCCGTCGCCTATTGCAAGTACGGCGGCACGTTGGCCGCGATGGTCCGGAACTCGTCGTCGGTCAGCGGAAGAACCTTGTGAAGCGCGGCCCAGGCATCGCCCGGCGTGGCGCCTGGCACAGCCGCGTCGGAGCCGAACACGACGCGCTCGATCCCGAGCTTCCGGATCATCGCCGCCCACCAGCGCGCATTGTCTTCCGTCACGCGCGCGCCGAGTGCCGTGACATCGAAATAGAGCAGTCGTGTCCGCGGCTCTCGTCGCGTGATGGCGTCGGCAAACACCTCGGTTGCCTGCCGCGCGCCATCGTCTTCCCACGACCCTGCGCCTGCGAGATGCGCGACTTGCACGACTACGTCCGGAGCAGCGGGCAGGAGCTCATTCAGAAAGATCCGGGCCTCGTCGCGTCCGTACGGGAGCTTCTGCGTCACCGACGCGCGCATGTGGACCACGATGGCCATGCGATGGTCGTTGGCCGCGCGGAACACCCGCCGAACCTGTTCGATGTGCGCGGGATTGTGGTAGTCGACGACGGAGTTGCCGAAGTGGAGCTTGAGGCCACGAGCGAGGTTCGGGTCTTTGGCGCACCGCGCCAACTCGTCGAGCGCGTAGTCCTTCAGCGGGTTGAGGCCGCAGAACCCGATCAACCGATCGGGAAAGCGGGCGACCTGCCGGCTGGTCCAGTCGTTGTCGCTGCGGACCTTCTCGGCGGCGGCCGCGGCGTTGCGGGAGGGCTGCTCGAAGATGTAAGCCGTAGACAACACGACCGCGCGCCTGATCCCTGCGGCGTCAAGCTGCGCGATCAACTCGTCTGCTGTCCTGGGTGCCCCCGACGACGCGGGCGGAGTGGTTGACATCAGCCTGGCGAGCTCGGGACTGAACAGATGCTGATGATGGTCAGCCAACGGTGCCGAGTCACTAACGCGGCTGGCGGCTCGCTCCTGAGTCTGCGCCGTGGCACAGCAGACGGCGAGCGCGGTAATTGTGGTAACGCGAGTCGCGGTAATCATCCGGATCCGCATAGTGGCGCCGCGGGTGCGAACCTATCACAAAGACCGGCTGCTGCCGTGGTGTCGGAAGGCACGATAGAAACGGTGGAGAGCCGCGGACAGTACTCTCCGCGCTGCCGGCTCAGCCTTGTGGACTCCAAAAACGCGTGACACCGATTTGAGGCGAGCGCATACTCCGCGGCACGGAGGGTGTCCGATGCGCAATCCGCTCAGATCTCTCAGGGCGACGCTAGCCTTGACACTCGCTTTCGTCGCGCTGTGGCCCGCTACCGCGGGACTTCGTCAGCAGCAGCAGCAAGGGGCCGCAGCCCTGCCCGGTATCACACGCAGCGAATCTGACCTGAAGCAAGCTGCATCCGAAGTTCGAGCCGGACGGCCGCTCTTGCCGAAGGCGTGGCCCAATGGCGCCAAGGTGGCGGTGTGCCTCAGCTTCGACATCGACAACGAGTCGCCGTTGATGGCGCGAGAGCTCGCGCCGCTGCCTACGCCGATGTCGGAAACCGAGTATGGCGCCCGCGAAGGCTTGCCCCGCGTGCTCGCGGCTCTCGACAAGGAGAACCTGCCGGCCACGTTCTACGTTCCCGCAGTGAGCGCGATACTTGCGCCCGACATGGTCCCGTCGATCATGAAGGCAGGGCGGCATGAGATCGCGCTCCATGGGTGGATCCACGAGAGCCTGCCGACACTGAATGACGCGGCAGAGGAACAGCGCCTGCTGACCCAATCGATCGACTACTTCACCAAGGTGACCGGCAAGCGCCCGGTCGGATATCGGGCCGGCGCATGGGCGCTCAGCCACCACTCGATTGGAATTCTGCGCAAGGCAAACCTGCTGTACGACAGCAGCCTCATGGCCATGGATCGGCCCTACATGATCATGGCCAACGGACAGGACACCGGTCTTGTCGAACTGCCTGTCTCGTGGATTCTCGACGATGCACCGTATTTCGGGAGGACCGGCGCGTTGCCGTCACCCGAAGCCATCTTCCGCGTCTACCAGGACGAGTTCGACAAGGCGTATCAGGAGGGGGGGATGTTGATGGCCACCTTCCATCCGCACATCGTCGGTCGACGTTCGCGGATGGTGCACCTCGAGAAGTTCATGGCCTACCTGAAGAGCAAGCCCGGTGTGTGGTTCGCCACGGCGGAAGCGATCGCGAATCACGTCAAACCGCAGACTGGCAAGACCAGCCAATAAGCGGAGGCAACCTCTTCTAGCGGGTCAGGTCTTCACGCCGTCGACCCGCGTCGCGGTGGCCGGGTCGTTGCGATCGCGCCGCCAGGTTGGATGTGAAAAGTGAATGACGGCGTCGCCGTTGTACGAGATCACGGCGTTGCCGAACACCAGAGTTCCGATCCGCCGCCAGTTCCGGAACGTCCGGCGCACCCGAAACGGCGATCCGGATGTCGTCCCATCGTCGGTGACTTCGATCGTGAAGGTCAGCGTTCGCTTCGGCGCCGGATCGCCGCGATCGAAGATGTGGGCCATCACCTCGTCGCGGACGTCGAGCTCCGCGCCTGCTATGACAGGTTGGTCAGCCGATACGAGGAGCCGCATGAACGCCGGGGCTTGAGTAGGTTCGCCGGCCGGCTTTCCGAGCTCCGCAATCGGATAGAGCTGACGGATGGTCGGCTCCGAGTCCACCCGCCGGAACACGGCCGCGACCTTGATCAGCAGCGTTCCGGCAGGGCCGCGGCGGAACACCGTGACATCGGGCGCGTTTCGCAGTTCGGCGACGTTGATCGAATCGCTTCGGGCGCCGCCGATATCCTCTTGGGTGATGAAATTCGCGGGCCGCAGCGGCCTGGGATCGTCGGGGTCCACCGTCGGAAAGAGCTTGCCGACCAGCGCCAGCGATCGAATGCGTCCGCGAAGGTTGCCTCCCGCTCCGCTCGAGTAACGGGCGACCACGAGTCCCGTGCTCCCGCGCCGGAAGTATCCGGAGTACGGCGTGTCCTCGGTGATCTGCCATCGGCCGGTGAGGCAGACGCCGGTTGGATGGAGGAGACGCACGAACCCCTTTCCATCCGGTCCCCAACGAAGGTCGGCGCCGGAGTCGACCGTCCGCGCGGACGCGTGATCGAACCGCGAGCCTTTCCCGGGGACCAGGAGGCCGCCGAAAACACTCGCGATCGTCTGTTCTCGTACTGGCAGCGGTGGTTCGCCGTCGCGCCCCCAAATCTTCTGATATGGATTCGCGAACACCGCATCGACGACCTCGCGAAAGCGGGATCCGGCGTATCGGCGATCTTCCTCGCTGAACTGTTCCGACGTGAAGTTCTCGTCAGGCATGGCCACTCCCGGTGTGAGTTGCGACTCCTCGTGCGAACCGCGAGTCAGTGAATGGTTCCCGGCTCAACTGCTCGAACTGCGCCTCGGCGGCAACGAGCGCGTCCACCACATCCGGGTCGAAGCGAACGCCGCGATCCTCCTCGATGATCCGGACCACGTCGCGGTGCGCGCGCGCGGCGTGATAGCTGCGAACAGACGTCATGGCGTCATAGGCGTCGACCACGGCGATGATCCGCCCCGAGATCGGAATCGCCTGGCCGCGGAGTCCGCGCGGATAACCGGAACCGTCCCAGCATTCGTGATGCGTATAGACGATCTCCTTGGCCACCCGCAGTACCTCCTCGTCGTGCACGCCGGCGAGCGCTTCGGCACGCTGCAGGCTCTCGTGACCGATATCCGGATGGCGGCGGATCTCGGCGAGCTCGGCCTGGCTCAACGTGCCTGGCTTCCGGAGCACGGCGTCGGACACACCGACCTTCCCGATGTCGTGGAGCGGCGCGAGCGTGGCAATGAGGTCGATGGCGGCGGGCGTGAGCACGCGCCGATACGCGTCGTGCCGGGCCAGCGCCTGGCTCAGCACCCGCGCGTAGGACTGGGTGCGGCGCGCGTGGAGGCCGGTGTCGTAGTCGCGGGTTTCGGCCAGCGCCGCGAGCGCCTGGACGATCAGCCGTTGGGCGTTCTCACGGCGTTGCTGCTCGTGTTGCGCCCGCCGTCGCGCCTGCGCCAACTGCACGGCCAACTCCGATCCGAGCCCGGCCGCGATGCCGGTCATGGCGAAGAGGGGCGACAGGAACAGTCCGGTTCCGACCAGAAGCGTCGTGGCTGCGAGCCAGCTTGTCGCCGCCCCCACCACGGCTGCCGCAAGGGCGACCACCAGCGGCGTTCGGGCCGTGACCAACATGAGCGCGCCGCAGCCAAGGATGGCTGTCGCGAGCTCCAGGAGGGCAGCATGCGCCGGCCGTTCGACCGGGAGCCGGCCGAGCAGTCCCGCCGCGAGCGCTGCCTGCACTCGCACGCCAGAAATCCCGGCGTCGAGCGGCGTGGTCACCGTGTCGTCGATGCCAAGTGCCGTCGAGCCGATGAAGACCATCGCGCCGTCGAATGCGCCGGTGGGGGCGCGCCCACGGAGCACGTCGAGCGCCGGGATCGGCACCGGAGAGCGATAGGGCGGAACGAGAACCCGCCCCCGTTCGTCGAGCGCGAAGGCTCGTTCGCCAAGCGTCATGGCGAGGGTGCCGTCTCCGCGGGCCTCGAGGCGGACGACCGTCGAGGGCGAGAGGCGCAACGCCGCGGCCAGCGCCAGCGAGGGATAGACCGCGTCGTGGTAGCGAGCCAGCACCGGGACCCGGCGCAGCGAGCCGTCCGCATCGACGGCGGCGTTCAGAAAGCCGGAGCTTCCGGCCGCCTCAGTGAGGCGCCCGAGGCTGCAGAGGATGCCAACCGCGTCGAACAGGGCGGCACGCGGCACAGGGGCAAGATCGCCACTCTCCACCACGGCCACAGCGGGCACGGCGCAGGCGGTGTCGGCGCCGTGGTTATCGAAAACGAATGCGTGGCCGGTCACGGTGGGGATGCGGCGGACGGCCTCGGCCAGCGCCGCGTCACCTTCGGAATCGCCCCGATCGGGTTCTGCCAGCAGAACGTCGAAGACGACGCTCGTCGCACCGAGCGTTCGAACCGCATCGACGAGGGACGCCAGGACCGATCGGGGCCATGGCCATTGCCCAATCTCCGCGAGGGCCGCGTCGTCTATTGCGACCACCGCAACGCGCGCGGGCACGTCCTGCACGGCGTGCGCAACGATCGCGTCGTATACGTGAAGATCGATGCCGGCCAGGGCAGGCCGGAACATCGTGACGGCCGCGGTGAGCGCGATCGCGGCGAGGCGCGCCGGCCAGGCGAGCGGCTGCATGGCGTTGATCAACGAATCGCCACTTCCACGCGCCGGTTGGACGGCTCGGGTGTGTTGTCGGGTGTCGGGACGAGGAGGTCGGCCTCGCCGTGCGTAGCGATCTCGATGAGAGCCGGATCGAGGCCGACCGCGATCAGCCGGTCACGGATGAGCATCGCGCGCCGCAACCCGAGATCCAGATTGGCGGCGGCGGCGCCGGTTGTGTCGGTGTGCCCGACGACGGTGACCTCTGGCGCCGGACGTCCTTTCACTTCATCGATGACCGTCGCGGCAAGCGCCGCCGACTCCGGTGTCAGCGTGTCTCCACCAAGCTCGAAATACAGGTTGAGGTGCCGGGGCGCCGGTGCGCGCGCCGCGATCGCGTCCCCGAAGATCCGCTGCAGGTCGTCGGCCGAGAGGGTCACCGCGGCCGAAGGTCCGAGGCCCGACCTCACCGTCGTGCTTGCCCCGACGGTTGTCAGTGCCACAGTCTGCCCGGCGGCGGTCACGTCGACGGCGCCAACCTCCCCGGTGTCGGGATCGGCGGCGAGGGCCACGAGATCACGCTCGGGCGGAGCCACCGGTTGCGGTGGCGATTTCGGGCCGCACGAAACCGCGGCGATGCCCAGCGCGAAAACGAAAGCACTCAGAGAGGCGCGTTGATTCACGGCGCCTCCACCCGCAGCAACGCGTGCGTGCCACGAACCCCGATGACCGATGTGGGCGTTTCGAGCCGCACGGCGCTCGGCGCGAGCTTCGCGATGTGTCCTGAGATGTACGACAGCAGCCCACGCGCAACGCGGACGACGAGCGAGAGCTGTCCGCTGCCTGGCGCGTACTCGAACTCCGCGAGTGCGACTTCGGTGTTGGCAGCCAGCGACAGCCGGGTGTCGTCCTTGAGCGTCACACCCACGCGCCCATCGGCCCCAGTCCGCAGGCGGTCGGCCGCGGACAGGGCGGCGCCGACTGTCGCGGGTGTGGCCTGGCCGCCACGGAGTATCGTCACCTCTCCGGCGACGAGCTTCACCCGGCCGATGACGCTGGAGGAGTCCTGCGCAACTGCGTGCGGCGGCGCGATCAGCGCCAGCCACGCGAGGAAGGCCCAAACCCTGCCTGGACCGTGCAGCATGTTCGCTCCTTGGGGGGACGAACGCGCAAAGCTTATCGGATTGCCCCGGCGGGCTCAATTCCTCTGCGCCGGCTGTACCATGACGGCGGTCGCGATGTTGTGACCGCCGTCCTCGCGATAGCGCACCGCCACCACCGCGCCCACGACGAGGCGCCCCTCGTGCCTGGTGCTGGCCGTCAACACGAATGTCATCACGCCGCGGTGCGCGAATCGCACGATGACCAGCGCGGCGTCGTCGACATGCTCGACCACACCGCGAGTCGCATGCGTGTCGGCGGAGTGATCCGCCGCGGCGGCGAAAGGACATGCGCAGGCGAGACACAGCGCCAGGAGCACGGTCCGAATTGCACCGTTCATGTCTCCGATTGTCAGGCCGGCCGCTGTTGCCCAACTGAAACGAACATTAAGAGCTGTTAATCCGACGCTCATCTTGGCCTCAGGGCCATCGGCTGCAATGGGCGTGTATGCAGCTCACAGCACCCACGCGACGGTTCATGTTGGGAGGGATCGGGCTCCTCCTGGCAGTTACAGCCACCTGGACGTTGTTCGGCCGGGCCGCGCCCGTTGATTACCGGACCGCTGCGGCGGAGTTTGGGGACCTCGACGTGACCGTCTCGGCTACCGGCACACCGAACGCCGTGGTCACGGTCCAGGTCGGCTCGCAGGTGTCGGGCAACATCCAAGCGCTGTTCGCCGACTTCAACACGAAGGTGACGCACGGACAGCAAATCGCGCAGATCGATCCGGCGCCGTTCCAAACCAAGGTGAATGAAGCGCGCGCGGCGGTCGAGGCCGCACGATCGGCGGTGGCCAACAGCCAGGCTGTCGAGCAACAGGCGCACGCGTCGATCCAGGCGGCTCGCTCTGCGCTCGCGGCCGCGCAGGCCAACGTCACCAAGGCGACAACGCTGGTGGAGGACGCCAGGGCCAAGGTCGATCGCCGGGTGGTGATGGTCAACAAAGGGGCGGATGCGCGCGAGGATCTCGAAACGGCACAGACCACGTATCAGTCGGCGATCGCCGACCGCACCGCGCTCGTTGCCGAGCAGCAGGCCGCGGACGACGGCGTGAAGGTGGCCGAGGCACAACTGACCGTGGCCAGGTCGCAGGTGGCCGAGAATCAGGCCCTGGTGACGCAATCGCAGGCGGCGCTCGAGGCAGCGGAGATCGATCTCAACCACACCCGGATTACCGCGCCGGTCGATGGCGTGGTCGTCTCGAGAAGCGTGGACGTCGGGCAGACGGTGGCCGCCAGCCTGGCGGCGCCAACCCTGTTCCTGATCGCCCAGGACCTGACCAAGATGCAGGTCGACACCAACGTGTCAGAGGCCGACGTCGGCCGCGTCCGCGTCGGGCAGCCTGCGTCGTTCACCGTCGACGCCTATCCTGGCCGGACGTTCACCGGCACCGTCACGTCGATTCGCGAGGCGCCGATCACCGTCCAGAACGTCGTCACCTACGACGCGGTGATTGGCGTGTCGAACGACGACCTGACGCTGTTTCCGGGAATGACAGCTAACGTGAAGATCCTGATCACGCGGCGCCCCGGCGTGCTGAAGGTGCCGAACGCGGCACTTCGCTATCGCCCGGAGACTGCAGCCAGGCAGCCGGCTGCGACAGATGCCGCGAAGGCGGTGTGGGTGCTGGACAGCGCCGCGCCGCGGCGCGTCGAGGTGACGACCGGCGAGACCGACGGCAGCGCCACCGAGATCACGAGCGGCGGTGTTCACCCCGGCGACCGGGTCATCGTCGCCGCCCTTTCGTCGACCGCGACACCGGCAACCGGTGCGGCGCCGGCGGGCCGAGGGCCCGGATTCTGAGGCGATGTCATGGGCGCGATCATCACGGTCACGAATCTCGTCAAAGACTTTCGGCTTGGCGAAGTCGCCACCCACGTGCTGAAGGGGATCTCGTTCGAGGTGGCGCGCGGCTCGTTCGTGTCGATCATGGGGCCGTCCGGCTCCGGCAAGTCGACGCTGATGAACATCCTCGGCTGCCTCGACGTGCCGACGTCAGGCACCTATTTGCTCGATGGCGTCAACGTCGGCGCGCTCGACAGCGACGCGCTGGCCGAGCTCCGCAGCCGGCGGATTGGATTCGTGTTCCAGCAGTTCCACCTGCTGGCCCGGACGAGCGCGGCCGAGAACGTCGAGCTCCCGTTGCTGTACACCGACACGCCGGCGCGTGAGCGCCGCGAGCGGGCGCGGCGGGCCCTTGCCGCAGTCGGGCTCGCCGAACGCGAGCACCATCAGCCCAGTCAGCTCTCGGGCGGGCAACAGCAGCGTGTTGCCATCGCCCGCGCGCTGGTCAACGATCCGGCGCTCATCCTCGCCGACGAACCGACTGGCGCGCTCGATACCCGGATGGGCCTCGAGATCATGGCGATCTTCCAGCGGCTGAACCGCGACGCGGGCATCACGCTGGTGATGGTCACGCACGATCCGGACATCGCGGGTTACGGCCAGCGCATCCTGCACTGCCGGGACGGGCGGGTGCATCGCGACGAGGCCGTCGACCACCCGGGCGACGCCGCGGCGGATCTTGCCGGGTTGGCCCCCGACGAGGACGCCGCGGTCGAGAGGTCGGCATGAAGCTCTTCACCAGCGCGCGAATCGCGGTGCGGGCCCTCCGCGTGAACCGGGCCCGCTCCATCCTCACCATGCTCGGCATCGTCATCGGCGTGGCGGCAGTCATCGCCATGGTGGGCGTCGGCGCCGGAGCAACCGAGCGCATCCAGCAGCAGATCCAGAGCATCGGCAGCAACCTGATCATCGTCCTGCCGGGCAGCATCAGCACCAATGGCGTCCGCCTCGGTGCCGGTGCGGTGGTCACGCTGACGACGGACGATGCGAAGGCGATTGTCGCGGAATGCCCGTCGGTGGCTCTCGCGGTCCCGACCGTTCGCGGCGGCGCCCAGGTCGTCGCGGGCAGCAACAACTGGGCGACGACCGTCCAGGGTGTCACGCCGGACTACGCGACGATTCGCGACTACACGATGCTGCTCGGCCAGTTCTTCACCACTCCCGACGTCGAGGCCGCCGCGAAGGTCGCGGTGCTCGGCGAGACGGTTGCCGGCAACCTGTTCGGAGACGTCAACCCTACCGGGCAGGTCGTGATCATCAAGAACGTGCCGTTCACCGTCAGCGGCGTGCTGACGCCGAAGGGGCAGTCACCGACCGGGCAGGACCAGGACGACGTCATCCTGGTGCCGATCACGACCGCCACGCAGAAGCTGCTCGGCGCCAACAAGGCAAACGCGCGGGCGGTCGGCGGCATCATGGTGCAGGCGCTGAGCCCGGCAGCGATGGACCAGGCCATCGACGAGATCTCCGCGCTTCTGCGCGAGCGCCACCGCATCCAGCCCGGTTCCGAAGACGATTTCTCGATTCGCAATCTCACCGAGGTGTTCTCGGCCCAGGAGACGTCGGCGCAAGTGATGGCAATCCTCCTCGGCGCGATCGCCTCGGTCTCGCTGATCGTCGGCGGCATCGGGATCATGAACATCATGCTCGTGTCCGTCACCGAGCGAACCCGCGAGATCGGGCTGCGGCTGGCGGTTGGCGCCAAGCGGACGCACATCCTGTCGCAGTTCCTGGTCGAGGCAATTACGCTCTCGGCTCTCGGGGGCATCATCGGGATCGCCGTCGGCGTTGCCGCGTCGATCGCGATCTCATCGTTCGCGCGCTGGTCTACGCACCTCAGCCTGCTGTCGATAGCCGCGTCGTTCTGGTTCTCGGCAATGGTCGGCGTGTTCTTCGGCTACTACCCGGCGCGCAAGGCCGCGTTCCTGAATCCGATCGAGGCACTGCGCTATGAGTAACCGGTCAACGCTCGTCATCTGCCTGGCTTCAGCCGCGCTCGTCGCGACCTCGGCATGCGCTGTCGGCCCGGCCTACCATCGGCCCGAAGCGCCACAGGAACAGGCCTTCCGCGAGGCTCCGCCATCTGGGTGGGCCACGGCGGCGCCGGCCGACGGAGCCGTGCGCGGCGCCTGGTGGCAGGCGTTCCACGAGGTCGGGCTGGACGCGCTCATCGCCCGCGTGTCGATCGACAACCAGAACGTGCTCGCCGCAGAAGCACAGTATCGGGCGGCGCAAGCCACGGTAGAAGGCGCGCGCGCGGCCTATTTCCCGGTGGCGTCAGCCACGCCTGCGGCGGCCAGATTGACGACCGCGACCGGAATCGATCAGCCGCAGTACGTGCTGCCGCTCGCGGTCAGCTACCAGGCCGACGTCTGGGGCAGCATCCGGCGCAGCGTGCGCGGCGCATCGGCGCAAGCGCAGGCGTCGGCGGCGGATCTCGAGAACGCGACCCTGCTCTACCAGTCGGAGCTGGCGATCGACTACTTCCAGCTCCAGGGCATCGACGCCGACCGGCGCGTACTGGAGGCCACGGTGCAGTCCTTCGAGCAGTACCTGCAGCTGACCCGGGATCGCTACGAGGGCGGCGTCGTCTCTCAGGCCGACGTCGCGCTCGCCGACGCGCAGCTCGAGACGGCGCGAATCCAGCTGGCGGACGTGTCGATCGCACGTGCGGAATTCGAGCACGCCATTGCCGTCCTGATCGGCCAGCCGCCGGCCGAGGTGTCGATCGAGCCGGAGGCGGAGCAGACCGAGCCGCCGGCGGTTTCCGAAGGCCTGGCATCGACACTGCTCGAGCGGCGCCCGGATGTGGCCGCAGCCGAACGTCGCGTCGCCGCGGCCAACGAGGAGATCGGCGTCGCCGAGGCCGCGTATTTTCCCATCCTGAGCCTCGCCGCCGGCGGAGGACTGCAGGCGACGGCGCTGGCCGAACTGTTCACCGAGCCGACGCGGGTCTGGTCCCTTGGCGTGCAGCTGGCCGCCACCATCTTCGACGGTGGACGTCGCCGCGCCCAGGTTCACCTGACCGAAGCCGCCTACGACGCCACCGTTGCGAATTACCGCCAGACCGTCCTCACCGGCTTCCAGCAGGTCGAGGATGCGCTGGCCGCGCTGCGCGTCCTGTCCGACGAAGCCGGGATCTCGGTGCGGGCGGTCGCCGCCGCGCAACAGTCCCTCGATCTGTCTACGACTCAGTACCGCGGTGGCCTCGTCAACTACCTGCAGGTGATCACCGCCCAGACCAGCCTGCTGCAGAACCAGCGCGCCAGCGTCGATATCCGGACGCGGCAGCTCGTCGCCAGCGTGTCGCTGATTCAAGCGCTCGGCGGCGGCTGGGACGCGTCGCAGCTGCCATCCGCGAAGGATGTCGCACACGGGCCGCGATCGGCCTCATGACCCGCGCGGTACAGGTGAAGCCTGGGTCACGCGTGTTCCGGTCGCGGCCAGCGGCAACGTCACGGTGAACGTGGTGCCGCGTCCGACGACGCTATCGACGCCGATGACGCCATGATGATGCTCGGCGATCCACTTCGCCAGCGCCAGACCAAGGCCGGCGCCGGGCCGCGGTTCGGCGCCGGCCGGGTTGGCGCGATAGAAGCGGGTGAAGAGCCGGGGCAGCGCCTCGGGTGGCACGCCGACGCCGGTGTCGGCGACGGCCAGCCGGGCCCGCCCATCGGCGATGCCGACCGAGACGGTGATTCGCCCCTTGTCCGGCGTGAACGTGATGGCGTTGTCGATGAGGAGGATGAGCAGCCGCCCCAGCCAGCCCGCGTCGCCGCGGACGCCGACGGGGCCGGGGGCATCGGCGGTCAACGCGATCGTCCGCGCCGCTGCGACCGGCTCCAATTGCTCGACGATCGACGCCGCGACCGCGGCGAGGTCCAGCGGCTCGTCGGCCAGGTGCAGCTCGCCGACTTCGGCGCGGGCAAGGGTGAGAATCTGGTTGATCAGCCGCGTGAGGCGATCGAACTCCTCGATCTGGCTCGCGAACCGCTGCCGGGCATGATCGGGCATCAGCGGTTCCCGTAGCGCGAGCTCGGCCTCGCCGCGCAGGATCGCCAGCGGTGTCCGCAGCTCGTGAGCCAGCGCGGCGCTGAACTGTCGCATCTCACCGACCGAGGTTTCGACGCGTCCCAGCGCCGCGTTGAACGCTTCGGCGACCTGATCGAGCTCGTCTCCGGTGCCGCGGAGGGGCAGTCGATCCTGCAGCCGGCTGATGCCGATGCGGTGCGCCGCCTCGGCCAGCCGCGAGAGCGGTCTCAACGCGTGGCCGGACAGCCAGAAGCCGACCAGGGATGCGGCGACGATCCCGGCGAGCGTGAGCCAGGCCAGCCGGCGATCGAACTCCGCCAGCACCTTGTCGAACCGATCGACGAGATCGCCGACCTGGACGACGTAGGACTCGCCCGATCGAGCGGTGACGACGAAGCTCATCATCCGGATGCGCCCGCGATCGGTACGCACGTCGCGGAGACCCGGCGCAGCGCGGAACTCAGCGACTTCGGCGGGCGTGTAGGCGAGGCCGAGCGCCTCGAGTCCAGGCGACTGTGTCAGCAGGCGTCCGTTCCCGGCGTCGTACACCTGGTAGTAGCTGGTCGCGTCGATGATGAACGCGCGGGCGTCCGCATCCGTCTCGTCGTAGACGAGCACCGGCACGCCGTCCTCGATCTGCAGGTAGCCGCGCAGCCCGCCGGCCAGCTCCTCGACGCTTCGCGTCGCCTCGGCGTCGAGGTGCCTGGCCAACGCCGCGCGGTAGGCGAGCGCGAGCATGGTCACGAGCAGGGCGAGCAGCCCGGTGACGAGGAGGGTCAGCGAGGTGCGGAGCGCCAGCGGCTTCACGCGGGCTTGTCGGTGAGCACGTAGCCGACCCCGCGGATCGTGTGAATCAGCGGCACGGCGTTGCCCCGGTCGACCTTGTTGCGCAGCGAGTTGATGTGGACTTCGACCACGTTGCTGACGCTGTCGAAGTGGATGTCCCAGACATGCTCGATGATGATCGATTTCGGCAACGGCCGGCCGGCGTGCCGCATCAGGTATTCGAGCAGCGCGTACTCTTTCGGCTTCAGGTCGATCGGCTTGCCCGCTCGCTGCACCGTCCGCGTGAGGACATCCATTTGCAGATCCAGCACACGCAACACATTCTCCCGCGGCCCGCCGCGCCGGAGCAGCGCGCGCAGCCGCGCC
>DATJFF010000195.1:0-3505 GCA_035495795.1 Vicinamibacterales bacterium
CTCGTGCGTGAACCGAAGATTTCGGGTGGGCAGTCCTGCAGTCCGCGCTTGCCACGTGACGCGTGGCTGGATGACGCCATCGTGACACGACGCGCACGCGGTGGGGCTCGGGAACACCGCTTGGCCGGGCTGCGTGACACCGGCGTGGCACGTCGAGCAGAGCGGGAACAGGCGGTTGTGCCGCGCGTGTCCGAACCGGTCTTCCGGCGCCTGAGTCGAGCCGCTCACCCTTCGCCGCTCGAGTGCGCGAGGCGCCTCACGGCCCCATGCAGCCACGCCGAGCGCCGCGGCGCCGAGCAGGCCGATGGCGAACACCACGCCGACGCGAGACGGAGCGTTCATCGTCGTGTGGGTCGGGCAGGGGGCAACGGCAGCCGGTCGGCGTTCGAGCCTAACGATACGCTCAGGCCGGTCCGGACGCGGACTTGCGACAACGATGTATTGGCGGCATCGGGGCGGTCCCGTTGGTCCCCGACGACCTGGACCTCGCCCCACAGGCGCCAATCGCTACTGAACTGTCGCTCGCCCCGGGCGCCGACCCAGAGGCTGGAAGCGTCGTAGAAGCGATACTCGAGCGGGCGGTCCAGAGCGCCGCCATGCAGGTCGAAGCTGTATTTGACGTTAGGCGACCACCGCACGGCGGCGTCGGCCGACCTCGCGGCTGCACCCGGCCCGTGCTCGAAGCCCAGGTTGGCGTCGACCGACCACTGTCGGTTCAGCACCATCGTGCCACCACCGCTGGTGCGCCAGCCGCTATTCTCGACCTCCGGCACCAGCGCGGTGTTGGCGCCCGATTGCTGAAAGCGGTACAGCTCACCGCGGCCGTGAACAGTCAGGCGACTGGTGACGCGCACGTCGGCGGATGCGTTCACGGCATTGTAGGGCACCGGGCTGAACGCGGCCCACAACGACCAGAAGTCGAAAAACGGCCGATATCGCCGCGCGCCGGCGTTGACGGCGAATTTCGGTTGCACGTAGGTCACCGTGAGGTCGGCGCTTCCAAGGTTCGCTTCGGCGATGTTGTAGTCGAAGCTGCCGGTCGCGTGAAACGGCGCGAACTGCGCCCCGACCGAAACCGCCGCGCGCTCGGACACGATGTTGTGGTCCTTCGGGTCGATCTCTCGCCGATACTCGGCGCGCGTATCGAACATGTCGTTGCGCCACCCCGCCTCGGCACCGACGACGATCTGTCGGGCCGCGGGACGAAAGTCATCCAGCGGGTTGAGCGCAGGACTCGTTATGGGAAGGACGGAGGCGCGAGCGAGTCCCCAGCCACCGTATGCGCTGACGTCGAACCCCGTGTTGTAAAAGCGGTATTTGGCGGACGCGCCATCGATTCCGAGTGGCTCGAGGCGCGACGCCATGACCAGGCGCCCGCCGCGCGCGATGATCGACGAGTGCCGATACTCGGCATACGCCTCGATGAGCTGTCCGGCTGGCTCGGTTCCGGGCCACACCTTGTCGGGACCCACGTCAGCGACCAGTCGGCCGGTTGCGTTGATCGTGAGCCCCGGAACGCCGAACCCCCACATGATCACGCTGGCGGTCGTAGCGAGGGGGAGACCGCGAAGCACGTCGCCTGGCCTGAAGTAGTAGCAATACGGGCTGCCATCGCAGCGCACGGCGAATCCGTCGGGCGTCTCGGAGCTACCGTTAGGCCCCGTCACCGCGTCCGCGGCGGCAATGCTGTCGGCAACGAGCCCGCGAAACGAGACAGCCTGACCTCGCACGTCGATGCGCGCGCGATAGCTCTGCGCCCCGCAGGGAACAGCGCACAACGCGAGCACGCTCGCGGTCATCCATGCCGGACACCGCCTCATCCCGACGTCTTGATGAGCTTCCCGCGATACGCGCCCGGGTCAGTCAGGAAATGGCAGGCGCTGCATTCCTTCTGCGGGTAGTGGTTCGCGGCCTTCTCGGTGTGACAGGTGCTGCAGAACGTGCGCGTGGGCGTCAGCTCGGCGACCGTCGTTGCCGTGTGGCACGCGTCGCACCGCTGATGCGCGACCTCGAGCGATGTGTGCGCCGCCTTCGGGTCGGCAGCTGCGTGACAGGTCGAGCACGCACGGCCTGCAGCGTGATGATCGGAGTGGCAGTCCTTGCACTGCGCGATGGCCGACGCCGCCGCCAGCGTGACGGGCGTGGTGTGACAGTCCACGCACTTCTTCATCGTGTGCCGCGAATGCACGAAGTCCACGGGGCGCGGCTTGGCTGGGTGACCGGGCACGGTCACCGTCATGGAGGCCTGTTGTGGAGCCGCCATCTCCGACTGTTGGTGGCAGGTTGCGCAGCGAGCCGTTGATGCCGCCTGATGGTGACAGATTTGACAGCCGCGTGGGCGCTCGAACGTCAGGCGACTCCGCGTCGATGTGTTCGAATGGCAGACGAGGCACGCCAACTTCGCGTGCCTCGCATGAGGGAAGGAATCGGCGTTCGCGGGTGGCGAAGGCGCGCTCGACGTGCGGGGCACAGTCGCATCCACGGATGGCGCAGCGGACCGCGGCTGCGACAGGAGACCGGTCACCGCTTCGAGGAGCGTACCGGATGCCGGTGACGTGCTCGCGCGCCGGAGCGCCTTGGTCGTGTCGAACGGCATCGGTGGCTTGAGGTTCCCACGCGAGCGCACGTTCGCATGGCACCCCGCGCAATCGCTGGCGTCGACCTTTGCCTGGTGCGGCACGTGACACGTTATGCAGTCCGCCTTCGCGGCCACTTTCCGATGCGCCGCACCCACGTGGAATGGGACGGTGCGCCAGTTTCCGTGGCATGCCGCCGTCGTGCAGCCTTTCGCCGCTTCGGCCACCGTTTGCTGCGTGTGTGGATTGTGGCAGGTACCGCATTTGCCGCCGTGCGGGTCCTTTGCCAGATCGAAATCCGGGAGCACCTTCTTCATGTCGTGGCACCCGAAACACTGCGATCCACCCGGCACCAACGTTCCACGTGCCGAGTCAGTCGTTGCCAGGGCGGGGACCTGCGCGGTGAACTGATGGCATACGGTACAATGGCGGATCGTCTGGTCCTTCATCTTGTCCAGCACGATCTTGGTGTCGCTCTCCTTGTGACATCCGCTCTGGCCGCAGGTCGCGCGAGCCGGCTCGAAGCGATGCACCTCCGCGCCGTGGCACGTCACGCACTTCACGTTCTTGAGCGCGCTCGAATCCGACTCGAGGTGAACGCGGTGCCCGGCCGTCGACCGGATGCGCTGCCACGTGGCCGTATCACCCGTGACGTGGCACGTCTCGCAGACACGATTCTCGACCGTCGCGTGCTTGCCGATCTTGTCCGGCCGCTCCTTGAGCCAGAAGTAGAGCTGCCACGCACTGGCGAACACGGATTGCGTGTGGCACGAGTGGCACGACAGCTCGCCATGCTTGTTGCCGACATCCGCGAACTTCGAGTACGCCGGGTGCATCACGTGACACGACGTGCAGAAGTCGTTCGAGTGCTGCGTGTAGTTCCACGTCGCGGCTCCAAAGCCCGCCATCGCGATGAGGAGCACGACGGC
>DATJFF010000196.1:0-73773 GCA_035495795.1 Vicinamibacterales bacterium
TTCTGCTGGACGTCCTGGGCGCCAGCTGGCGCCACGAGCAGTGCGATTGCGGCCAGCGCGATTCCCGTCACGATGCGTTTCATGATTGTTCCTTCTTTAGCTGACAGCCACGTTTGTCATGATCTCGACCTGAAGCGGCACAGCCAGCGAAAAAGCCTGCGGCGACTGTGCGCCAATCACCGCCGCGTCGACCGGGCTCGCCGCCGTCGCGACGCCGCCCGCACCCGCTCCGAGCGCAGCTCCAATGGCCGCGCCCTCGCCACCACCGGCGATGGCGCCGATTGCCGCGCCGATCGCGGCGCCACCGACCACCTTCTTGGTCCCCGTCCCCTTGCCACCAACCGCGTTCACGGGCATTGTCTTGACCGCCAGAAGTCGCTCACGGACGAACGCGGATGATCGTCTTCCCCTTGATCCGCGCGGTCGGGTTGAATGCGGCGACGGCCTGGTCAAGCGTCGAGACGTTGCCGATGTTCGACCGCAGTCGTCCGTCACGCACCCGCCTGACGATCTCACTCAGTTGGGCACGGTCGGACTCGACCACGAAGTCGACCGCCAGGCCATCGGCGGGCCGAGCCTCGGGCGGCCCGACGATGGACACCAGGGTTCCTCCGGCTCGAATCAGGCCTGCGGACCGCTTCCCGATGTCGCCGCCTATGACATCGAACACCAGATCGACTCCGCCGGCATCTTCGAGGGCCTCGTTCTCGAGGTCGACAAACTCCTTCGCGCCGAAGTCGAGCACCGTCTGACGGTCGGCGGCGCGTCCGGTGCCGATGACGTAGGCGCCGGCCTCTCGCGCGAGTTGCGTCACCATCGACCCGACGGCGCCGGCCGCGCCGTGCACGAGGACGCTCTGCCCCGCCTGAAGTCGGCCGTGATCGAACAGTCCCTGCCACGCGGTCAGGCCCGAGATCGGCAGGCTCGCGCCCACCGTGAACTCGACCTCGCCCGGCAGCGGCGCGAGGTTGCGTGCCTCGACGGCCGCGTACTCCGCCAGCGTGCCGTCGCGATACCAGTCGGTGAGGCCGAACACCCGCTGTCCCACCGACAGCCCCCTCGTGCCATAGCCGAGAGCAGTGACCACCCCGGCCAACTCGTGCCCGGGGATCGACGGCGTCCGGTCACGGTCGAGGCGATCGGTCCAGGTCGAGGGCCACGCCAGCTCAGTCGGGACGAATCCCGACGCATGAACCTGAACGACGACGTCGTTTATCGCTGCCTGCGGCTCGGGCCGCTCTACCAGCGTCATCCCGGCGGTTCCCGCCGCCTGGTCCGTCACCACGATAGCCTTCATCGCCCGCCTCCCTGTGTCGGCTCCTCGCCTGAACGGCTGCCGATCCACCCCTTCTATCACTGCAAGGTCTCGCTCGAGGACGAGCCGGGCGCCAGAATCGATGACCCGTAGCAGCCCGAATCAAGCGAGTTCGAATCCCAGTCAGGTGTTACTGCCGGCCTCGGATCAACTCGAAAGCATCGCCACCTCCGAGTTCTATGTCGCGTCCGGATCGCTGCCATAGGTGTCCGCACCGGTGCCGCAAGGCTGCGCCCGGGCGATCGGCCACCGCCTGAACTGACCCACAGGCGAACGACCGTGAGAGTACGAGTGCCGAATCGATTACGCGCATGCCGAACACGACCTGGTTATTTTCGACGGCAGCGAGACGGTTGGTGCTAACCTCAAGACCCCCGTTCGACGTTCGAGTTGAGAGTTCGCATCACACAATCAAGCGTCCCTTCTCGGGAGGTCGGCATGGTCAGCGTTGGCCTTGGACGTCGCGCGTTCGTCGAAGCGCTCGCTGCGGTGCCGTTCGGAAGGGTCGCTCCATTGATCCAGACATCGAACCAGCCTGTTGTGAAGGTGGCTGCGGGATCCGGACGCGCGAACGACATCATCAAGCTGCCGGGCGGCGACCGCCTTCACGTCAAGGTCGCGACCCAGGATAGCGGCGGCGCGCTCTTCATGACCGAGCAGCCGATCGAGCGCCGTGGATCCGGCCCACCCAGGCACTACCACGAAGAGCAGGACGAGTGGTTCTATTGCCTTGCCGGAGAATACGTCGTCGAAATCGGCGATCAACGGTTTCGGCTGGGCCCAGGTGATTCGGTTCTCGGACCTCGACGTATTCCGCACGCGTTTGTCTACGACGGTGCCGGGCCGGGACGAAT
This sequence comes from Vicinamibacterales bacterium, assembly GCA_035495795.1. Classification (GTDB taxonomy): domain Bacteria; phylum Acidobacteriota; class Vicinamibacteria; order Vicinamibacterales; family UBA2999; genus VFZN01. The sequence continues at coordinate 2,170 of DATJFF010000196.1, forward strand.
CCTTATCGGATTCACGCCCGCGGCCCGCATCGAGCAGTTCTTTCGTGACCTCGAAAAGCGGGGCGAGTACTTCGGGAATGGCTCGGCGGCGGACAAGGAACTCGTACACCGCCTGTATGGCATCGTGAATATTGGACCGCCCCTAACACTGTGAGCCACATCGGTGGCCTTTCCGCCATTTGCACGACGTCAACTTCGGCGTCGCCTCGCCTTCCATCCTCGTCGTTGGCGACTGGGAAGGCAGCGGTCTTCCGCCGGGCTGGATCGCGTCCAGGCAAACGAAGCGGGAAGGAAGCCGTGGCGTACAATCAAGGCGCCTGCCAGCGATGGAATTCTCGATGACCAACCGACTCCTGACCAGTGGCTGCGTGGTCGCGGCCGCACTCGCTGTCGCGCACGCCCAGCAGCAGCCGCCGACGTTCGGCACCACGACACGCACCGTCGCAGTCTACGCGACCGTCACCGACTCCCAGGGCCGCCTCGCGACCGACCTCTCACGCGACAGCTTCGAGGTCTACGACAACGGCGTCAAGCAGGAACTGACCGTGTTCTCGAACGACCTCCAGCCGATCACCGGTATCATGCTGCTCGATCGCAGCGGCAGCATGAAACCGAACCTCGAGCTGCAGGTTCGCGCCGCAGAAACGTTCGTCCACGGCATGCTCGCCGAGGATCGGCTCCGCATCGGCAACTTCGGCCAGGACATCGTCATCGAGCCGGACGACTTCACGTCGGACCGTAATGCGCTGTTGAAGGTGCTGCACGGCGACTTGCAGCGCGATGGGCCGACGCCACTGTGGAACGCGATCGACCGCGCAATCGACAAGTTGCTGCTGGAGAAGACCCGCCGCGTCGTCGTCGCGATGAGTGACGGCGTCGACGAGCCCGTCGACTTCAGCGGCCGCGCCAAGTCGATGAAGGACGTGATGAAGCGCGCCGAGGACGACGACATCATGATCTACGCCGTCGGCGTGGAAGGACTGTCGCCGATGCAACCCGCGGCGCAAGGGTTCGGCGGACCGGGGGTCATGCCGCCGCAGCGGCGCAACCAGCCTTTGATGCAGAAGCCCGACGATGGCATGGCGAAGATCGCGGCGGCGACTGGTGGCGGCTACTTCGAGCTGGCCTCGCCGGGTGATGTGCTGGGTAAGTTCGATCGCGTCATCGACGAACTGCACCACCAGTACGCACTCGGCTTCGTGCCGCAGAAGGCCGATGGCAAGCTGCACGAGCTCACCGTGAAACTGAACAGGCCGGGCTACAACGTCCGGGCGCGCAAACACTATCTCGCGCCGCGCCGCTGAGGGCCAGCCAGGTCATCACCTTGCGGCGTTTCGCGTATGGCTAAGACTCCGCACGTTCTGATTCGTCAGCTCGCGGTCGTCAGCATCTGGCGCCGCTTCTCCCCGACAGTGGCGACCAACTGATCGAACGAGGTGGCAAATGCCCTGATCGCATCTGCCTGCAGCTGCTCGGTGATCGCGTGCACGTCAAGCCCGACCGCCGCCGCAGTCGCCAGTATGGCGTCCACTTCTTCTTGCCCTGTCCCGAGCGTGGTCCGAACCCGTCCGTGATTTCGAAACGCATCGAGCGTCGCGGGCGGAATCGTCGTGACCGTCTCCGGACCAATCAGCGCTTCGATGTACAGAACATCGGAGTACGACGCATTCTTGCTTCCCGTGCTCGCCCATAGCGGCCTCTGGACGCGCGCCCCACCTCGCTTGAGGGTCGTGAACGGCTCGGCGTCGAACAGCTCACGGAACCGGCGGTAGATACGTCTGGCGTTTGCGATGGCAATCTTACCCCGCAAAGAAAGCGCGGCGGGCGAACCGATCTTCTCGAGCAGGCGGTCCGCGACTACGTCGAGTCGACTGACAAATACAGACGCAACCGATGTCACTTGATGGGGCTCCGGGTGGCGTTGAATGCCTCGAAGGTAGGCCTGGGCCACGGCCTCGTAGTGCTCGAGAGAGAACATCAGCGTGATGTTCACGTTGATTCCGTCAGCTGTCAGCATCTCAACCGCCCGAATACCCGCTTGCGTGGCTGGCACCTTGATCATCACGTTCGGTCGAGCCACGACCTGCCAGAGATGCCGCGCTTCGGCGACGGTGGCGCCAGTGTCGTGAGCAGAGTCTGGCGAGACTTCGAGGCTGACGAAGCCGTTTGCGCCGTCGCTGTGGTCGTACTCCGGTCGAAGGACATCAGCGGCCAACTGGATGTCCTCGACGATCAGGCGCTCGACGAGCGCTCGATCACCGATGTTACGTTCAGCATCGAGCAAGCGACGGAGTTCCGCATCGTAGTCGGTGCTACCGGCAATTGCCTTGTCAAAGATGGTGGGGTTGCTGGTCACCCCGCCGAGACGGTCCTGTTCGATCAATCGGTGGAGTACGCCGCTTGTAATCAGGCTGCGGCTGATGTGGTCCAACCACACGAACTGGTCACGTTGGTTCAATGCGAGGAGTGGATTCATGAGGGTTCCCTTTCGGAGCTCGGTACCACTCGAACAAAGCGGGTCGCCCGCTTTAGCTCGCATGGCCTGCGACTGATCCTTCGTCTGGTTTGTCAGCAGATGTCCCGTTCAACAGCAACTTTCGTTCCCATCGCTTTTCATGACAAAACGCGGAATCAGGCCGGCTTCCTGTCGTTCAGTGAGAAACGACCCTTTCAGAACGAAATCGCGCTCGCCTAATCAAGATCGGCGCGGGCTGTCGGCTGCATAAGCTGGACCCTCCTTTGCTCCTCGTTGGATCGTTGGCAGTTGGGGTGGCGCTCAACGGAGGTTGAACTCCTGAAGTTCCAGCTCGACCGGCGTTCCCTGGGAGCGTTGACGAGTGGCAACCCGCGCTGCAGCGGCCGTGTCTCGCGCGTATTCTCGGACCAGGAGGAATCATGAATCCCCTTGCCGGTCCTGACGCCGTTATCGAATGGCTTCGCTACGTGCAACATCAGGGCCCCGAGTGCCACGGAGAGTCGCGGTGAGGGGCGCCAACTGGCTGAACCGGCTGCTGTAGGTGAAACTATCGTGGATCGCCTGGGAGCCGAAGGAGCTTGAAAGTGCCATTGCGAGGACCCGTCCTGGTGGGCACCGATCTGACGGACGCGGCCGAAGAGGCGTTACGCGCTGGCGCCGAGCTCGCCCGCGCCCTCAAGAGCCGGCTGGTCGTCTGTCACGTGATTCCCGACCTGTGGCCCGAGGGTTCTCTGTTCGACCACTTCAGGAAGACGAACCGCCACGCGCGCGACGTCGTTCTCGCCAACGCACGGCTCGCGGTCCAGGCACAGTTGGATTCCGTACTCACAGATCCGATCGCTGATAGCGTCGACGTCGTGATCGAAACGGGGACGCCGCACGTCGGCCTGCTTCGCCACGCAGAGCAGATGGGTGCCGGGGTCGTGGTCGTCTGGCCCGGATCCGCCGCCACCGATGTCGTGCGGCATGCAGCGACCTTTGTCTTAGTGGCGCGACGCTCGCCGCGCGGCCCGGTGGTCGGCGCTTCGGACTTCTCCGATCCATCGCTTCCCGCGTTGCACGTGGCGGCAGTCGAGTCGCAGCGCCGTGGCGTGCCGCTTCACCTCCTCCACGCCTTTGACATTGTTCCGTTCGCAGAGCGCCGTCCGCCCGCGGCGGCGATGCCATATCTGCAGGACAAGTCGTGGATTGCGCTCGAAGGACTCGACGAAGTCCACTCGATGGCCAGGCAGCGCCTCGAGCAGGCGCTGCATGAAAGCGGCCTACCGGGCGAGACCGCCATTGTCTCGGGTTCAGCGAGCGAAGTCATCGTCCGATATGCCGAATCTGTCGCCGCGGAGCTCGTGGTGGTTGGAACTCAGGGGCGCAGTGGCCTCACGCTTCTGAGGCTCGGCAGCACCGCCGCGTGGGTCGTTGACCGAGCGCCGTGCTCCGTCTTGGTCGTGCGGCTCGACACTCACTGATCGGGTCATCGAAAGAAGGCCCGCATGGCAGGTTTCAAGGCCGGATACTTCGTTGGCAGCCTCGCGACCAGGTCCATCAATCGCTTGCTCGCAAGAGCGCTGGTCAGAGTGGCGCCGGCAGATCTCCAGCTGACGGAGATCTCGTTCAAGGATTTGCCGCTGTATAGCTACGACAACGACACGAACTACCCTCCAGTAGCGACGGCATTCAAGGACGCCATCGCGGCGGTGGACGCCGTGCGAACACCTCCGCAGCATTCTTGCCTTCTGCAATTCGCCTCTGATGAACTCGATCGAGGCATACATTCAGGTCGAGGACGGCCTGATCAGCGAGGACGGGAGCGTGTCATACGGGCCAACAAAGGAGTTCCTCCAGAATTACATGTCCGAGTTCCACAATTTCATCGCGCGCGTTTATACCGTATTGCCGCGCAATACCTAGAGGTGTTTGGCGACGGTGGCATTGAGCACACGGCGCGGTTCCTTCGATTGCACCCGGACCGTACAGAGTTAAGACCGACGCCACTTCGGCGAGGGTCGTCATGACAACACCAAACCCGCAACCGCCTGCGTCATCGACGGGCGACACGCCGTCCCCGGTGCCGCCACCTAGCCACGCTCCACAAAAGCCGTGGCGCGCCGAAGGTCTTCCACCCCGCCAGCCGGAGAAGCCGCGGCTGCGGCGGTCAACCATGGCGATCTGGCTGGTCGGATACCTGCTGCTGTTCGGAGTGCTGACGGTTCAAGATCGGCTGGCCGGACCACAGCCCGTGCCCTACACCGAATTCAAGAATCAGGTGGCCAGTAAGAACGTGGGCGCCCTCTTCGCACGTGGCAACTCCATCCAGGGCGAACTGAAGAAAGCTGCGGCGATTCCCGACGAGAAGGAGCGGACGTATCAACAGTTCTCGACCGAGCGGCCGACGTTCGCGACCGACGACCTGCTCACTGAGTTGACCGGCGGCGGTGCGACGGTGCGGGCGACGCCTCTTGTGGCGCAGCGCGGGTTCCTCGCGAACCTCCTGATCTCCTTCGCACCGATTCTGCTGCTCGTCGCGTTCTACGTCTGGATGTTTCGCCGCCAGCAGGGCGCGATCGGCAGCATCCTCGGCGGCGGGAAACAGAAGCGCGTCGATCCAGAGACGATCCGTGTCAATTTTGACGATGTCGCCGGAATCGACGAAGTGGAAGCAGAAATCAATGAGGTCGTGGACTTCTTGAAGGACCCGGAGAAATATCGCCGCCTGGGTGCCCGTGCTCCGAAAGGTGTCCTCCTCGCCGGAGCGCCAGGCACCGGAAAGACCTTGCTCGCTCGCGCGACCGCTGGCGAGGCCAAGGTTCCGTTCTTCAGCGCCAGTGCCTCCGAGTTCATCGAGATGATCGTCGGCGTCGGCGCCAGTCGGGTCCGCGAGCTCTTTACCGAGGCGAGGAAAGTTGCGCCGGCGATCATCTTTATCGATGAAATAGACACGATCGGCCGGGCGCGTGGAGGTGCACGGGCCGTGGGCGGCCACGACGAGCGCGAGCAGACGTTGAACCAGATCCTGACCGAGATGGACGGATTCTCCGGCCACGAGGGGGTGGTCGTGCTCGCTGCCACGAATCGACCGGACGTTCTCGATCCAGCGCTATTGCGGCCCGGCCGATTCGACCGCCAGATCATCGTCCACCCCCCGGATCACAAGGGCCGTGTAGAAATCCTCAGAGTGCACACGCGCAAGGTTCCTCTTGCGGCCGACGTGAATCTCGAACAACTCGCAAGCTCAACTCCTGGCATGACTGGCGCCGATCTCGCAAATCTCGTGAACGAAGCGGCGCTCCTTGCCGCCCGTCGCAGGCAGGATGCGGTCCAGCAGCGAGATCTGACGGACGCTCTCGAGAAGGTTCAACTGGGCACTGCGAGGAATGTCGTGATTCCCGAGGCAGAGCGACGTCGCACGGCGTACCACGAAGCCGGGCACGCACTGCTTGGGATGCTCCAGCCAGGTGCTGATCCGGTTCGGAAGGTCTCGATTATTCCGCGGGGCCGTGCGCTGGGTGTCACGCTGTCCACGCCCGAATCAGATCGGTACGGGTACGACGCGAACTATCTTCGCGGACGCATCATCGGCGCACTGGGCGGCATGGCGGCAGAACAGGAGGTCTTCAACATCGTGACGACCGGCGCGGAAAGCGACCTCGAGATAGTCACGCGGATCGCGAGATCCATGGTCGGTCGGTGGGGGATGTCCGAGCGGATCGGCACGCTCTCGGTCCTGCCTGCGGAAGGCGATCCGCGGATGTTCGGCATCTCTGACGGACTGCTCGACGCGGTCGATGAGGAGGTGCGGCGGATCACTGACGAATGCTACACAGAGGCCCGTCGGCTGCTGCGCGACAATCGCGACAAACTTGATGCCATCGTCACGCAGTTGCTGGTTCGCGAGAGCCTGGACGAGCCAGAGATCTACGCCGCGGCTGGAATCGCGCGTTCAGTGGGCAAGCCCTCGCCAGCCCCAGTCCCGGGGTAGCGTGCCGGGAATCGTCGCTGTCGGTTGCGACGCTTGCGCGAGTCGCGTCGCCGAAGTGTCGATACAGACTGACAGCATAAACGGCGAGGCACTGGCCTCACCTCCACTGCTGGACACAGAGGCCGGCGGGCAGGACCCACACGCCCTGCGTTACGACGGGGCTATTCGTCGAGGACGAACGTGACCATCATGTTGACCTGATAGTCGAGAATCTTATCGTTGTCGCAGCGCACGTGCTGCTCTTTGATCCAGGCGCCGCGGATATTACGAAGCGTCTTCGAGGCCCGCATAAGCCCCTGTTGGATGGCATCCTCGAAACTCTTCGATGACGTGGCACTGATCTCGGACACCTTGGCGACAGACATCGCGTCCTCCTCTCGTGAATCCTCGGGCTAGTGGCAGGAGCGACCTCGCACGCAGGCCACCGCCTGAGCCGTGTACGGCGACCCACCCGCTCTCTGAGTGTAATAGGTTCGACGGCACGAGCGGCTGGAGCAGCCGAGCGATTTCAACATTCGACGCAAGTAACCGCACGCCACGCCGAGGCCCGTGAGCTGGCGGCTGCGTCTTTTTCTGTGCCGATTCGCTTCTATCAGGCACAGTGTTAGACTCGCGGCGTACGGCGCGGCGGAGCACTGAGCCGCGCAAACTGAGCGCAGGGGCCAGCGTGACGGACCAACGCCAACCCTCCATGATCGGCACCCCAAAGGATTCGAGTGACGTTCTCGAGCGTGTGAGTGACGGCGTCGTCGCGCTTGACCGGAACTGGCGCTACACCTATGTGAACTCGCGAGCGGCGATACTGTTCGGCCGTCAGCCTGACGAGCTGGTCGGCCGACATATCTGGACCGAGTTCCCGGAAGGTGTCGGGCAGCCGTTCCAGCTTGCCTACCAGAAGGCCATGGACGAGCAGATCTTCATCGAGATGGAGAACTACTACGAGCCCTGGGACCGCTGGTTCGAGAACCGCATCTATCCATCGCCCGACGGCGTCTCGATCTTCTTTCACGAGATTACAGAACGCAAGCACGCCGAGCAGGCGGCTCGTGACAATGCGGCGCTGCTGCTGGGCCACAACCAGGTGCTGGAGCTCATCGCGCGGCGCGAGCCGCTCGAGCACACGCTCGATGCGCTGCTGCGCCTGATCGAAGCGCAGTGTCCGGGCATGCTCTGTTCAATTCTGCTGCTCGATTCAGACGGTATTCATATTCGCCATGGGGCCGCGCCTAGCCTGCCAACGGCGTTCGTGCGCGCCGTGGATGGCCAGCCAATTGGTCCACGCGCCGGCTCGTGCGGTACGGCCGCCTACCGACGCGAGCCAGTCATCGTGGCCGACATCGCCACGGATCCCCTGTGGGACGATTATCGAGAGGCGGCGCTCGCACACGGGTTGCGTGCCTGTTGGTCGACGCCGATTGTCGACGAGGAGCGTCGTGTCCTGGGGACCTTTGCGGTCTATTTTCGTACGCCGGGGCACCCGACCGACCAGCATCGCCGGCTCATCGACCTGTCCACATCCACCGCTGCCATCGCGATTGCGAAACACCTGGAGACGCACGCGCTGCGCGCCAGCGAGGAGCGTCTGCGCCTGGCCGTGACCCGCGGCAACATTGGCATCTGGGAGTGGACCATCGACACGAACCGCCTCGAGCTGAGCGACGAATTGAAGGCCATACTCGGCTGGGTGCCGGATGTTCCACTCACGCAGGCGATGTTCGTGGATGCGATCCATGCCGACGATCGCGCTGAGGTCGTGGCCGCCCTCGAACGCTCCCTCGCCGATCGCAGCCGCTTCGATGCCGAGTTCCGCGTGCCGCGCGGCGCGGCGCCGCGCTGGATCGCCGTCACCGGGCGTGCCGAATACGATGCGGCCGGCCGGCCCGTTCGGATGCTGGGTGTCGGGCGGGATATCACCAACCGCAAGCGCGCCCAGGAGGAGACCTCCCGGCGAGAAGCGCAGCTTGCCGAGGCACAGCGACTGGCCGCACTCGGCAGCTACGAATGGGACGTCCGGACCAACACGGTCGATCGCTCAGAGGAACTGTGCAGGATTTTCGGCATGACCTGCGACACATTCGAGCCCACGTTCGAGGCGTATCTCGCGCGCGTTCATCCCGAAGATCGAGACACAACCAGGCGCATCGTCGAAGAATCCTTCCGCGACGGTACGCCGTTCGAATTCGAAGAGCGCATCATCCGGCCCGATGGCGTCGTTCGGCTACTGCATAGTCAGGGCCACTGGATCTTCGACGACGACCGGCAGCCGCTGAAGCTCGTGGGCATCTGCCAGGACACGACCGAACGACGTCGCGCAGAGGACGACCTGCGACGGAGCGAGCAGCGTTTCCAGATTGTCGCGCGCGCCACCAACGACGCTATCTGGGACTGGGATCTCGAAACCAATCGCCTCTGGTGGAACCAGGGCATCACGACCTTGTTTGGGTACGCCGCCGCCGACGTCGACGCCGCAATCGATTGGAAATCGTCACGTCTTCATCCGGACGACTTACCTGACGTGCTTTCAGGCATCCGGGCTGTCATGGAAGCGGGAGCCCAGTTCTGGTCTGGTGAGTATCGCTTTCGGCGGGCCGACGGCTCCTATGCCGACGTCTTCGACCGCGCGTTTGTCATGTATGACGAGACCGGCTGGCCGTGCCGCATGATCGGAGCGATCGGGGACATCACCGATCGGAAGCGGGCGCTGGACATCCTGGAGCAGCGAGTGGCGACCCGCACCGAGGAACTCCAGGTAAAAAATCGTGAGCTCGAGGACGAGGTGATTCAGCGCCAGCGGATCGCGGAATTATTGCGAGAGCGGAACGAAGAGCTGAAGGCGTTTGCGTATACCGTGTCACACGACCTCAAGGCGCCGCTGCGGGGCATTGCCGGTTATGCCCAGGAGCTCAGTCGCCGGCATCGGACAGGGCTCGCCGATCGTGCAGTGTTGTGTATCGACCAGATCGTGACGGCGACCCACAACCTTGACCGTCTCATCGAGGACTTGCTGAAGTACTCCCGACTCGACGCCGAGACGCCGACGAGTACGATGGTCGATCTGACGGATATGGTCGATACGATTCTGGCCGATCGAAAGGCGGTGATGCTCGAGCAGTCGGTGACGATGGAGGTCGTCCTCAGCGCCACAACCATCCGGGCATGGGAGCGTGGCCTGTTTCAGGTACTGGCGAATCTCATCGACAACGCCCTCAAGTACAGCCGAGATGCGACCCCACCTCGGGTTCGGGTCGCAAGCCAGACGCACGCCGGCGTCGTCCGCATGGTCGTGACCGATAACGGGATTGGTTTCGACATGAAATACCACGATCGAATTTTCGGGCTCTTCAACCGCCTCGTGAGGCAGGAGGAGTTCGACGGCACCGGTGCCGGATTGGCCATCGTGAAGAAGATCGTCGACAAGGTTGGCGGCAAGATCTGGGCGGAGTCGAGCCCGGGCGCGGGCGCGAGCTTCTTCGTCGACTGGCCAGAGGGCGGTTCTCCCACCGGCGATGCGACTCGATGAATACCCTGGTGCGCCCGATCCTGCTCGTCGAAGACAATCCGATGGATGTCGATCTGACGCTGCAGGCGTTCACCGAGCACGGCGTCGCCAACGCGATAGTCGTCTGCCGGGACGGGGAAGAGGCGGTGCGTTATATGGAAGCGCACGCCGTCGGCACCGATCCGCAGCTGCCCATTCTCGTGCTGCTCGACTTGCGGTTGCCGAAACTCGATGGGATCGAGGTCCTGCGATGGGCCCGCCAGCACCAGGTGTGGCGGCAGGTGCCGGTCATCGTATTGACGACGTCACGCGAGAACACCGACATCGAGTCGGCCTACCGTCTGGGGGTCAATTCCTACATCGTCAAACCCGTGGATTTCCCGGCCTTTGCCGCGGTTGCAGCGACGATCAAGATCTACTGGTTGCTCACCAACGTACCTCCGTTTCCGGACAGCCGCGGGCTCTGAGCGATGGCCGAGAACCTGCGCGTCCTCTACGCGGAAGACAACGCGTTCGATGCCGAGCAGCTGACCGACTACGTGGCCCAACACGCGTCGGACATCGCGGTCGAGGTCGTTCCAACAGGTGAGCGATGCCTCGCTCGCCTCACAGCCGGCGTTTACGATGCGCTGCTTTTGGATAACCACCTGCCCGACATGGACGGGATCGATGTCCTGCGGCACCTGGCCACTCGCGGCCAGTTCCTGCCGATCGTCGTCGTGACCGGTGTCGGTGATGAGCAACTGGTGGTGCAAGCGCTTCGACTTGGCGCTGTCGATTATGTGCCGAAGCAGGGCAACTATCTCGACGGCCTGCCTGCGGTGCTGAGGAGCGCGGTTACTCTGTACCGAAACCGGCCCGGGCGCGATGCGATCGGCCGCCCACGTGCGTGCCGCGTCCTGTACGTGGAACGTCACGCGCACGACATCGACCTGACGCTGAGGCATTTTGCTGATGCCGCGCCGCATCTGACGACGGAGATCGTGCGGTCCGCCACCGACGCACTGGCCCGCCTCCAGGAGGCTACGTTCGATCTCGTGCTCGCCGATCTCCGAATGCCCGACCTCAGCGCGCTGTATCTGCTCAGAGCCACACGGGCGCGTGAGATCGATGTGCCGTTCATCGTGATCACCGGACAGGGCGACGAATCAGCTGCGGTTGCGGCGTTGAAGCTGGGTGCCTATGACTACATTGTCAAGCGTGACAATTACCTCACTCAGCTGCCGTACGCGATCGATCACGCCATTGCACGATTCGAGCTCGAACAGCTCAATCGACGTCTGGAAACGGAGCTCGGCGAGCGCAAGAAAATGGAAGCGGACCTGCGCGAGCAGGCCATCGCGCTGGCCGACTCGGCGCGGCAGCGGGAAGAGTTTCTCGCCATGCTCGGCCATGAGCTGCGCAATCCACTCGCGCCGATTCGCACTGCGCTCGAATTGCTCCGACCCTTCACCGCCGACGATCCCATTGCGGTGAATGCGTATCAGGTCATGGACCGTCAGATCGTCCATATGGTTCGGCTGCTCGATGATGTACTCGATGTGGCACGCATCACGAGCGGGCGAATCAAGCTCGATCTTCGCCAGATCGATTTACGAATCGTTGTCGCAGAGGCGGTCGAGAGCGCCCGTCCGCTCATCGAGGGGCGCAAGCATCAGCTGCGGACGTCGCTGCCGGATATGCCGCTGATCGTGCGTGGCGATCTCACGCGGCTTGTCCAAGTTCTGGTCAACCTGCTGAACAACGCCGCCAAATACACCGAGCAAGGCGGCACAATCGAGGTCAGTGCCGCTCGAGCCAATCAAGACGCCGTGTTGCAGGTCAGAGACACCGGGGCCGGCATATCAGCGCAACTGCTGCCGAAAATATTCGACCTGTTCACTCAGGACGACCGGACACTCGACCGGGCGCAAGGAGGCCTCGGCCTGGGGCTGACGCTCGTGCGACGAATCACCGAGCTCCATGGTGGCCGCGTGGACGCACGAAGCGAGGGGCCGGGACGGGGCAGTAGCTTCTCGATCACGCTGCCAGCGCTCGTGCTCGAGGAGCCCGTGGATCTGCGGCGCCCGAGTGGCGCACCGCCCCTGCCCGCCGGTCCGCTCCGCTGCCTCATCGTGGAGGACAACATTGATGCCGCGGAGATGCTCCAGCTCGCGCTCGAATTGGAAGGCAACACCGTGCGCCTGGCGTTGGACGGAGAGGAGGCGGTGGCCGGTGCCGCCGCATTCCAGCCCGATATCATCGTGCTCGACATTGGATTGCCCCGCATGAACGGGTACGAAGTCGCCCGTGCGGTCCGTCAGATTCCCGGGCTCCACGACGTTGTCATCATTGCCGCGACCGGATACGGCCAGGACGCCGACCGCCACAAGAGCCAGTCCGCAGGCATCAATCAACTTCTGGTCAAGCCGGTCGAGCTCGAGGCGCTATTGCGTGCATTCGCCGTCGAACGGGAGCGATTGTCCAGCCGCCCGGCGCCACCGCGGGATTGACGACGTAATCCGAAGCCGGTCTTGGACCGGTTGGCGGCTGGACGCCAGCGCCTCCCAAATGGCTCCCCGAAAAGGAGCAGCTGTTGCGTCCCGGCCACATCTCATTTCAGACCAATAACTTACAGACGACGAGTGCCTGTTGCGAATCTCCTGCCCCGCTCGGCCCACCATCCTGTTTCTAACTTCAACTTCCGCTCGTCGCAGCTCCCGATTATTTCCACCCTCGATTCCGGTATGAACTGATTGAGCATCGCCGAACGCGTCGGCGCTAACCGGGAGCGGAACCGTGAGCGGAACTCAGATCCCATCGGGATCGGCCGAAACGACAGCGCTGACCGCGGCAATTCGTGCTGGTGACGAAGAGGCTTTCAACCATCTCGCCGGCCGCCATCGTCGCGAGTTGCTCATCCACTGCTATCGCATGCTCGGCTCCCTCGACGACGCCGAGGATGCCGTCCAGGACGCGCTTCTCCGCGCCTGGCGCTATCGGGCGAGCCTCATCGAAGGAGCGCCACTGCGTCCGTGGCTCTACCGCGTGGCCACCAACGTCTGCCTCGATGCCATCGCCCGCGACGAACGGCGGTCCGTTCTGGCCGCGAAGTCTGTGGAGAACGATACTCCACCGTCGACCGACGAGGTCGCGTGGCTTCAGCCGATTCCAGACTCTCTGATCGAGCCGATCTCGCAACCGATTTCGCAACATGCTGCCGACCCGGAAACGATCGTGTTGAGCCGCGAAACGATCGAACTCGCGTTCCTCACCGTTATTCAATTGCTTACGCCGCTGCAGCGGGCGGTGCTCATCCTCTGTGACGTGCTGGGCTGGTCGGCCAAAGAAGCCGCTGGGCTCCTGGATGTCAGCACCGCGGCGGTCAACAGCGCCCTGCAGCGGGCGCGCGTGACGCTTCAGCGAAGGCTGCCATCGCGGAGGCCCGAATGGCCGCCCGGCGCGGATCCCAGCGTCGCCGAGCGCGAATTGTTGAAGAAGATCGTCGATGCGAGCGAGAACGCTGACCTCGAAGCATTCACGTCGATCATCCGCGACGACGCCATCTTTCGAATGCCCCCCCAGCCGGACATCGTTGTTGGCCGGGACGCCATGTTCAACCTCTGGGTTGACGAAGGCTTTGGGTCGGAGCGGTTCGGCCGCCTTCGCTGTGTGCCCACACGTGCCAACTTGCAGCCGGCGGTGGCCAACTATGTGCTGCGTCCAGGCGATGCGGCGTGGCGGGCGCTGACTCTCGATGTGCTGCGAATCGAGGAAGGCATCATCACGGAAATCGTGACGTTCGCAGGTGCTGTCTTTCCACGGTTCGGGCTCCCCCTGACGATAGACGAACAGGCGGGAGGAGAAAGGACATAATGAACGCTCCCTCCTCAATCACCATCACGCCAGTCCGCGTTGCCGACCTGCTCGCCGCGGGCGAGCGGATGCCGGTCTACGTGCACGTCATCGACCACCCCGATGCGCGCGTGCTGGTCGACACCGGCATGACGGAGCTGCACCCGGCGGTGGCCGACCTCGATCCCCGGCTCCGTCCACTGAGCGAGCAGGACTTCGACCTCGCCGCCGTCGACATCGTCATCAACACGCACCTGCACTTCGACCACTGCGGCGGCAACCACCTCTTCGCCGGCAAGCCGATCTACGTCCAGCGTCTGGAGCTCGACGACGCGCGCAGCCAGGATGACTACACCATCCGCGAGTGGGTCGAGGCGCCCGGCGTGACGTACGTGCCAGTCGACGGCGAGCACGAGCTGCTTCCCGGGCTCCGGCTCCTCCCGGCGCCGGGCCACACCCGCGGCATGCAAGTGGTCGTCGTCGAGACCGGCGGGCGTCCGGTCGTCGTCGGCGGCGACGTGGCGGTCTGGTTTGGCGAGCTCGACGAGCCGCAGACCGAAGGCCAGCTGCGAGTCCGCGCGCTCGACCCCGAGCTGGTCTGGCTCACGCACGCCGACGAGCCCTGGCGACCTCAGTTGAGCGTCATCACCCGAACGCCGAGCCAGATGCCCAATCCAAAGAAGACATGACTGACCAGGCTGCTGACGAACAAGCGCGTGCCGGCCGGACCGTGCGCGCCGAAGAAACCGTATCCCATCGCGGGAAACATCAGCAGCCACGGGAACACGTCCGTGCAGACGCCGAAAGCCAGCGCCGGTGACAGGCCTCTCGCCTGCCAGCCGATTCGATTCGCCATCAGAACAAAGAGCGCGGTCAGGAACATGCCGATCGCATAGTGCCCCGGAATTGCGATCGCGAGTTCGTTACTTGTCGAGGCCGCGCGAGCGATGTCCTCATGCAGTGGGTGAGCGCGCGCGACCGCGGCGAACCAACGGCCGATCAGGTTCGGCGCCAGCGGCGCGATCAACCGCAATCGAATCGCGATGGCGCTCAGCCCATCCATCGACGCTGTCGCGATCACACCGGCGAGCAGCATCTGCCACCATTTCAACGGCATGGCGAACTCTCCGTGGTGGTGGCCCCGGCGATCGGTAGTGACCCTGCCAGACTCTCTCGAAGAAACGCCACGGCCTCCAGCCACGCCGCCCGATTCGCGGCCGCCTGGCCCCGCGGCTTGCCGCCCAGTGCGAACTTGCCGTCCAGGACGCTTGTCGACACACCCGGGGGGCGCATCAGATGGCCGGCGTCCGGGTAGCGGACATGCCGCGAGCTGAACGGATGTCCGTGAGCCGCCAGGCGGTTCATGATCTGCTGTCCCATGTATGAGGCCGGCCACATCCTGTCGTCATCTCCCGACACAAGGAGAATCGGACCGTTCGTGTGCTCGACCGGAATGAAGACATCGGCGGGGAGCGGCCCGTCGAAAGCCGCGTCGAAGAGGGGCGTCAGCGAGACCGGTGATTCGCGGAACACGCGCTCTCTCACCGCCGACAGCGCCGGCGTCATGAGCGAAAAGAACGGAATCGAACGGCCATTGGTCGTCCACGCCGGCAGATCGGCGGGGCGATCGCCATACAGCCCGTTCCAGACCACGCTGCTCGGGCAGTACGCGACCACGGATCGGACGTACGGGAGGCGGGATCCCAGTGTCAACGCCAACTCGGCGCCGCGCGAAATGCCGACGACGCCGAGTGCATCCGGCCGAACCCCGGGCTGCGCGATCAGCCACTCGAATCCGCCGGCAAAGTACTCGAGCGGAATCTCCACGAGCTGCGGCGGCAACTCGCCGACACCGAAGTAGGCGAGCGCGAGCGCAGCAAAGCCGTGCCGCGCAAGCAGGGCCGCGACCTGTGCCGACCAGGCCAGCGCGCCGGACGACCCGCCGAGGACGATGACGGCCGGCCTCGGTTCGATTGAGGCTGGCTGAAAGAACACACCCGAGAGATGCGGCTCACGCACACGCGTCGTCAACACGTCGGCGGCGACAAAGAGCCGCTTGGCCGCGGCGGCCGCCACCACACGGCCGCCACACTCCGCCGTCAATGCCACGATGAGCGGCGAGGTGCTGGTAGTGTCGAACGGACGACGTACGGCGTCCGGGCTAGGTGCCATGGACGCGATCAACTCGTCAGCATCTATCTTTGCTACGCCGTCACGTCCGGCGCAGAGCGCTCGGTGCGATCTCCATAGGAGGTTACGCGAATCGCGCAGCTCTGCGCGGACGGTCACGCATTCTCCCTGAGGCAGGCCGCGGACGAACCCGTGCAGGGGCTCGTCGATCGGTCCGGTAGTCGGTGTCAGCACAATCTCGATGTTCATGTCTGCATGATTTCGCGGTCGTACGCATCATGCGATGACCTTGCACGACAATGTGCTGACCGGAGGCGCCAGGTGTCGATATTGATCAGTCACTCTTGCGGAGACGCCGGCGCCTGGGCACGAAATGCTTGCGGCGTCGTGCCGTGCCATCGTCTGAAGGCACGATGAAACGCTGTTGGCTCCGAGTAGCCCAGCAGGTAGGTCACTTCGGCGATCGTCAGCGTCGTCTTACGTAGATACATCTCCGCCGCCTGTCGTCTCGCGTCATCGCACAAGGTTTCGAACGATGTCCCCGCTCGCGCGAGGCGACGCTGTAGTGTGCGAGGAGTCGTCGAGAGTCGTCGGGCCACCGCGTCGATCGTCATCTCGCCCGCCGTGGCTTGCGTCGAGAGGACGCTTCGCACCTCATCGCACGCGTCGCCGCTGGCCGGCAGACGGGCGAGAATCGCGGCCGCTTGACGTTCGAGCCAGCCCCGCAGCACCGGGTCCCGGCGTCTGAGCGGGAGATCGAGCGCTGGCTTGGCTATGACGACACCGGCCCAGGACGCCTTCGCATGAATCTGGCAACCCAGAACCCTGGCATATTCCGTGACATCATCGGGTTCGTGCGTGAAGCTCACGTGCGTCGCTCTGAACTGATCGCCGGTTTCGCGCATGAACCGAATCACGCACAGGGAGAGCGCCAGCTCGGTGAAGAACGGCGTCGGTGCGCGCTCGACCACCACTCGCACGGCGCTCGGTTCTCGTCGAAGTGTCAGGCCGACGCTCGGGTTCACGAGGCGGAGATATCTCGTGAGGCGTTCGAGGCCGTGTCCCACCGAATCGGAACTGACGATCAGGTAGTCGAGGAGCGGGTTCGCGCCGATAGGCGTACGCTGAGCGAGCTGCAGTGCCAGGTTGCAGACGCGTTGTTCGCGATGAGCGTTCTCGAAGAGGGCGGCACACGCCCTCGGCGACAGAAACGCATCGGGATCTTCCACGTCGCGGCGCTGAAGGCCGGCCGAGACGAGCAGCGCATCGAGGTCGTAGCCCAACTGCTCGAGGACACGGAGCATCGGGCGCACTTCGCGGACGTCGTGGGCATCGGCCGATGGCGGAGCGGAGGGTATCTTCGTGGCGGCTCCTGTCACTGCATTGTCGCGCGGGGTCATCGCTTGGCGGCGACGACCGCGACCATCGCCTTGCGTCCGGTGCGCACGTACTGCAAGTGGGCGGGACTGCTGGCGGCAAAGTCCTTTGAACCTGCACGCGCCCACCGTGCCTCTTCGTACCTGGGCGGCAGAATGTGGCAGAAGGCGTCGATCATGGTCACGGATGTTCCTGCGTAACACCTCTACCGTTTGCCGACATCGAATGAGATGCCTTGAGCCATGCGAAACTGCTCCGATCCCTGAAGGCCAAAGGACTTGAACCACCGAGCATCGGTTCGCCAATCCAACTTTTCATTCATTGGCATCTTCAGGCCGCCTCCAGCCGTCACCATCATGGCCACGCGCGGCTCGGTGCCGATCGGACGACCGTTGGAGGACAACACGGGCGCCCCGTATTGCGATAGCCCAACGCCCCCAGTGAAATACGGCATCGAGTGGCCGACGCGCGGAAGGAAATACAAGAGACTGGTGCTCGAACTCAGCGCGTGGATGCGGCCCTCGCCACGACGATAGGCAACGTCTGTCTCGACACTGAGCGTCGACGTGACAGGGAACGTGACGGCGGTGCCGACCGGAGATGCCCCGGCCGAACCCAGCGCCACATACGGCGTCACTTCTACGGTTCTTGCGTCCTGCGCCCCCACCGGCAATGCTTGAAGAGTGAACGCGGCGAATGCGAAGGCAGCAGAGTTGTAAGCCCGCATGGCACCTCCTCAGCCGCTTGACTGCGGCCGCTGAACATTAGACGGCCACAAGCTGAGAACAGCTGGGCCATCTTCGCGAGTAGAGACGTCAGGCCCTGCTGCCGAATGTCGGTCGCAGCTGAGGTCACTCTCTTTGCATCACCGATCCTCGGGTGCACGGGAGGAATCTGATGAAGCGCACTGCTCTGCTATGGGTGGCGGTCCTTACCGTCATCATCGTCATCGGTGGCTGCTCGAACACCGAAGTGACGAAGGGGCCAGGGTCCGAACCGCCCGCAGGACGCGGAGCTGCAGTCGGCACGGGCGGGGCCGGGGCGAATGTGAAGAGCGACGGCGAGTTCGTCCATGACGTGGCTAGCAAGATCATGGCGGGGACCGAGCTCAGCCGCATCGCTCTCGCCAAGTCGATGAGCCCTGAGGTCAAAGCCTTTGCTCAACTGATGATCGACGACTATGGCGCGGCCGACAGTAAGTTGAAGAGCGCTGTTTCAGGTGATGCGATCGACTGGCCGGCCCAGCTCGACGAAAAGCAGAGGGACACTGCCGACGATCTGGCGAAGCAACAGGCTCCGGATTTCGATCGCGCCTATGCCAAAGCAATGGTCGAGGTGCAACAGGATCTCGCCGCCAAGCTGGAATCCCGGCTCGACGTGCAGTCGCTCGCGGAGTGGAAGACCAGCGCCGCGGGCCGCGCGCAACAGAAGGCGCTGCCCGAACCCAAAGTCGAGATGGCCGACGTGCCAGTCCGCCCCAACAAGAGTGGCAACGAGATCACGGTGAAGATCAACCAATGGGCGGCGGACACGTATCCCGTCGCGCAAAAGCACCTCGACACTGCCAGGACGTTCGCAGCGAAAGACGCTCGACGAACGGAAAGCAGCGGACGCGGCAGTAAGTGATCATTCGACTCGCCACGACCTGCGAGATAGGAGGTGCTAATCGGTGCGAATCGCGCGCACCGGATCGACACGAGCCGCGCGGCGTGCCGGAATTGCGCTTGCGGCGCACGCGACCAGGCTCAGCGCCACTGCGACGGTGATGAACGTGACCGGATCGCGCGGGTCCACGTCGCTGAGAAATGTCGACAGTAAGCGCGTCGATGCCAGCGCGCCGGTGAGGCCGAGGGCGAGCCCGACCGCGACCAGCACGAACGCCTGGCGCATGAAGAGCATGATCACCTGGCCCGCCCTCGCGCCAAGCGCCATGCGCACGCCGATCTCGGCGGTCCGCTGGCCGACCCCATGCGCGGTGAGCGCATACAGACCGACGCACGCGAGCACGACCGCGATCAACGCGAGGGTCTGGAACCACGATCCGACCATCCGGGCGCCCGAGCGCGTCAGCGCCAGCATCTCGTCGAGCGATTGGACCGCGTGCACCGGCAGATCGGGATCGAGTGTGCCGACTTCGTGCCTGAGCGCGGCTGCGGCCGCCGCTTTCGATGTCGAACGCGCGATTACCGAGATGCCGCGCGGTTGAGACGGATCGCTCGGCAGCGGCGCGTAGACCGCCATGTCGTCCGGCTGGTTGGGAAGATAGTCCGGGAGCGTCGGCGCGATGCCGACGACGGTCCGCACCAGCGGCGGCGCCTGAGCACCGGGCGTTGTCAGCGTAATCCGCCGGCCGACTGGGTCGTCGCCGCCGAACAGCGCCGCGGCTGCGCGCTCGTTGATGACCACGCCCGGCGATCCCGACGCGCTGTCGTCCGGGTTCAGGGCCCGGCCGCGGACGATTGGAAATCGCAGCGTCTCGAAGAACCGCTGGCCGGCGAGGAGATACGTGACGCGCGGGAGCTGTTCGTCGGGCTCGATTGCGCGCCCTGCGACCGCGACCAGCCTCGTCGCCGCGGTCAACGGCTGAATCGGCACCTCGCTGGCGATGGTCGACTCGGAGAAGACGCCGCTGGCGTCGATGCGCTCCTCGAGAAGCCGGAAGAACTCCCGCCGTTGTTCCGGCGTCGCATACCTGGTGGGCGACAGCGTCAGCCGCATCGCGACCAGATCCCGGGTGTCGATCACCGGACTGGTCCGGTAGAGCCCAAAGAAGCTTCGCGCGAACAAGCCGCCCGGGACGAGCAGCATCACGGCAACGGCGATCTGCCCGATCATCAGCGCGGCCGCCCACCGCCGCGACGACCGCGTCGCCGCGCCGAGACGGCCGTCCTTCAGTATGTCGTTCGTGCCTGCCTTCGACAGGTGCAGCGCGGGAACCAATCCGGCGGCGAGGCTTGCGAACAAGAACGCCGCGCCGCCGAAGAGCCAGACTGCGCCGTCGGCATCGGGATTGAACCAGTAGACCTTGCGCGGCCGATCCGGAGCACCAATCTCGAACACGTTGAAGGCCGCGGACATCGCGTTGAAGCCGAACCACGACAGATACGATCCGAGCAGGCTGCCGGCCACCCCAATCAACGCGCATTCGATCAGCACCTGGCGGACCACCCGCCATCGGGTGGCGCCGAGCGCCAGTCTCACGGCGATCTCTCGCGATCGACGCCACGATCGCGCCAGCAGCAGGTTCGCGACATTGGCGCTCGCCACCAACAGCACGACGACCGCGGCGCCGAGCAACGCCATCATCAGCGAGAGGGCGTCCGGGGCCAGCGTGCCTTCCTTGAGCGGCAGCACGACCACCCTGCGGTCCCTGGCCAGTTCCCGATGCTCGCGCGCGAGGCGGCTGGAAATCGCTTCGACCTCGGCCCGCGCCTGGGCGATCTCGGCGCCCGGTTTCAGGCGGCCAGCAATGCCGAACGAGGTCGAGGTCCAGGTGAACGATCGCAGGTTCGGCGCGAGGTGCATCGGCATCCAGAGATCGGTCACGAGCGGATAGGCGAACCGCTCCGGCATCACGCCGATCACCGTGGATGGCTGCTCGTTGACGCGAATGACGCGCCCGATCACCGACGGATCGCCGCCGTAGCGCGTGCGCCACAAGCCGTAGCTGATGATCGTCACCGGCACGGCTCCGTCCTCGTCGTCGCTGTCGGTGAAATCCCGTCCGAGCGCCGCGGCTACGCCGAGAGTCCGGAACGTCGTCGCGCTGATGAACGCGCCGCTCAGCCGCTCGGCGGCGTGCGCGGCATCGCTGACACTCACGGATTGATTGAGATCTGCAGAGAGGGATTCGAAGGCCGTCGATTCGCGACGCCACTCCTGGAACTCGAGCCATGAGATGCCGCCGTTGAAGCCTCGCGGATCGATCGTCCGGACGGTCAGCAATCGATGCGGATCCTCGAAGGGCAGGTCGTGAAGGACGGTCGCGTTCACAAACGCAAACACGGCCTGGCTGACCGCCATGCCGAGGGCCAGCGTGACGATCGCGACAATCGCAAACCGGCGATCCTTGACGAGCACGCGGAGTCCGTACTTGATGTCCTGCGAGGCGTCGCGCAGCGCCGGCGACACCCACACATCGAGGGCGCGTTCGCGCGCGAGCAGGTCGTTCCCCATCGCCCGCTGAGCCGCCGACAGAATCTCGGTCTCCGGGATGCCCTTCGCGCGCAGTTCGTCCTGCTTCATCAGGCGGTGGAACTCGAGCTCGCTCTCGAGACCGTCATCCCGCCGCAGCAGGAACGCGAGACGCCGAAGGAGACGTCGCATACTAGGTGGTTGCCTTCAGCACCTTGTGAATCGCGAGAATCATCCGGTCGAACTCGTCGACTTCGACCGTCAGGCGTTTCTTGCCGGCAGTGGTGAGGGTGTAATACCTGGCCTTGCGATTGTTCTCGGAGACACCCCACTCACCCTTGACCCAGCCGTTCAAAAGGAGGCGCTGCAGGGCCGGGTACAAGGAGCTCTCGCCGACCTGCAGCACATCGTCGGACTGAGCCCGCAGGTGCTCGGCAATACCGTAGCCGTGCTTCGATCCCCCGCGCAGGGCGCGGAGGATCAGCAAGTCCAGCGTTCCGGGCAGAAGGTCAGGGGTGCCGCTTCCCATCGTTTGCCGATGGGAAACTGTAGATCAACTCCCATCGGTTGTCGATGGGAGTTGCAGATGAGCTGGAAGGATGGGACGACGGCGGTCGGCCCCATTAAAAGTATCCCTCACACTACCGCTCGCTTCAAGACTGTTTGTTGGCGGACAGCACGGGTATCATCGCCGGCCCATGTCGAGAACCACGAACCGCGATTCGGCGCCCCGGCCCGGGAGCCCGGCGGACCATCGGCTCGCGCGCCTCCTGGACGCGCCGTTCCTCGCGCGTGTCGTACCGCACCTCGCGCCCGAGACGCTGCATCAGCTCATCGAGTACCGCGGACTCGACGCGTGCGGTGAGCTCGTCGCGTCGGCAACGCCGGCCCAGCTCACCTCCCTGCTCGACCTCGATCTCTGGCGCCATGCGCGGCCGGGACGGGACGAGCAGTTCGACGTCGATCGGTTCGGCGAATGGCTCGAAGTGCTGGTGGACACCGGAGACTCAGTCGCCGCACGCGCCGTCGCCGCCCTCGACACAAGTCTGGTCGTCGCCGGTCTGTCCCGCTACGTGCGTGTGTTCGACCCGGGCATCTTTGAGCCGACGGCCCAGAGCGATGACGAATCGGTCGACCGCCACGAGGCAATGCGCGAGGGCGACCGCCACGCGCCGATGCGCAATCCAGATGACGATGGGCTCGAATGTGAAGTGGGCGGCTACCTAGTCCGCGCGCGGAGAACCGACGCGTGGGATGCGATCGTCATGCTCCTCGTCGCGCTCGAGATCGAGCACCACGACCGCTTTCGCGCGGTCATGCAGGGTTGCCGACGCCTGTCCAACTCCAGGCCTGAGATCGACGGGCTCGACGATGTGCTGATGGCGCCCGAGCAGCACCTCCACGACCTGGCAGTCGAACGAGAGCAACGGCGCTCGCGGCGGGGTTATGCAACCCCGGCCGACGCGCGGGCCTTCCTTCAGGTAGCACGACACACTCGACGGACGCCAGGTGCAGCGGCGTCGCTCGCAATCAACTCCATCGCCATGGCCTACTTTCGTTCGGCCGATGAGGAAGAGGACACCGCAGCCGAAGGCACAACCCCTGAAATGCGTGACAGTGCGCCACCTCGCGACGCGCCGGACGGTTCCGCCCGCGCCGGCAACGACATTCAGGCATCGGTCGATGCCGTCATCGAGTTACTGGCCGAGGCCGGCGTGATGCCGGAACAGCCCCGGCCGCTGCTCGGAGCCGCACACGGGGACCCGCGAGCCGCGAAACTCCCTCTCCTCAGGCGGCTGATGGAGTTCGTGCTGCACCACGACCAGACTGCGTACCTCACGCGCAGTCGCGAGCTTGCGTTTCTCGCGAACACGTTGCACGCCGGATCCTCGGTTCAATCGAGGCCATTCACGCGCCAGGAAGCCTCGGACGCGGCCGCTTGCATCTGCAACCTGGGGCTCGAATGCAGCGGAACCTCCACCCTTGCCGACACGTTCCTCGTGGACCACGACCTCGTGGCGGCGTTCGAACGGGGCTGGTCGATGCTGTACGAGGACGTGAGCCTGTTCGTGGCCGATCAGCTCATCGCGACCCTGGCCGATCTCCGCTGCGACGACGCCGACATCGACCGAGGACTCCGGGCGCTACAGCGCACGCTCGTGAAGCAGCGCGATGCCGGGACGCCGTGGCTCGCGCGCGACGCCGCCGACGTCCTGGCCACGCTCGACACGACCGCCTGGATCAGCGTGCTCGGGCTGCTGGACGAGTGTCCCATCCTCCCGGAGACGCTGACCGCGATTCTGGAGCGCCGCACCGCGCCGGTCAGCCCAACCGCGTTCCAGTTCATCTCGACGACCGCTCAGATCGGTGACATTCGCGTCTTCATGAGGACGCTTTCCAGCACGTTGTCTCGCTGAGCCAGGCTTCGCGACCGCGGCGAGCGTCATCCAGGCAGGCTCACGCTACTGGCAACGGAAGTTCCTTGCCTCGTCGGTGCTGCCGCTGCCAATGTAGTGCGCCGTCGCCGGATACGCGCACAGCGGCCGAGTGCGGTCGACGACGCCGCTGGTCAGGTGCGAGGCTTCGATCGACTGCGGCTTCTGGCCGGTTTCGACCCAGCGATCGAGCGTACCCACTTTGTCGAAGACGTCAGTGCCTGGCCCGCCCTGGCAATGTGCCATCCCCGGCACCATGAACAGCGCGACCGCATTCGAGCCCGCCGATCCGACCGCCTTCGAGATCCGCTCGTACATGATCAGGCTGGTGTCGGGCGAGACGAGCGGATCGGCCCAGCCGTGATACATCAGCAGTTTGCCGCCGCGTTTGAAGAAGGGCGAGAGGTCGGGATCGCCGCCGTACAGCAGGCCCTGGTCCGCTTTCACCGCGCGCTCCACGTCCTCTGGCACCTTGATCGTGTGATAGTCCCAGCTGGGTGTGAACACGATCTTTCGCATCCCTTCGTGAGACTCCCCTGACGGCACGGGGCCTCCGACGCCGCCCCATCCGAGCTCGGATCCCGGATAGTAGCGGCCCGGATGCAGAACGGCGCCGCTCTTCGGATCGCGAATCGGACGCATCATGGCGTTCGCCGTCTCGACCTGATCCTTCGTCAGGCAATCGGCACGATCCTCTGCGGCGCACGTGAGCGTCGCGAAGTCGAAAGAGCACTTTGACGGATCCTCGATGACGCCGTCCTTCACGCCGTCCAGGGCATCGCACCGGTTGAGGACCGCGTTGTGCATCATCGAATACTTGCTCGGGGGGATCACCGCGGCCGGCGTGCGGTTGACGTAAGTGTTCAACCATACACGCGCGGCGTACAGGCGCATCTGATCCCACGACGGATCGCCGGCTGCGATGCCATCGAAATCCTCGGGATACCGCTGCGCCTCGATCAGGGCCTGACGTCCGCCGGTCGAGCAGGAGTTGAAATACGAGCGAGCCGGCGGCGCGTCGTAATGCGCGGCGACGACCGCCTTCGCGGTCACCGTCATCTCGTGAATCGCGCGGTAGGCGAAGTCGACGAGCTTCTCGGGATGTCCGGGGACGAAGTCGGCGTTGCCGCCCACGTGACCGCCATCGGTTCCGGCGGCGGCATATCCGGCTTTGACCGACGCCGCCATCGCCGGATACGGAATCTCTCCTCCCAAGCCGCCGTTTCCCGACGCCTGCAGCTTGCGATTCCACCCCGACTGCGGCAGCCACACTTCGACGCGGATGTCGGAGTCGGCGGATGGAGCCAGCTTCAGCGTCACGCGACAGAACGCCGGCAGCGTCGTGAATACCGCGGTCGCGGCCGCATTGGCCGCCGTTGGCGGCGCGAACGCGCCAGCCTGCACGGGCTCAGCCGCCAGCACCCTTCCATTCGTCACCGCCACCTGCGCGAGTGACTCGCATGCAATCGGCGCAGACGTTGGGGCATTCAAGGCATCGACTGTCGCCGCACCGAACAAGGCGATCAAGACCGCGATTCTCATGGGTGGAAGTCTAGACCCGAACCCGGGCCTCCGCGCGGACGTGCGACACTTCTGTACCGGGCTGCTGAAAAGCGCAGCCTGAAGTGAAAAGTGAGAGGTGAGAAGTGAGAAGCACGATCCATCCCCCGAAATTCAGAGCTTCTCACCTCCCACTTCTCTCTTCTCACTTCAGGTGCTGGCTCCTTCAGCAACCTGCCAAGGAGGTGCCTCGTGAAGAAACTGCTCGTTGCCGTGCTCACCGTCGGCTTGCTCGCCGCCCATGACCTAGCGGCGCAGTCGACGCCCCCGTCGATTCAAGGCGTGTGGCGGATCGTCGAAGCGACCACGACCGGCCCCGGCGCCCGAACGATTCCGTTCGCCGGGCGACCCAACCTGACCATCATCACCGGCAAGCACTACAGCCGAGTCGAAATCCAGGCCGAGGGGTCACGGCCGGTTCTGGCGGATGCGGCAAAGGCGAGCGCCGACGAACTGCGAGCGGTATGGGGGCCTGTCGTCTGCGAAGCCGGAACGTATGAAGCGACAAAAGACGGCCTGATCACGATGCGTCCGATTGCCTCGAAGAACCCCGCGGTAATGGGCGAGGGCGTATTCATCACGTACGCCTACAAACTGGAAGGGGACACGCTGTCATTGACGCAGCAGCGCAACCAGAACGGGCCGTTCGCCAACCCGTTCTCGCTCAAGTTCGTGCGGGCCGAATGACCGCTTCCTAGAATCGAAGCCCGATCTTCACGACGAACTCGTTGGTCCTGTTCAACGGCTCGTACGCGCCGAGCTGCTCCTGCGCGGTGATGCCGTTGACCGTATACGTCGCCGTCTCGTAGCTCACCGGCGAGTCACTGACGTTCCAGTGGATGTACTGGGGCTCCACCGACCACTGCCTCGTCATCTGGTACTTCGCGCTGGCGCGCAGCGCCCATCCCGAATGCTGATCGAACGACACGTCGGTGAATCCCTCGATCGTGAACGCCGGTGCGGTCGCAGTCGCCGGCACGTCCCCGCCGCCCAACTGCGAGTCGCGCGTGGTCTGCCAGCCGTGCAGCAGGTGGTCGTACTCGAGGCCGAAGCTCAGTGCGTTGTGCGAAGCGACGATGGTGCGGGCTGTGATGCCGAGCGGCAGATAGAGATATTCGTCGGTGCGGTATCCATTGACTCCGGCGATGCCATTCGACAAGTGACGGATGCCCAGGCCGACATCCGGCGACCACGCCCATCTGTCTCCGATGAAGTCCTTGCCGACCAGCGCGCGGCCCTCAACGTACCAGTCGTTGTCGCCGCTCTCGCTGCACGGCGACGGCTCGCCAAGATCCAGCGCGTAGCCGTTTGGCGACCTGCTGTCGGGAGTGATCAGGAACGGCGAACACCATCCGTCGTAGGTGGTGTGGCCAAAGAGGCCTTTCGCCTCGGCCTGAAGAAACCAATGCCGAGCCGGGTTGAGTGACATCGTGCCGGTGTATTCGCCTCCGAACTTCGGGCCATGGATCGAGATGCTCGTATCTCCCGGCTCGACATACTTGTATCCGCCCACGCCGAAGCTCACTTCATGGCCGACCGGCGTGGCCAGGGTGCTCTCAACAGGGGCCGTCACCGGCGATTGAGCGGATCCGGAAGTCGAGCCGGACGTTTGCGCGAGCGCATGGAATGGGATGAACGCGGTGAGACCCGCGAGCAAGAGCTTCCTCAAACGACGTGACATGAAACACCGCCTCGGCAGGCAGTCGCGCTGGCATTTCGATCCTGGCACAACTCCGCGTGCTCAGCGCTTCGTCCGGGTCAGCCTCGCCGCGCTGCTTCGATCGTGGCAACGTCGATCTTCTTCATCGGCATCATCGCCTCGAAGGCACGCTTCGCCTCGGCGCCCCCGGCCGCGAGCGCATCGGTCAGCACGCGCGGAGTGATCTGCCAGGAGAGCCCCCAACGGTCCTTGCACCACCCGCACGCGCTCTCCTTGCCGCCGTTGCCGACAATCGCGTTCCAGTAGCGGTCGGTTTCCTCCTGATTGTCCGTGGCGACCTGGAAGGAGAAGGCCTCGTTGTGCTTGAACTCCGGGCCGCCGTTGAGGCCAAGACAGGGGACGCCCAGAACGGTGAAATCCACCGTCAGGACGTCGCCCTTCTTGCCGCCCGGGTAGTCGCTGGGCGCCTTGTGAACGCCGGTTACTTCGCTGTTGGGAAACGTGGCGGCGTAGAAGCGCGCCGCGTCATGGGCGTCCTTGTCGAACCAGAGGCAGATGGTGTTCTTTGGTTTCATGACTCCGGTATGAAACTACCCTTCGAGCCCACGGCTCAAGTGGCTCACGCCGCGTTGGGCAGCTTGGCCCCGAGCACCTCGACGCGCTCGATGACCGGCGGTGACGCCAGCAGGTCCGGCGCCTGCGCCATCAGCGCCTGCGCAATCGGTCCGCTGAGGTGGGCCTGCCGCCCGGCCTCATCGGCGAACGCGTCGAACACCCCGAAGGTTGACGGCCCGAGCCGCAGCGCAAACCAGACCGGCGTCGTCGCCTCCAGTCGCGCGAGCTCGAGGCTCTGCGCGAGAAACGCGGCCACCGCCGCTTCCTTCCCCGGCTTAGCTTCCAGACGAACGAACAAGCTCAGTTTCGGCACTGTCGAATTCCTCCTGGCCGCGGCTCCACGCCGCAGCCGAATCCGACATTACCGAGTCGCCTGGGAATGGCACGAGTGGCAAGATTGTCACTTTTGGTAGTGATACTGCCAAGCGGTCCCACGGTCTTGACCGGGGCCAGCACTGTCCACATACTATCTGTTCATGTCAGGTATCAACGCGCGCGCTCTCGACCGGGAGCTCAAACGCGGATCCGCGGAGCTGCTGATTCTCTCGCTGCTCGATGCCCGTCCCCGGCACGGCTACGACCTGAGCAAGCTGATCGAAACGCGATCCGGCGGACAGCTGAAGTTCCACATCGACTCGCTGTATCCGCTGCTATATCGCCTCGAGGAGCGCGGCTGGATCAAGGGCACCTGGGTCGAGAAGCCGGACGAGCGGCGCCGGCGCTTCTACAAGGTCACGGCCGAGGGGCGCCTGGTGCTCGCGGAGCAGCGACGCACCTGGGAAGCGTTCGTCGAAGCCGTGCGTCGCGTGACCGGAGACGACCATGCCTGACTGGAAGGCCGAAGTGCGGGCGCGGCTGTCGCCGCTCCAGCTGTCACCGGTGCACGAAGCAGACATCGTCGAGGAGCTGTCGCAGCACCTCGACGATCGATACCGCGAGTCCATTGCCGGTGGCGCGTCACCAGAAGAGGCGACCCGCCACGCTCTTGCCGGCTTCGAGGGCGGTGACGCGCTGTCGCGGCATATCGCGGCTCTCCGCCAGACGAACGCTCCGCTTCCAGTCACACCGGCGGCGCCCACCGGCCGCGCATTCGGGGATGTCACGCAGGACCTCCGCTATGCGCTGCGCATCCTCAAACGTCAGCCGGGATTTGCCGCGACAGCGATTCTGACGCTCGGGCTCGGCATCGGCGCGACCACGGCGATTTTCAGCGTGGTCTACGGTGTCCTGCTGAAGCCGCTGCCGTTTCGTGACCCGGACACGCTCGTCGCCCTGCTCCATCGAGGGCCGGGCGTGAACCTGGAGACGATGAACCAGGGCCCGGCGACCTATCTCACGTATCGCGACAACCAGCGCGCGTTCGAGGCGACCGGCGCCTGGGACACCAATCAGGTGTCCGTGACCGGGCGAGGCGATCCGGAGCAAGTCGAGGCGCTGTCAGTCACAGACAGCACACTGCCTCTTCTCGGCGTGCAGCCGCACCTCGGCCGCCTGTTCAACTCTGAGGACACCGCGCCGGGCCGGCCGCTGCGGACGATCCTCACCTACGGCTACTGGCAGCGTCGGTTCGGCGGTGACGACAACGTGATTGGGCAGCCGCTGACCATCGACGGCGCGGCGACGGTCATCGTCGGCGTGCTGCCACCGTCGTTCAGATTCCTGCGGACCGACGCCGCTCTGGTGCTGCCGATGCAGCTGGACGCCGCGACCGCGTTCCGCGGCATCAACTTCGATCGCCAGGCGCTGGCGCGATTGAAGCCGGGCGTCAGCCTCGAGCAGGCCAACGCCGACATCGCCGGGATGATCGCGCTCCTGCCGGAGTCCTACGGCGTGCTGAAGCTGGAGCCGAAAGTTCGTCCTCTTGTCGAGGAAGTTGTTGGCGACATCGGACGCATGCTCTGGATTCTGCTGGCCGCCGTAGGTGGCGTGCTGCTGATTGCCTGCGGAAACGTCGCGAACCTGTTCCTCATGCGCGCCGAGGGGCGGCAGCAGGAACTGGCGATGCGAGCGGCCCTCGGCGCCAGCCGGGCGCGTCTCGCGCGGGCCCTGCTGTCCGAAAGCGTGCTGTTGGCGCTCGCAGGTGGCGCCGTCGGCGTGGTGCTCGCCGAAGCCGCGCTCGGGGTGCTCAGAACCGTGGCACCGGCCGAGCTTCCTCGCGTTAGCGAGATCGATATCGACGTGACCGTACTGTCCTTTACAGTCCTCATCTCCGTGCTGAGTGGCGCGATATTCGGCACGATCGCGGTCCTGAAGTTCTGGACGCCGCAGGCGACAACGCTCAAGGAGGGTGGGCGCTCGAGCAGCGACGGACCGGCCCGGCACCGCACCCGGCACATCCTGGCGGTGTCTGAAGTGGCGCTGGCCCTGACGCTGCTCGTCGTGTCGGGGCTGATGATCCGTACGTTCGTGGCGATGCGGCAGATCGATCCGGGCTTCACACGGCCGAAGACCGTCCAGACGTTCCGCGTTGCCATCCCGCGGCGTCTGATCACCGGCACGGAGCAGGTGGCGCGAGCACACCAGAACATCGCCGAACGGCTGGCGCAGGTGCCCGGTGTCACCTCTGTCGGTCTCGCGTCCTCGATCACCATGGACGGGGAAGACAACGCGAACCCTCTTTTCGTCGAAGATGCCGCTCCGACCGAAGGGACGCTCCCGCCGCTCCGGCGCTACAAGAGCGTCGGACCCGGTTTTTTCGAAGCGATGGGCAACCGTATCGTCGCCGGCCGCGCGATCACGTGGGCCGACGTGTACACGCGGCGGCCGGTGGTGGTGATCAGCAGCACGCTCGCGCGGGAGTACTGGCACGAACCCTCGAGCGCGCTCGGGAGGCGGGTGCGGGGCGGGGGGTCAGATGAATGGCATGAGATCGTTGGCGTGGTTGGCGACGAGCGCGACGATGGACTGAATCATCCGGCAACGGCCGTTGTCTACTGGCCGATGGGGAGCAGCAACTACCCCACGCGAACGATGGCGTACGCGGTGCGTTCGGACCGCGTCGGCGCCGTCGGCTTCATGCGCGAGGTTCAGCAGGTCGTCTGGTCGGTCAATCCGGACCTGCCGCTCGCGGCGGTGCTGACGCTCGACGAGATCCAGGCCCGCTCCATGGCCCAGACATCGTTTGCGATGGCGATGCTCGGCATTGCCGCCGTCGTCGCCGTGTGCCTTGGCCTGGTCGGGATCTACAGCGTTATCGCGTATATGGCGGCGCTGCGGACGCGGGAGATCGGCATCCGGATGGCGCTCGGGGCACGGGTCCGGGACGTGCGGACGCTCTTCCTGCGACAGGGTCTTCGCATGATCGTCCTGGGGATCGCCCTCGGCGTCGTCGTTTCGCTGGTGCTCACGCGGCTGATGGCGGCGCTGCTGTTCGGCGTCGGCCCGATGGATCCGGCGACGTATGCCGCGATGTCGGTGACCCTGGCAGCCGTGGGACTGCTCGCGTCGTATCTTCCGGCAAGGCGTGCGTCCCGCGTCGACCCGGTCACGGCACTCCGCGCCGACGTCTAGCGCCGGCCGCGGCATTGCCGGGTCTGCAGCTGTAACGAAATCCGCTCCTGGTGACACATAGGGGGTAAGAGCGCGGAGCACATGACGGTCCGCGACAGGAGGCCCCCGTGATCACCCAGAACCGCAGGCACTATCTCAAGACCAGCCAGGATGTCGCGTTCCAGTTCTTCGGCTCGCCGACCGTGCTGCACGCGACCAGCGAACAGACAGACGCTCGATTCTGCCTGTTGGAACAGCTCACCATGCCTCCCGGGCTTGCCTCTCCGTACCACAGACATCACAACGAGGACGAGGCGTTCTACGTGCTCGAAGGCCAGATGCGCTTCGTGTGCGACGGCGAGTGGATGAACGCCGGTCCCGGAACCTGGGTGTACGGCCCGCGCGACATTCCACACGGCTTCAAGGTCGTCGGCACCGAGCCTGCGCGGATGCTGCTGCTGTGTGCCCCGGCCGGCTTCGAGAAGTTCGTGGTGGAACTGTGCGCGCCGCTCGACGCGGCGCCCGCGCCGCCCGACATGGCCAGGCTGGCCGACGCGGCCGCCAGATTCAACATCGACCTGCTCGGCCCGCTACCGGAAGAGGCGTGAACCCGAGTGGTCCGCAGCTCTCTTACAATGATGCCCGATGACGGTTGGGCTGAGCGACGCCGATCTGGCGTTGCGAATCGGCCATGGCGATCGGGAGGCCGAAGCGGAAGTCTGCCGGCGGATGGCGCCGCGCATTCACCTCTACGGCCTTCGCCACTTGCGGTCCGCGCCAGCGGCTGACGATCTCGTTCAGCAGGTGTTGCTGGCAATGCTGGAAGCGTTGCGGTCCGGGAGGGTGCGCGATCCGAACAAGCTCGCTCACTTCGTGTTGGGGACGTGCAGGATGACCGTGGCCGGCCTGCGCCGCAGCGCGCGCCGCCAGGAGCGGCTGCTGGCGGAATTTGGCTCGGCGCTGGTGCCCGACCAGCCAACAGCGCCTCGGCTCGATGACGCTCAGCTCGCACGCTGCGTCCAGGCTCTCAGCGAGCGAGAGCGGTCGGTGGTCGTCCTGACCTTCTACGACGAGCAGACCGCGGCCGAGACGGCCGCATTCCTGGACACGTCGGAGTCCAACGTCCGTGTCATCCGTCACCGCGCACTTCGGCAGCTGCGGATCTGCATGGAGGCCACGTCATGACCGCCGCTGGGTCGGGGCACGCCGGCTGTTCGAGTCCGATCGATGAGGCGGCCCTCATGGACTACTGGCTGGCAATCCTGCCGTCCGCGGACGAGGAGGCCGTCGAAGAGCACCTGCTCACGTGCGACGACTGCGGGGACCGCTTGCGCGACGCGATTGCGCTGGCGGAGGGCCTGAAGAAGCTGGCGCGATCCGGTTCCCTGCACGTCGTCGTCAGCGATGAATACCTGAAGCAGGCTGCCAGAACGGGCCAGCGGGTGCGAGAGTACGCGGCGCCGCCGGGAACCAGCGTTCAGTGCACCGTCACCCTGGACGATGACCTGCTGGTGGCCCGTCTGGCCGCGGACCTGAGCGAAGCCGCACGCGTCGATCTCAGCTGGTGCGATGCGCAGGGCGTTGAGCTCCTGCGCATGACCGACATCCCGGTCCGGAACGACGCGCCCACGGTCCTCTGCCAGCAGTCCATCACCATGGCGAAAGCGTCGCCCTCGAATACTTTGATCGCGCGTCTCGTCGCTGTCGATCCGGAAAAGGGCGAGCGCCTGCTCGGCGAGTACGCGTTTCATCACACGCGAACGATTCCCGGCCCTGGTGCGCTTGATGTTTGAGCTGCATGGATGAGCCAGCTCGGAAGTCATTCGGGCCCGCGACTCCATTTGCTATACTCCGCCGCCAGCGACGAACCGCTCCGACGAGCGCGCGCCGTCCAGCATCCAATCTCATTTCAAGACAAGGAGCGCTCCGTGCTATTCCACATCACGCAAGTACACACTCCGGAAACGTGTCCCCGCGATGAGGGAGGCTCGAACACGCTCTACGACCCGAACGTTCCCGGCGTCAAGCTGATCGGACGTTACGGCGCGAACGCGCAGCACGTCCTCTTCTACATCGTCGAAGCCGACGACGCGATGGCGATCCAGCGGTTCCTGTGGCCTGGTTTCAAGCGGAGTACCGCCACGGTCACGCCGGTGATCGAAGTGCCTGTCTCCAAGAAATGACCGGCACGCAGAAACCGGCGGCATTCACTCTCGCGACGGCAGGTCCATCATCCAGATGTCGCCGCGGTAGTTCCCGAGCAGAAACACGATCTGATCGCCGGCGACGATCGGCGCGGCCGACGCCACCATGGCCGGCACAATGGTTTCAGAGAGGCTGAGCACGTCAATCTGATCCGAGCCGACGCCTCCGTCTTGCGGATCGAACGTTCGGGCGGCCACGCGGTTTCGAATATCCACCGTCGGGGTGGTCGGCAGGTAATAGAGCAAGCGTCCGTCCCTCGACCAGAACGGATGGCTCGCCGCGGCCTCCACCAGTTGCCATGCCGGCTCGCCTGCCCCGTGACCATCGGCGAGCCGCGCGACGAGCACCGAGGGCGTTCCGCTTGGCGGCGTCGCGTCGAAGGCCAGCCACCGGGCGTCCGGTGAAAGACGCGGATTCGAAAGGCGTCGATCGGATGACGCCAGGAGCGGGCGCTGGTTTCCGCTGCGCGTGTCCAGAATGTCAAACCGCGTCGAGCCCGCGGCGAACATCTCGGCGAGCAGCAGATCCTCGTCGAGCCAGAGCCGCGGCCGGCCGCCGCAGTCATCGGAGATCTGCCGCGACTCTCCATCCGCGAGCGTCGCGACAAAAACGGGACGGCGGAGCGGCGGCCCGGGCACCATCATCCCGAACGCGAGCCGCGTCCCGTCGAGCGAGATCACGGGGAAGCCGCGATCGCCGCGGGTGTCGGCGTCGAGCGACGTCTCCGTGCCGGACCGGACATCTCGGATGCGCAGCGCGGCGCCGCCCGGTCCTGCCGCGAAATACGCGAGCCTGTGACCGTCGCGGGACACGGAGAAATGGCTGACGAAGGCAGCGCCGCGAGTCAGACGTCGCGGCGCACCCTCGGCCTTGCCGGTTCGCGGGTCGATCCCGACCGACCACAAGTTCGTGTCGGTATGCACGCCGACGAATGCCAGGCGCTGGCGAGCCCCGGTCGGGAAGAACGCGGACTCGGTGCCCGGCGTCATCAACTCCGGTACACCAATCGCCTCGAAGGTCCTCGGCGAGATGCGCTGCCGCCACAGGTGGATGCCCGGCCGTCCGGCCGCGGTGAAGAAGATCGAATCGCCCATCCAGGCGATTGCCATCGAGATGACGATCAGCTCCCGGCGCCGCGCCTGGCCCAATGCGCCAGTATCGACGGGCGCGCCGCCGTCCACCGGCACGATCCAGCAATCGCGCTCGGCCGAGGAGTCCCGATGCCCGACGACGAGCAGATGCCGGGAATCTTCCGACCAGGTGACGGACGTGACATCTTGGAGACCTGTCGCCGGCACGCGTTCTTCGCCGTCGCTCGATGCCAGTCGAACCTCGCCCGACTCAATGGCGAGATACGCGAGCCACTTGCCGTCAGGGGAGAACCGGCCATTTCGCGCGGCGCGCTTCAGCACGCGCGGCTGCCCGCCCAGCGCCGGAATCTCGTAGATGTGACGCGTGGAGTCGGCCGCGGCGTTGAAGATCACGCGCGTGTCGTCGGCTGAGAATGCCGGTTCCGCGCACTCCCTCATGCCGGTCGTGAGCTGCACGGCGGCACCGCCCACCTGCTGCAGCCACAGCTGTGGCATCGCGCCATCCTGCCCCGCATCCGACACGTAGACGACCATCCGCCCGTCAGACGAGAGCGAGGGCCAGAACGTGGCGGCGCTCGTCGAGGTCACGCGCTGCAAGCGAGCTCCGGCGATATCCCCGCCGGGCGCCATCGATCGCGCGGGCGGCGCGATCTGGCGGCTCTTCCACCAGGCGCTGAGCTCTGCCGGATCGGCGAAGACGCTGCCGCGCTCCGCGTGAGGAAGGCGATGCACCGGTAGCCCTTCGTCGCGTTCCCAGCGTTGGACCGTGCGAATGCCCCGGCCGAGAAACGCCGCGATCTCCTTCCATGAATCGAGCCGGCCGCGCTCACCCGCACTTCCTGGCGGCGGACCGCCCGAGGCGTCGCTCATGGCAGCGACAGGATAGCGTAGCAGTGCGCCATCAGACGCCACTCGCGCCCCGGCGCGTGATGGCGCTTGAGCTGCATCGCGGTGCAGCGGAGACTCGAACCCACGCGTGGATCATCGAAACCGTCCATGCGCGTGAAACAAGGAGTCTCCAATGTCGATGCATTCGAGCGTTCTCGTGGTCCTGTCGGGGCTCGGCGCGGCACTGCTGGTGGCGACAGTGGTGTCGGCGCGCACCACCGACTCCCGGGCGGCATTCCAGGGCGTGTGGCAGACGGTCGAGGTGGTGGTCCCCGGACCGACGCCGCAGAGGTTCACACCCGGCGCCACGCTGGCGATCTTCCATGGCACTCACTACAGCCGCGTCGAAGTCCACGCGGATGGTGCGCGGCCTGTGCTGGACAACCCGGCATCGGCTTCGGCAGACGAGCTGCGCGCGGTGTGGGGGCCGTTTGTCGGCGAGGCCGGCACGTTCGAGGTGACCGACGACAACCGCGTCACGATGCACGCCTCAGTGGCGAAGAATCCAGCCGCGATGTCGAACGGCGCCGCCAGCGTCTATACCTACGAGCGGAAGGCCGACACCCTGACCCTGACCCAGGTCCGCACGCCTTCAGCCGCGAGCGCCCCTCCGGTGAGGGTCACGCTGAAGCGTGTGGAATGAATCGTCGTCGCCCCCGTTGCAGATTTGACCGTGCGGCTCCGATATAAGGACAGGCCCTCTACCCGCCGGCGAGCCGCGGTGACGTTGTCAGGGGCTGGAGTGTCCCATGCCGCCCGTCCGCACGCGTCAGATTCACGCCACAATCGCGCTGTTTGCCTTCGGCTGTCTGCTGGCTCGGGCCGAACCCGCGTTCGCCCAGGGCTTCGGGATCGGGCCGCGGATCGCCTGGGTCACCCCGAATTCCGACGCCAACATCGATGTCGACGTCGACACGATGCGTTACTTCGGCGGTCAGATCCGCATGCTCTCTTCGCGGTTCGGCTTCGAGGTGTCGCTGGATCGGCACTCGGAATCGCTCGAGATCATCAACCAGAAGGTCACGGAGACACCGATCCAGACCTCGCTCCTCCTCCGGCTTGCCACCGGCCGCGTGTCGCCGTTCCTCCTCGGCGGGCCCGGCTGGTACAAGCGCTCCGTAGAGCCGCTCGATGGCGCCGGAAATAGCGTCAGCACGACCGAGTTCGGCTGGCACGCCGGCATCGGCCTGGAAGTCCTGGCGAACAGGCACTTCGGAGTTCACGGGGACTACCGCTACACGTTCCTCGACTTCGGCCATGACGACGATGAGGACAGGGGCCTCATCGGCGGGCTTCTGCCCGGCCACCGGGGATCGATGTGGACGCTGGGCTTTACCGTGTACTTCTAATCGGACGTCACCCGGCTCCGAGGGCCGATTCACTGCCGCTAGTGGTCCCGTGACCTCAGTAGATCGATCCCCCAGGCTGCGTCGACGTGATCACGCCGTTGACGACGTCGAGTGAGTACGTCGTGCCGTTGTGGCCCGACCAGCTCGGGATGTCGAACCGGCTGCCCGGCTGCGCCCGGAATACCTGAAGGTTGCGGTAGGTGAGCGGCGTCTTCGGCTGGCAGACTTCCGGCCTGCCGCCGCGGATGAAGTATGCGTACGGAGTCACATGGTCCGCGTTCGCCACGATTGTGGCGTCGCCCCGGGCGTCGACCAGCACCGCCGTCTCGCGATCGATGGCGATGCTGCGGCTCTCGGCCTGCCATCCGTCCTGGACGATGCGGGCCATGAAGGCGAGCGTTCGTCCAAGCCGGTCGCGCTCGATCAGGTGCTGGTCGGAGATCAAGCCGCTCATGTGCGGCAGGTGCAGGAAGTCACGGTCGAGGGTGATATCGCTGTTGAACGGATCGGCCAGGGACTTGCTCGAGACCGCAGACTGGCGCTGAGCCGCGTAGACGAACTCGGTCAGGATTGCGGTGCCGGCGCTGGTGCCCGCAATCGGAATCTCCCTCGCGGCCAGCTCGTGGATGGCATCCTCGACCGGCGTACCCTTCCAGAAGTTGACGTAGTTGGACTGATCGCCGCCAGCAATGAACAGCGCCTCGGCGTTGCGAATCGTCTGGAGGACGAACGGGTTATAGGAAGCCTCGCGATTCTTCAGCACCAGCGTCTCGACCGAGTCGAAATCGCCGAGGTCGTAGACGTACTGGTTGTAGCCGTCGGCGCCCGAGGCGCGAATGACGACGAAATCGCCGCCGCCGGCGCGCTCGCTCATCCAGGTGAAGAGCGCATCGACGTCGGTCCCGCCGCCCATCAGGCCGATCCCGAGAGTCGTGTCGCCGGTGGCGTCGGCGGCGTTGCCGGTGAGGTAATAGTCGTACTTGGCCTGCGGCGCACCGCTGACGAGCGGGCTCAGCGCACAGACGACGATGGCGGTCAGGATGAAGCGTCGGTTGATCATGATCCTCACTTCACAGCGTGGCCGCGTCGCGGGGTGTCCGCGAACGCGCCGGCGGGAGGCGGCATTGTAACGCGTCCGCGTGCCCGTTCAACGGTCGAGCTCGTGCCATAGAATCAGCCCATGCTCCGCCCCCTGTTCGCGTTGTTCGTCTCCGCCACGCTCGCCGTCCAGTCGCCGGCGGAGCAGATCTACGTTACGCGCGTGTTCCCGGCGCCAGGCCAGCTTGGACTCTTCGTCGCCAACGCCGACGGGACCGACGAGCGTGCGCTGCTCGCGGACCGCGGCCTCGACTACGACGCGACGTGGTCGCGCGACGGCGCCTGGATCGCGTTCACGTCGGAGCGGAGCGGATCGGCCGACCTGTTTCGCGTCCATCCGGACGGCACCGGTCTCGAGCGCCTGACCGACAGTCCCGCCTACGACGACCAGGCCGCGTTCTCTCCAGACGGGCGAAGACTGGTGTTCGTGAGCACCCGCGGGGGTGGTACGGCCGACCTTTGGACGCTGGAGATCGGGTCGCGCGAAGCACATTCGCTCACGTCGGGCGCGGGCGGTGATTTCCGGCCGTCGTGGTCGCCGGATGCCCAGTGGATAGCGTTCTCGTCCGATCGCGGCAACGGCCTGCCGTTCGCGCATGGCCGATGGGAAGCGCTCCACGTGGTCGACATCTACGTGATTCACCCGGACGGAAGCGGTCTGAAACGCCTCGGCACCGGCGGTGGCTTCTGCGGCAGCCCGAAGTGGTCGGCGGACAGCCGGCGCGTCATCGCGTACTGCATGTCGGCCCAGGACACGATCGATTTCCGCTGGACCGCCGTGACCAGCGACGGTACGACGCGGTTGATGACCTTCGACCTCGACGGCGGCTCGTCGGAGGCGGCGACCGGCCCCGGAGTGAAGATCGCGCCATCCTTTGTTTCCGCCGGCGACATCGGCTTCATCCGCAAGGACCGAACCGCGAACGGCATTCACTATGCCAGCGGCAAGACCGGGCCCAAGGGCCCGATTCAGTACGCGGCGTGGTCTCCGGACGGTTCACGGGTTGTCTTCCACAAGGTCGTTCCGCCTCCCGGTAGTTCCCTGGGATCACCGATCTGGAGCCGCCAACCGCATTACGAGCTTCGCCTCGGCGAAGTCCAGCCATCGTTCAACCGGACCGGCGACAAGTTCGTGATGGCCAACTACGTGCCGACGCCGGACGGGAACAACCTGCTGGTGGTCGACGCGGCAACCAATACGCGCACCGTGCTGTTTCACGACAAGACCCTCAGCGTGCTCGGGCCGCAGTGGACGCCGAACGGCCACACCATCCTGTTCGGGGTCGGGCATTTCGGCCTGTTCTTCAACATGTTTCACGATCTTTTCCTGAGCAAGCCCGATCGCGTCGATGGCGGGGCGCAGGTCGCGACGATCAACGCGGATGGCAGCGGCTATCAGGAATTGACCAAGGGTCCCAACAACAACGGCTTCCCGTCGCCCTCGCCCGACGGAACCGAGTTCGTCTACCGGACCTTCGGCCCGCAAGGCGACGGGCTGCGGATCATGAACGTGCAGAGCAGGGCGGTTCGCACGCTCACCGAGGGCTACGACAATTTCCCGCTCTGGTCTCCCCGCGGCGACCTGATCCTGTTCTCGCGCGTCGTCGACAACGACTACGAGATCTTCTCAATCGCGCCCGACGGATCCGGCCTCAAGCGGCTGACGGCGACCCCGGGCAACGACGCGCATCAGGGCTGGTCGCCCGATGGCAGCCGGATTGTGTTCGCCAGCGCGCGCTACGGGTTCAAGGACGAAGCGATCTACACCAACGCGCCGCAGCCCTATGGCGACATCTTCGTGATGCGCGCCGACGGCACCGACGTGCAGCAGCTCACCGACAACCAGTGGGAAGAGGGGACGCCGGCGTGGCGGCCTGGACGCTGAACCTGGACGCCGAGCGCCGCCGCGGCCCGTGCTTGGGCCACCTCGCCATCGCCTTCGGATCGGTGGCGCAGGGCCGTGTCGCGAAGTCCACGGACTCAGCCACGCGGACCCTCGATCGCATACGATGGACGAGGTTCGCGATCGCAGCGTGCGCGTGTCTGCCTGGTAACGGCTCCTCCTGCCCCCCCACCGGCTCACGTCTGCTCGCGCGCCGCCAGGAGGGCTCATGGCGGACCGGTCGGTCGGCGACCGGCAACGGCAATCGCAGGTGCAAGCGGCGGAAACCCGCCTGCTCTACGAGAATGCCAACACCGGGACGGTCGTCTCCATCGTCATCGCGTCGCTGCTCGCCTACGCGCACTGGGATCTGCGCCCTCGCGTCGCGATTCTGACGTGGCTGGTGTACGCGCTACTGGTCTCGGCGGCGAGGCTGGTGCTGGTGAACCTGTATCGGCGGGCCACGCCCGCCGACGCCACCATCGGCCGATGGACGGCGGCGTTCGTGGCCTTCGCCGGGATGGCGGCGGTCGGCTGGGGGGCCGGCGCGTTCGTGCTCTACCGGCCCGGTGAGTCGGCGAGCGAGCTGCTGGCCGTCTTCGCCATCGGCGGCGTGATGCTCGGCGGAGCCTCGCTCCTCGCGGCACGCCCCGAGGCGTTCCTCACCTTCCTGCTGCCGACCGGATTTCTCACGGCGGTGCGCCTGGCGCTCGAAGGCGACCGAGGCCACCTGATGATGGCCTTCCTCGCCGCGCTCTTCACCGTGGCCACGGTCCTGACGACGTGGCGATTCCATCTGGCGATGGAAACCTCGTTCCGCCTGCGATTTGCCAACGAGGATCTCATCGAGAGCCTCCAGCGGGCCAAGAGCGACGCCGACGCGCTCAATCGGGAACTGGAGCTCAGGGTCCGCGACCGCACCGCCAAGCTGACCGAAGCCGATCAACGCAAGGACGAGTTCCTGGCGACGCTCGCGCACGAGCTTCGCAATCCGCTGGCCCCGATCCGCTTCGCGCTCGAGGCCCTGAAAGCGGACGCCCAGCAGCCCACGGGCGTCCGGGCTCGTGACGTGATCGAGCGCCAGGTCGGGCAGCTCGTGCGGCTCGTCGACGACCTGCTCGACGTGTCCCGGATCACCGCCAACAAGATTCAGCTGCGCCGCGAGCCGCTCGACGTCGGCCGGCTGATGGCGCTGGCCGTCGAGTCGATCTCACCGCTTGCGACCGCGGCCGATCAGACCCTGCACGTGCAGCCGCCGCCCGGCGGGATTTTCGTCGACGGCGACAGCGCCCGCCTGGTGCAGGTCTTCACCAACGTGCTGCAGAACGCGGTGAAATTCACGCCACGCGGCGGGCAGATCTGGTTCACTGCCAATCAGCAGGCCGGTGAAGTTGTCGTGCGTATCCGCGACACCGGCGTCGGCATCCCTCCCGACGTCCTGCCGAGTGTGTTCGATATGTTCCACCAGGTGGAGCCGGTGCTCGACCGGACGACCAGCGGCCTGGGGATCGGACTGACGCTGGCGCGACGGCTGGTGAAGATGCACTCCGGCCGGATCGGCATTCACAGCCCGGGCCCGAACCAGGGAACCGAAGTCGAGATCCGCCTGCCAACCACGCTGGCAGTGGCGGCGGCAGTGCCGGCCGAACGGCCGCCGATCGCCGCTGGACGCGCCCTTCGGGTGTTGATCGTGGAAGACAATCTCGATGCCGCGGAGATGCTGGAGCTGGCGGTGGCGCGCCTCGGCCACGACACGCGGCTGTCGCACGATGGCGCGACCGCAATCGAGGTCGCAAGTCAGTTCGACCCTGACGTGGTGTTCCTCGACATCGGCCTGCCGGTAATGAACGGGTACGACGTGGCCCGGCGGCTGCGCGAAATCCCCGAGTTGAGGAATCTCCACATCGCTGCCCTGACTGGATGGGGACAAGACGAAGATCGCCGCAAGGCCCGCGAGGCCGGCTGCGACAGCCACCTGACGAAGCCGCTGTCGCCGGCGGCGCTGGAAGAGCTGCTGGCGGCGATCTCCCAGCATCCGGCAGAGCGGCGAGCCGAGGCCAGCGCGCCGCCAACCCGGCACGCCGACGCCGCACCATCGGCCTGAGAGAGGCGCTTCGCAGTGGGGACTGGCCCCGGCAACAATCTCGAGTCGGCGGCAGAGCAGGCGCGCCGCATCATTCACGACAACGATGTCGAACGCCTGAAGCAACTGCTGGCCGAGTATCCGGCGCTACTGAGCTGGCGGAGCAGCAGCACCGACGGCGGCCTGCTCGGTCTCGCGACGAGCTCGTATGGCGACAGCTTCGACGCCAGCCGCGAACAGGCCTTCACCAGGGCGGCGTGCGCGGAGCTGCTGATCGACCGTGGTGCGGCCGTGACGCCATCAATCGTCGACGGCCTCATCCAGTCCCGCGCCAGAGGGCTTTTGCGGCTGTTTCACGGTAAAGGCCTGCTTCCGCACACGCTCAGGTTTGGGGCCGCGCTCGGCGACCGCGACGCGGTTCGCGCGTTGCTCGATGAAAGCGGTGTCGATCTGGCGGCGATCAACGACGCGTTCATGTGCGCCTGCCGCT
Source organism: Vicinamibacterales bacterium (assembly GCA_035495795.1). Taxonomy (GTDB): domain Bacteria; phylum Acidobacteriota; class Vicinamibacteria; order Vicinamibacterales; family UBA2999; genus VFZN01. Next base: position 44,438 of record DATJFF010000196.1, read on the forward strand.
TCGAGCACGAGGGCATCGCGTTACTTCTCCTGGAGCGATCGATCGCGCTCGAGCCCACGCTCGGCGCACACGTTGATGGCGGTATGGGCCGGCTCGCGTTCGTCACATTCCTGTGCGCGGAACGAGCACTGACCTTCACCGACGCCGCGCCCGCCGGACCGTGGCAGGCGTATCTGATGGAGCGCTTCATGCGCGCCGTTCAGGAGGGCGACTTGCCCACCTTCGTCGACGGGTTGAAGCGCGAGCCGTGGCTGCTTGGTGAATCAGAATTGGGGTTCCAGGTCGGGCTCGTCGAGCGGGCGGCGGTACGGGATCGCGGAGAATTCATTGCCGCATTGCTCGATCTCGATCCCGCGCTCGTCGGGCGGCGGCCGCCGCCGCCATCGCAGGCCATCGAGTTCGCGCTCACGTATGCCCATCCGCATCTCGTTCCCATCCTCACCCGGATCTGGCCACTGCCGGACGACCTCCCGCATGCCGCGGGAATGGGACACCTCTCAAAGGTGCAACGGTGGTTCGACGAGAACGGCGCGCCGCGGCTGGGCGCTCTCGACCATCACTATCCATGCAGCAACCGGCAGGCGCGGATGCACGACGACCTCCACTGGGGAGCGCCGGCGCCGCAGCACGTCATCGACAGCGCGCTGGCCTGGTCCGTGATCAACGGCCACTTCGAGGTGGCCGACTTCCTCCTCGAACACGGCGCCGACATCAACACGAACTGGAGCTCACACGAACCGGCAAGCATCCTCCACGAGCTGGTCTTCCACGCGAACTACGCCGCGATGCGGTTCTTGATCGATCGCGGCATCGACATGACAATCGAGGACTACCGCTGGCGCGGCACCGCAAGCGGTTGGGCGTTGTATGCCGCAAAGGACGAGCAGATGGCCCGCTGGCTGGAAGACGCGCGGCGGCAGCGGGAGAAGAGCACGCGTTGAGGCCGGTCCCCGGGCCGCGTAACACCTGGCCTGGTCGTGACACTTCCACTCAGACGCACGCAAGTGACCGCGTCAGGAGGTGACAGATGGCCCGGATCGACGAAGTCGCGCCAGATTTGTTTCGAGTCTCGGTTTATGCGCCGCAGTTCGACCTGCAATTCAACCATTTCCTGATCAGGGACGACGAGCCGCTCCTGTTCCACACCGGGATGCGCCGGATGTTCCCGGAAGTCCGCGACGCGGTCGCGCAGATCATCGACCCGGCCACGCTGCGCTGGATCAGCTGGAGCCATTTCGAGGTCGACGAGTGCGGCGCCCTGAACCAGTGGCTCGCCGTCGCTCCCAAGGCCCAGCCCGTGTGCAGCAAGGTTGGCGCCGCCGTCAACCTGGACGACTTCGCCGATCGCCCGGCCCGCGGCCTCGGGAAGGACGAGGTGATCGAGACCGGCCAGCACCGCTATCGCTTCGTGCCGACGCCGCACCTGCCGCATGGATGGGACGCCGGGGTGCTGTTCGAAGAAACGACGGGCGTGCTCCTCTGCTCCGACCTCTTTCACCAGCTCGGCGACGTCGAGCCGGTGACCTCCAACGACGTGCTGGGCCGATGGGACGCGGCGGTGGCGGCGTACCAGAAGCATCCCGTGCTCATGGATTACGTGCCGCTGACGCCGGCGACACGGCGGCGGCTGAACGAGCTTGCCGACCTGCAGCCGCGCGTGCTCGCCGCGATGCACGGGTCCACGTTCGTCGGCGACGCCGCGGCCGCGCTGCGCAATGCTGCCGACATGCTCCAGAATCGCCTTGGAGTGTCGGCACTGGACCTGGCCGGCGCGAAGGCCTGACGGTGCGCCGTCACTTTTCACTTTCAGGTTGCCGGGTTTTCCAGCAACCTGATGGCGATGCCGGAGACCGACGCCACGCTCGACGCGGTCAGCGACGAGGGGCTCGCCCGCCGCATTGCCAGCGGGCTGCCGGGATCGACCGACGCCGAGGAAGCCGAGTTATACCGTCGCTTCGCGCCCAGGGTCCGGTTGTATGGACGCCGGCACCTGCGCGACGAAGCGGCGGCCGAGGACCTCGCGCAAGAGGTGCTGCTGCTGACGATCGAACGCTTGCACGCCGGTGAAGTGCAGAAGCCGGAGCAGATTGGTTCGTTCATCCTGGGAGCCAGCCGGATGATGGCCCACGGCGAACGCCGAGTGGCGCGGCGGCGGGAAGCGCTTGCCGCCCGCTTCATGCCGACCGCGGCGGAAACGGCGCCGATGTCTCTCGCCTCGCTCGACGCGCCGCGCGTGGCTGCTTGCCTGCGGGGGCTCGCCGAGCGCGACCGGCTGGTGTTGCTGCTCACCTTCTACGCCGAGCGGGAAGCACCGCGCATCGCGGACGACCTCGGCGTCTCGCCGGGCGCGGTCCGCGCCATCCGCCATCGGGCGATGGCCCGGCTTCGCGACTGTGTGCTCGGGGAGGCCCGATCATGAACGCCTCAGGATGTGAGCGACTCGCCCTCGCCGATCTGACCGATTACGCCGCGGGCGAGTTGCCCGCGTCCGAGGCGGACGCCATCGAGGAGCACCTCTTCTCCTGCGCCGACTGCAGCGCCCGGGCGGCGGAGTTCGACGCGCTTCTGCGCGCGATTCGACCCGCGGTTCGATCCGCGGAAGTCGGCGGCTTCGTCACCGACGACGTCCTGAACCGGTTGGCGCGCGAGGGCGTGCGGGTGCGATCGTTCGTGGTGTCGCCGGGCGCGATGGTTCCGTGCGCGGTATGGGACAGCGACGAACTGCTGGCGCTGCGGCTCCGCGCAGACTTTGGCGGCGCCGGCGAAGTCACCATGTCACAGCGCGTCGCCGGCGCGGAGGTGGTCCGGGCCACGGCACCGGTGGCCGGCGGCCCGCACGGTGAGCTGATTTACGCGCTGCCGGCAAGCTGGGTGCGGGAGCTCCCCGTCGTCGAGGTCGAAGTGTTGCTCACCACACACGAAGGCGGCGAGGACCGTCCGATCGCCAGCTACACGCTCCTCCACGGCGGATCGCTCCAGCGATAACGGCTGCCGCCGGTCGCCCTTCCCCGGCTCGCGGCGGAGCCGCCCTCTCCTTGCCTGCTTGCGTTTGTATATTAAACGATATATATACTGGCCAGTCACATGGCCGACAGACAGCGAAGCGTCGATCACCTGCTGCCGTTGAAGCCCAAGGTCCTGCACGTCCTGCTGGCCCTCGCCGATGGCCCGCGCCACGGATACGGCATCATGCAGGAGGTCGCGGCGCGCACGGAGGGACTCGTGCGCCTCTGGCCGGCGGCCTTGTACGGAACCCTTCGCGAGCTCGAAGATCTCGACTGGATCGCCGAGGCCTCCGAGCGGCCCACCGATGACGACGAGCGGCGCCGCTATTTCGCGTTGACGCCCCTCGGCAAGCGGGTGCTGAGCGCCGAGGTCCGCCGCCTCGAAGCGATTGTCGATCTCGCGCGCGCCAGCCGGGCCTTGCGCAAGGAAGGACGCGCATGAGGCTCTACAACCGGCTCCTTCGGCTGCTGCGCGGCCGGGATACCGACGAGCGGCGCGCGATCCAGGACGATGCGGAGCGGCTGCTGGACACGGCGCGCGTGCGGGGAGGCGCCGCGGTAACGGCGACCTGGCTCGCCCTGATCTGGGATCTCGCGGCCGGTGCCACCCACGATCTGGCCCGAGCGGTTCGCTCGCTGATCCGAGCGCCTGGCTTCACCGTGACGGTGTCGCTGCTGCTCGGCCTGGGTGTCGCGGCCACGACAACGCTGTTCGCCCTGATCAACGCGGTCATCCTGAAGCCGCTCCCCTATGCCGACCCGGAACAGCTGGTCATGTTCTGGGAGTGGAACGCCACGCAGAATCGCGTCGAGGGACCCTCGCCCGGCAACGTGGACGACTGGGTTGCTCGGAGCGATGCCTTCGAGGCGATCACCGCGTGGTGGACGGCATCGGCGACGCTCCGCGGGCGGGACGGCAGCGCGCCGGTCACCGGTGTCCAGGTGACGAAGGGCTTCTTCGCGGTCTTCCGCCGCGCGCCGCTCCTCGGCCGGACCTTTGCCGACGACGAGTATGCGGGTACGCCGTCGATCGCGTCAGGCCGGACCGGCGGCCGCGAGCCGGTGCTGGTGCTGAGTCATCGGCTGTGGCAGAACCTCGGCGCGAATCCGGCGCTGGTTGGCGACACCGTGTATGTCGAAGGACGGAATTGGCGCGTCCTCGGCGTCATGCCTCCCGATTTCGCGGTACCGGACGCTGGCGCAGGCTTCTGGACACCGTGGGACGTTCGCGAGGCGTATCGCGGCGCCCGCTTTCCGGACGGCCCTCCGCGCGACTTCCGGTTCCTGAACGTCGTCGGTCGAGTGACCGCCGGCCTCTCGCGCGAGGCTGCGAGCGAGAGGATGGAGGTGCTCGCATCCCGCCTCGCCGCGGATCATCCGCGCACGAATGCCGGCTGGAGCGTTCAGCTGGTCCCGCTGAACGAACAGCTCGTACGATCGAGCCGCACCGAGCTGCTGCTCGTCTTCGGCGCGGTGTCCTGTCTTCTTCTGCTCGTCTGCGCCAACGTGGCAAGCCTGGCGATCGCCCGCGGCGCTGCGCGGGCGCGTGAGACTGCGATCCGCCTGGCGCTGGGCGCCGGCCGGAGCCGCATCGTCAAGGAACACCTCGCGGAAAGCGGACTCTCGGCGGCGCTCACGGCACTCGTGGCAATCGTGCTCACGATCGGATCGCTGAGCGGCACCGTCGCGTTCGCTCCGTCGGACATCCCCCGCTTGCACGAGGTCGAGGTGAACGCGCAGGTCGTCGCGTTCGCCGTGGCCATCTCGCTCCTGGTCACCCTCGCCGGCGTCGTACTCCCGGGCCTTCGAGGCAGTGCCCCCGCGATCGCGGCGGCGCTGAAGGAAGGCGCGCCGATTTCTGGGCGGCGCGGCAGCCAGGTGCGGCGCGCGCTCGTGGTCGCCGAGATCGGTGTCACGGTCGTGCTCCTCGTCGGCGCGGGCCTTCTGGTCCGCAGTTTCGCGCGGCTGCAGCGTGTAGACCCGGGCTTCGACGTCCGGAACCTGCTGGTGCTGCGAATCTCGCCCGATGTAACCAGATACCAGGGCCCCCGCGTGACCGACTACTACGGCCGCGTCCTCGATTCGATTCGCGAGTTGCCAGGGGTTGCGGCGGCGGCCGCGGTCACCGTCCTGCCGATGAGCACGATCGGCTCCGATTTCTATCGGCCGTACTGGCTGGAAGGCGCGCCGACCAGCGGGAACACCGCCACCGTGGCAAACGTGCGCATGGCAACACCGGAATACTTCAGCACGCTTGGACTGCCGCTCGTCGCGGGCCGTGAGTTCTCCGCGCAGGACACCTTGCAGGGGCCGCGGGTCATCATCATCAACGAGAGCCTGGCTCGGAGCGCGTGGCAGGGTCAGGATCCCGTCGGCCGCGAACTCATCCTGGACTACCAGGGCGGCGCGACGCCGCGCCGCGTCGTCGGCGTCGTCCGCGACGCCAGGTACGACGGCCCGCGCAGCGCGCCGGCGCCCGAGATCTTCATCCCGCACGCGCAGAATCCGTATCTCGTCATGAACCTCCTGGTTCGGACGACGATCGACCCCGAGGCGTTGGCCCGAGCCGCACGCGCCCGGGCGTTGGCCGTAGACCACGACCAGCCGGTTCACTCCGTCACCACCATGGAGCGCCTGCTCGACGACACCATGCAGCAGGATCGGTTCGCGATGCTGTTCGTGGGCTTGTTCGCCGCCGCCGGCCTGGTGACCGCCGCGACCGGTGTGTACGCCTTGCTCGCCTACACGGTCGCGCAGCGCCGACGCGAGATCGCGGTTCGGATGGCGATCGGCGCATCGTCGAATTCGGTGGCGCGTCTGGTCGTCATGGAGTCGTTGATGCTCGCGCTCGCCGGCTGCGTCACCGGCGGGCTCGGCGTCGCGGCGGTCAGCCGTCTCGGACGATCGATCCTGTTCGGCATTGCCCCGCAGGACCCGCTCACGCTGGCGGCAACTGCCGCCGTGCTTCTCGTGACGGTGCTGACGGCGAGCTGGCTGCCGGCGCGGCGGGCCGCGAGAATCAATCCGGTCTCGGCGATGCGAGTCTGAACAGCTCATCGACAACGATGCCGATCGGCCGCATTGTCTCGATTTTCCGCGCACGCAAGCCGGTGTAGAGAGGGAACCGCTCCCCGATCACCGCTTTCTCTGCGGCGGCAGACCGCGCAAACGGCCGGCTGAGCTGCCGACGCACGGTCTCGGCACCGCAGGCGTCGCGGTCGAGCGACGGAATCAACACGAACGTGGTGGGACTCTCCTCGATCGCCATCCGGAGCCTCGGGTACTCGGGATGGATGTCTTCTGGATAAGTCATGAAGCCGGACGACAAAGCGGCAACCCACCGGCATTCGTCATTGTGCAGCGTCCGGTATGTCTCGACGTTTTTGCGCGCGTAGGCGCGGTATCCGAAGCGATCGATGTACTCGCTGATGTCACCGGCACGAGCCTCGAAGCGCCGGTCGAGATCCACGAACGCGATTCTCAATCGCTCCGCGAGCGAAGCGCCGATCGTCGTCTTGCCGGCACCGCCCGGACCAACCAGCGTGATGCGCATCGCTCCGACTCTCCCGTTGGGGATGTCTTTCATCGATGGAAGACGATCCGAAGCACGAACGTCGCGGCCAGCGCTGCCACGCATGACCACGCGAACGCGTCTCCGATCTTTGCATACACGGTTGGCACGCGTTCGACCGGAAGGTTCGCCGTCATCGTCCGGTCGGCGGCCGTGAAGTAGTCCGAGACGTTGAGGACCCGGCCGCGAGAGTCCACGGCGGCAGAGATCCCGGAAGCGGCCGCCCGCACGATTGAGACGCCGTTCTCGATCGCGCGAAACACGTGCATCTGCAGGTGGAGGTGTTTGATGCTCTGCCAATCGTTCGCAGGCACGATCAACACATCCGCGGCCTGCATGCCGGCAGGCCTGATGAACTCGGGAAAGTCGGCCTCGAAGCAGATGGCGCCGGCCATGCGGCCCAGTGCTGTTGCCACAACCAGGATCCCATCGCGGCCGCGTCGCATGATGCTTTCTTCCCAACCCGCCACCGGCCGGTTCTTGAGGTGCGAGCCGACGGTCGCGCCGGACGGGTCGATCAGCACCAGCTTGTTCTCGAAGGGCAGCGGCTCTCCGACATGGATAGTGCCCATTCCGATTGCCAGATAGACGCGCTCGTCGGCGGCCACCTTGCGCGCGCGCGCCAGGAACGCCGGCTCGTCTTCCGCAAAGACCAGAAGGTTCTGCTCCGGCCAGACGACCATGCGAGCCCCGGCCCGCGCCGCCCGGCGAGTCTCGCCCAGAAACCAGTCCTGCAGCTTCTCGAGCCTGGCCCGCTCGACATCGCGCCCCGACGCCGCGACCCGTCCCTCGGAGACCCTCGTCATCTCGCCAGGAACGAGGAGATCGACCGGCCGGTTGACGGTCGCGATCGGAATCGAAACGTGAGCCGCCGGTGCAATCGCGAGCCGAACTCCGCCTGCCACCAGCGCCGCGCCGACGGTGATGGCGCATGGCAGCCAGGCGCCGCGGACTGACGCATCGAAGCCGAAACGCCAGGCCAGCTCGAAAGCCGAGGCCGACCAGGAAATCAGGAACGTAATGCCCCAGATGCCGGCAAAAGCGGCCACCTGCATGATCGGCGGAAACCCGTACTGCGAGTAGGCAATCGAGCCCCAGGTGGCGGCCGGCGTCAGGCGCGAGCGGAGGAACTCGGCGGCAACCATCGCGACCGGAAAGACGAGCGTGCCAACCGCACCCCCGACCGGCGGCGCGAGCAGCCGATCCAGCAGGAACGGCACGGCCACCACCGAGGCTTCGGCTGCCATGATCGGCAACCAGACGGCAAAGGGTACCGGCATCGTGTCGCGCCTGGCGATGCCCAACGACACTGCGAGCAGTAGCCACAGCCAGGTGAGGCCCGGCCCGATGGGCATCGCACGCGACGCGTGCAGGAGGGCAGTCAACCCGATCCATGCGGCGGGCGGGACGGCTGCGCGTGTGGCCAGGCCGTAAAGGCCGGCGCCGATGAGCAGTGAGAAGAGCTGACCAGCGTACGCCATGGGCTACCTCCAGCGATCCAGCGGATGGCACAATGGTGCACGTCGGCCGAAGGATCGGCGATGACAGCGGGCGCCAAACCATTGACCAGGCACGTCACCGACCGCGCATCCGGCGCGAGGCTGACCCTGCCGGCCCACGATCTGCGGGTGATCCTGGATGCGCTCGCCCGTCTCGGCTACGACGGCGGCACCTTGCTGCTCGGGACCGGACTCCAGCACGTCCGGTTCGAGGATCCTGATGCGCGAGTGCCCTGCACCGCGGTCGGGCAAGTGCTGGCGCTGGCGCAGCAGCGCCGTTTCACGCCCAACCTCGCGCTTGAATTGGCTCGCGTCATCCAGGTCGGCGCGTGGCCCTTGATCGATTACCTGGTCATGACTTCCGATTCGGTCGGGGCCGGGGTTCAGCAGCTCGCGCGTTACTTACGGATCACCGGCGCACCGATTGAGCTGCACGTCCGAGACGAAGCGGCGCCGGTCCGCGTCGAGATGGAGAGCGCGGCGGATCCGTTCGTAATCGAGTTCGAGGCTGCGCTCATCGTCTTGCGCCTGCGGAACGAGGCCGAAGGCCCCTTCGCGCCGGCGATCAGCTTTGCGCACGGACTCGACGATCCGGCAGCATTCGGGCGAGCGCTCGGCTGCCCGCTGGCGACCGGGGCATCGTGGAGCGGGCTGAGCGTGCCGGCCCACATGTGGCGGCTGAAGCTGCGGCGGCGAGACCCTGTGCTTCGACGGATGCTCGAGGGATTCGCCGACGAGGTCGCGGCGGCGCTCCCGGCGCACGACGGGTTGGCCGACGAGGTTCAGCGCGCGCTGGTGTCGCGGCTGTCAGGCGGCGACATTCGTCTGGCGTCGATCGGCCGCGAGTTCGCCCTGTCGGCGCGCTCGCTGCAACGCCGGCTGGCGTCCGAGGGCGTCTCGTATCAGCAGTTGCTCGAGGCAGCCCGCAAGGCGGCAGCCGAGCGGTATGTCACCGCGTCCGAGCTCGCCATCGGTGAAATCGCGTTCCTGCTCGGCTATTCGGAGCCGGCGCCCTTCCATCGGGCCTTCAAGCGGTGGTTTGGCAAGACGCCGGAGGCGGTCCGGAAGCGCTGACGCCGGCCCGACACCTTCGATGCCGCCGCGCATCGAATTCGTCAGTGGTGTATAGTTCATAGATGAATAAACAACCCCAGGCTACGGATCTCGGGGGCCTGCTCCATGCGGCGGCCGCCGCCCAGGACGAGGTCGAAACCAAGCTGGGGGAGATCGGCCTGTCGCTGGCCAAGCTGGCCGCGTTGAAGGTCCTCTCGGACGCGGGCGAGTCGCTGCCGCTGACCCAGCTCGCCGACCGGTTGTCGTGCGTGAAATCGAACATCACGCAGCTCGTCGATCGTCTCGAGGCGGATGGGCTCGTCGAGCGTCAGGCGGATCCCAACGACCGCCGGACGCGGCTGGCGACACTGACCGCGACCGGCCGGAAGGCCTGTCGCCACGGGTCACGGATCCAGGACGGCGCCGAGAAGCACGTGCTGCGGAAACTGACCGCAGCTGAATCACGACAGCTCGCGGAGCTGCTGGCGAAGATCACCGGCGGGTAATTTCTTTCGATTGTAGTTCATTGATGAACAGTCTATCGGTAAACAGGAGGACGTGATGGATCTCGGAATTCTGATGTTGCGACTGGCAATCGGGCTGGCAATGGCTGGACACGGCAGCCAGAAGCTGTTCGGGTGGTTTGGCGGCTACGGTCCCGACGGTACCGGCCGGTTCATGGAGGGGCTCGGGTTTCGTCCCGGCCGGCGGCACGCGCTGGCGGCCGGCGCGGTTGAAGTCGTCGGCGGACTGCTGCTCGCGTTCGGCCTCCTGACCCCGCTGGGCTCGGCGCTCATCGCCTCGGTCATGGTGGTGGCCGCGGCTACGGTGCATGGCAAGAACGGCTTCTTCATCACCAGCGGCGGCTACGAGTTCAACCTGGTGCTCGGCGTCGCCGCCCTCGCCGTCGCGTTCACCGGTCCCGGCGCGCTGTCTCTCGACGCGCTGGCCGGGTTCGTTGCTTCCGGCATCACGTGGGGCGCCGGCGCCATTATCGTGGCGATTGCCGGAGCGATTGGGCAGCTGGCGCAGCGGCGGATCGTGGCGGAAGAGGGCGATCCGGCCACCACCGCTTGATGCGGGTCGCGAATCGTCTCGAGCAATCGAACTGAAGCAGGAGGTGCAGCATGTCTGGACAGCACGCAGCTGAATTCGAGAAGGCGGTTGTGCGCGGGCTCGCGCGAGTGGTGACACTGCCGCCTCCCGCGCCCGGATTCATCGGCCCGGGACACACAGCCGTCCATGCGATCGACGCGCGGGAGTTCGCGCTGAACGATCCGTTCATCATTCTTGCCGACGACCTCGTGGACCTGCCGCGGGGCCGGCGGGCCGGCGGCGCGCACCCGCACGCCGGCTTCGAGATCGTGACCTTCGGGGTCGAGGGCGAGGCGCGAGACCGTGACGAGGGCGTGCTTCGGGCCGGCGATGCGCTCTTCATGACCGCGGGCTCCGGCGTGGTCCACAACGAGGACTTTGAGCCGCTCGGCAGAGTCCGGATCCTGCAGCTGTGGATGACGCTGCCCAGCGCGTCGCGTTGGGCGGAGCCGCGCTTCGAGCATGTCCCTCGCGATGGCTCGCCGCTCCGTCAGGAGCCCGGGGTCGAGGCACGGGTCTACAGCGGAACGTCCGGCTCCATCAGCGCGCCGTCGCGCAGCCATCTGCCGCTGACCATGGTGGACATCCGGCTCCAGCCGCAGGCTGTCTTCGAACAGGCGCTCCCCTCCTCGTACAACGGGTTTCTCTACCCGCTCGAGGGCGATCTCCAGGTCGGAGGATCGTCGCCGCAGCGGCTTGCGATCGGGCAGATCGGATGGCTCGACCGGCGGGACGGAGCCGCCGCCACGGTCGTCCGCCTCACCGGCGGCGCCGCCGGGGCACGCGTCGTGCTCTATGCCGGCGAGCGCCAGGGCGTGCCAATCGTGACGCACGGGCCATTCGTGGGCGAAACACGGGCGGACCTGATGCGGGTGTCGCAGGCGTATCTCGACGGGCGGATGCCCGCGGTCAGTGACCTGAGCCGGCGGTAACAGCTGCCGGTTCACCACCGGGCGCTTGCCGGATTCGCGCCCGGCTGAGGTATTCTCCCCCCTCGCCCCAAGACACCTGCCCGCACTGGATCGCCGGGCGGATATCAGCGAGGAGTTCCTCATGCCCCGACCGCGTTTGCTTGTTCGTGCCTTCTGCGTCGCCGCCGCCGCGGCGCTCGTCATCTGGCCTGGCGAATCCCTGGCCCAGCGCACCAGCGTCGCCCGCGACTTTCCGATCTACAACAACGGCGGCAAGCCGGATCTCGCGGTCGATCCGCAGCGATTTGTGTCGCAAATGGAGATCGTGGACCGGGTCTTCGCGCCAGAGGACTGCGCCATTGCGGAAGGCGTGGTTGGCGGATCCGGGGTTCGGCGCCTGCTGCGCTTCGACACCGTGCTGATGAACCGTGGTGACGGCGACCTCGTGGTCGGCGACCGCAGCGATCCCAACAACCCCTACGCGCCGTATTTCGTCTATCACCAGTGCCACGGGCACTATCACATTCGCTACTTCTCGATTTACGAGCTGCTGACGCCCGATGGCGACCTCGTCGTGGCCGGAACCAAGCAGGGATTCTGCTTCGAGGATTCGTTCAAGTACGAAGACGGCGGCAAGAGCCACGGCTACGAGTGCGCCGATCAGGGCATCTCTTCCGGGTGGGGCGACTGGTACTACAAGCAGCTGGTCGGCCAGTGGATAGACATTACAGGCGTCCCCGAAGGCGAGTACATCGTGCGGGTATCGATCAACACCGGGCTGTACTCGCCGATATTCGACGAGGGCGACAATCGCTATTCCAACGTCGTCGAGGCACGGATCACGATTCCGAGCCCCAGGAAGAAGGTCGCCACGGCCCAGTAAGACGTTCGCGCTTCCTCACGCCGAATCCGCTGCGGATGCCCGCCGGGCGGCGCGTCCTGGCGCCGCCCGGCTGAAAGCTGGAATCGTGGTCACGGCAGCCGCTCACTGAATGCGATTCAGCAGCATCGAGACGGCTCGCCGGCCGATCTTGCGGCCGTGCTGGATACCTTCCTCCGTGGCGTTGCGGAAGTGGATGCCGACCAGAATTCGCGACAATCCATTCTCTTCGGCAGCTGCCGAAAAGCTGGTGAACGAACGGAGCACGGGTGTCGCATCGGCGCACGTGCTCCCCGCCGGCAGCGACAGGCTGCAGGCGCTGAACGGGATGTCGTCGCTGGCGAACACCCGCTTCAGCACTTCCGCGGCGGCGCCGCCCTCCACGCTGTGTGCCGAATCATGATCCGGCATCGGATACGTCGGTTGCAAAGGCGTCCAGGTTGGATCCGCCTCGGTGTCGGGGTTTCCGTCGGCGTCTGCGGTCCGAATTGCGGTCACCGGCCTCCAGAATCGATAGTGGAATTTCGCCTCCCAGGACCCGATGTAACCGTCGGCCATGGCGATGTTCAACAAACCGAACAGGCGGGCGTTCTCCCACACATCCAGTCCCTGGCCCTCCGACACGGCGCGCGCGAGGCGATTCCATGCCAGGGGAGAACTTTCGAGCCAGAACAATCCGATCTCCGTCTGTTCGGAAGTACGGACCGTGGGGGTGGTGACACCGTCACCGCCTAATGCCTTTACCTCGTTGAAGTCCTCCTCGTAGCGCTTCGAGGACAGGTGGTACGGTGCGTTGGGCCGGTACTGCGAGCTGCGCCTCAGCGCGAACGGCGTGACGCGCCCCCAGCCCGGCGCGAAGACGAAATCGAACCCCGGCGTGAATCGGTATTCGCCCGGCTCGGTGCCCTGTTCGAAGTCGGTCACCACGAGCGGGGTGTCGGATCCGTCGGCGGAACGCCGCGACACGATTTCCGCCGCCGCCGCCTGCCCCAGCGCGATGCCGGCGGTTTTCGAGGGTCCGCTGGGAACGGCCGCGAGCGCCGCCGCGTAATCGGTGGCGACACTGGTCAGCGCCGCAGTCAGACATTCTGCCGGGAATGGCAGCTGGCTGATCGCCGCCACCAGCACATCACGGGCCGCCGCCGCGACGGCGGCGTCCGCCGAGGTCGGCGTGGTTACGTGCGCATCGAACGCGTACGGTCGAGATCGTCGGTCGATCGCGTTGAGCGCATCGTGAATGGCGATGTGCATCATCGCGTACATGCGCGACTCGTGCAGGGGATCGAGCGCCGGGCTGATGCATGCGGCAACCGCCGCCCGGCCGGCCGCGGCGTTCCAGTTCGTCACCACGTCCGCCCGAGCCGCCTGGCTCGCGGCCAGCCCCAGACCTGCTGCCAGACACAACGTGAAGGTGATGCGAGGCACGGCTCCCTCCTTGTGCGCCTCACTATTCACGTTCGCCGCGGCGGAGTCCTGACCGATTCTTCGCGTTTTCCTGAAGTTGTCGCAGCCCGCCGCGAGCACTAGAATTCGGGAACTCCCTCGGGTGATCAGGTGAAACTCCGGTTTGGCGACTGCGCGCTCGACAGTACGGCCCGCACGCTGTTTCATCGCGGTCGCGAAGTGCATCTGGCACCCAAGGCGTACGAGGTGCTGGCGGTGCTCGTCGACGGCCGGCCACGCGCCCTTTCGAAAGCTGAGCTGCTGGGACGCGTCTGGCCGGGGGTGTTCGTCGGCGATGACAGCGTGGCCAAGGTGGTCAGCCAGCTGCGCAAGGCAATCGGCGACGATGACCGGGCACCGATTATCCGCACTGTGCATGGCTATGGCTACGCGTTCGTCGCAACGGTGGAGTCCGATGGGGCGCCCGCGCCAGCGCGGGATGCCGGCCGGGCGGTGTGCTGGCTCTTTTGCGGCAATCGTGAGTTCCCGCTCGGCGATGGTGAGCACGTGATCGGACGCACCGCCGACGCGGACATCTGCCTCGAGTCGCCCAAAGTCTCTCGTCGCCACGCCCGGCTGGTGGTCGACGGCACTCGAGCGACGATCGAGGACTTGGGCAGCAAGAACGGATCGTTCGTCAAGGGAGTCCGAATCTCGACGCCGACCCGCCTGGCCGCCGGCGACGAGGCCTCGATCGGTCCATTCCGGCTGCGATTTCACATTGCTTCGGAAGCGGGATCGACGGACACGGAAGTCGTCGGGCGCTGACCCTTATCGAAGCCGAAAGCTCCAGGTCAAACCCATCGTGACGCCGACCCCGTAGTGCGTGTCGCTGCCAGACACGAAGGTCACGACCGCGCCATCGAGCTCGAGCGAATCGGTGAGCGACACCGTCGTACCCCCACCGACGTGCCAGTAGCGGCTGGCGAGCAGCCGGTCGTGAACGAGGAACAGCTCGACGTCTTCGTACGCTTCGCTGAACGACACGCCGCCGTGGGTTCGCAGCCAATCGACGAGCGCCCGGACGCTGACCCGCGGCGCCAGGGTGACACCGACTTCGATCTCCGCGGCGCTCCGATCCATCGACACGCCGGCGAGATTTTCGACGAACGAATAGACATAGCGGCCGTGGACGTAGGCTCGCGGAAGCCACGGGTAGAGCAGCGACCCGACGTTGACGCCGGTGTGCAAGGCACGCAGGTTCTGGCCGGGTGCAGCCTCGCCGACCGTTCGATAGTCGTGGCTCGGAATCGTGACGCCAACGACCGGGGTGACGACGACCGGACGCGTGACAAGGCCGTAACGGATCGTGAAGCCGAAATCCTGGAAGGTGGAATAGAACGCACCGGTATCGAGCGAAGTGACCGCTGCATCCGGGTTCGCCCGGCGAAACTCCGCGTACCGATCGTTGAGGAACGCGGTGACCGGCTCGTCATCACCGCCGGTGAACCGCGACGACACGTAGGGGAGCCTGACCGTGAAGGCGACCTTCTCGGTGAGTCCGTGCTCGAATTCCAGGATGCCGAGAAACGCCCGTGAAGGCACGGCGCCGGTCAGCTTGGTGCCGTGTTCGTCGAAGTGTCCGCCGAAGTCGAGGGTCTGGAAGGTGAGCGTCAGAGCACTTTCGCCGGAGCCGGGTAGCCACGCCGATTGTGCACCGGCATTAGACGGGCACCAGAGCGGGCTCGCCACCAGGAGCGCGACGATCAGCCAGACCATGGTCGGGTGTCGGCTCCAGACCGAGCCGGCTGCTCACGCTTTGCGCGGCGTCCCGGTCGTCGAACGAACCGCGTCGGCGATGGTGGTGAGATAGCGGGTGGCAAGGCTCGGCGCCTTGATCAGGAAGCGCCACACGGTTGCCGCTTCGGCTGCCTCCGCGTCGCTCAACTGGTAGGCCACGGCGATGAGGGCCACCCGCGACGGGGCCAGCGCCGGCTGCAGGTCGCGCGCCTCCGCGACGTGGGCGAGCACGATGTTGTACTGACCGCTGGCCAGCGACGCCTGAAGCTCCTGCGCCGTCGTCACCTCGCGGTACTGATGTCCAACCTTTCGCAAGGTGTCGAGGAGGTTCAATTCCCGAGCCGCCCCCTGGAGTTTCGAACCAGCCGGGTTGTAGATCAGCACAGACGCGGGATAGCGCGCCGCGAGTGCACGCTGCATCCGGATACCGCCGGCCGACAGCGACTTGTCGCCGCACGCAAGAAGATCGGGGGCTGCAGAGGCAACCAGAAGGGTGAGAAGCGACGAGGCTGCGAAGGTGCGCGTCAACATACTTCGCCTCCGACTCGCGGTCCCGGAATCGCCTGGAAGCCGGCACTCTACACCCGGCGGATCGGGCGGTCAAGCAGCGGGGAGGGGCGCTACGGCGACAGGCCTTCGACGAGATACAGGTTTCTGAGAAACGTCCAGTAGGTGAAGAGGTAGGTCTCCCCGTCAGGAGTCATGGCCAGTTCGCCGCGGCCATCGGCGATCCCGACCACGCCCGCCGGGTCCGCCGGCTTCAGCTGCTTCACCAGGGCGGTGCGCCCGGTCGCGATGTCGAATCGAAGAATCTGTACTGTGGACGACTCACTATCCCTCACGTAGAGAAACCGACCGTCCTCGCTCCATTGGATCGGACGGTATTCCGGAGGCAGGGATTGCAGCGCCCGCGGCGGCGTGTTGTCGAGCGGCCAGATGATGTAGCCCTCCAGCGGGTCATTCACAAGGACGCTTCGGCCGTCGGGAGCCACCAACACTGCGAGCAACCCCTTTTCGGCAATCGGTTCGAGCGCTCCGGTTTCGATCCGCTGAACGTACGAACCAGGTGTGCGGTCAGCGTCCTCGCCGACGATCAACAGTCGCTCTCCGTCCGGGAACCAGCGGGCCCAGTAGATGTCGGCCAGCCCCTGAGCAGACAGCTCGCGGGACACGCCCGCGCCCGTGGGGAGGAGTACCAAATGCGGTTGTGGTGATTCCTGGAGCGCGAGCGCCAACCGCCCATTCGGCGACAGCGCCAGCGCCCGCCCGTCGCCCAGCCGTACGGCATCCGCGTCATCGAGGGTACGAAGATAGACAACCGGGTTGGCGCTCACGGCCTCTCCCCACTCGTAAAACAGAATCCGCTTGCCGTCACGGGACAGGTCGGCCACCGTCGACCAGTCGAGCCAGGTCAGATCGCGTTGCTCCGCTCGGTTCGACCACACCATGTTTCCTCGCGCCAGGCCGTGGGCGACCAGGGCGCGGCCGTCTCTCGACAGATCCTGGAGGAACAGCGCCCCGGGAACGTCGAACACGAGGCGACGCATACCCGACATCGAAACCGCATAGATGCTGGCGATTCGGGCTCGATCGCCGGCAGACACCCAGATCTCGGTGCCATCCGCAGTCCACGCGATATCGCGAATCTGAGCCCACCCGCTCCCGACCGACTGCACGCGGCCCTGAAGATCGATGACCTTCAGCACACCTTGTTCTGCCGAGATCTCTTCGTACTCGAGGAACGCGATGCGATCGCCCCGCGGCGAAAAGCGCAGGTAGCCAAGCTTGCTTGCTGTCTTGTAGAGCGTCGTCCCGGGCGGGTAGTCGAGCTGGTACAGCCCATTCGCCGTCCGAATCGCGGCGAGCGTCTGTCCCTCGGGGGACCAGTCGGCGCTGAGGACGTCCTCCATGATCTCGCGTGGAACGTCTCCGTCCTGCGGCATCTGGGCCAGCGTACCAACGCAGTTCGCCCAATCAAGGCGGCATCCCAGGATCAGCGCCAGCTCGCCCTTCGAGGAGATGCTGGCGACGCTCGATCCAGCGGGCCCGAGCGGCCGCGACTCGGGGCCGGTGAGCCGTGTCTCGTAACTCTGAACCGGTGCGCCACCCCAGCTCGCGCTGTAGAGAATGGTCTTGCCGTCCGGCGCGAAACGGGCGCTGACCACATGGCCGCGCCCGAACGTCACCTGCTTGAACCTGGGCGCGCCCGCTTCGGCCGAGGCCCCAGGGCTGACGGTGCGGGCGGCCAGATACCCGGTAGCGACGAGGGCGGCCGCGAATATGCCGGCCGTTGCCCACGCCAGAGGGTTGTTGACAACGCGCCGCTTGTCGACCCTCAGCAGTTCGGCGCTGTGGTCTCGCAGGGCGACCAAATCGAGCGCGAGGTCGCGCGTCGACGCGTACCGATCCCGCGCATCCTTCGCGAGACAACGATTCAACAGCCAGCGCAACGAGGGAGGCAGCGCCGTAATGACGGTGTCTTCCGGCGGATCCTCGTTCAAAATCATCGACAGCGTTTCAACCGACGTCGAACGCTGGAAGGCGCGGCTCCCGGAGAGCAGTTCGTAGAGAATCGCGCCGAATGCGAACTGATCGGCGCGGGCATCGGCCGGCTCGCCGCGCACTTGCTCTGGAGCCATGTACCCGACCGTGCCCCGGATGACGCCCTGTCCCGATTCGGTGGCCGAGTCCTGCTCGGACTTGAACAAGGTCGAGCGATCGGTGAGTTTGGCGAGCCCGAAATCGACGATCTTGACGTGCTCGTCGGGAGTGACCATCACGTTTTCGGGCTTGAGATCGCGGTGTACGACGCCAGCCTCGTGTGCCTTGGCCAGGGCCGCGGCCAGCTGCGTCGCAATGTGCAGCGCCTTCCTGAGCGGCCGCGGGCCGCGCCGCAGGAACTGGCGGAGGGTCGTGCCCTCGACCAGCTCCATCACGATGTAGAAGCGGCCCTCGCTCTCGCCGGTGTCGTGAATCGTCACGATGCCGGGATGGTTGAGCGCAGATGCGGCTCGCGCTTCCTGCTCGAGTCGCCGAAGCGGGGCGCCGCCGCCGACCGCGCCGGGATTCAGCACCTTGAGCGCGACGAGACGGTTGAGCCTCGGGTCGTAGGCCCGATAGACCGCGCCCATGCCGCCGGCGCCGAGCGGTTCGACGATCTCGTAGCCGCCGAGTCTCACCCCGCGAGCCAACAGCTGGTCAGGGTCCATGGCGTGCCGCCGGTGTCGATTATGGTCGTGGCCCCCCCGGCGATCAACGGAAGCAGTCAGGGCACCATCGACAGGAACAGAAACGCTGCGAAGACGACAAGGTGGACGGCGCCCTGCATCATGTGGGTCCGGCCGCTGCCCAGCGTGAACGCGCTGACTACGAAGGTGAGGGCGAGCAGCACCAACTCTTTCGGCTCGAGCCCGAGCACCAGCGGCAGATCGAAGATGACCCCCGCCAGGACGACGACTGGAATCGTCAGGCCGATGCTGGCCAGGGCCGATCCGACCGCGAGATTGATGCTGGTCTGAAGTCGATCGGCGCGGGCCGCGCGCGCCGCGGCGACGGTCTCCGGCAGCAGCACCAGGAGGGCAATCGCGATGCCGACCACGGCCTTCGGCGCTCCCGCCGACTCCACCATCCGCTCGATGGTCGGCGACAGCATCTTGGCGAGGCCGACCACCGCCACGAGGGACGCGAGAAGCAGGCCGAAACTGATCCAGGCATCGCGAGCGCGCGGCGGCGGAGCATGCTCCTCCGGATTGGCGGCGCCGACTGCCGGCAGAAAGTAATCGCGGTGCCTGACGGTCTGGATGAAGACGAAGATCGCCCAGAGGAACGCCGAAGCCACGGCGACGAAGAGCAGCTGGGCGGTGGTATAGGTGCCGCCCGCGGAACTCGTCGTGAAGGCCGGAATCGCCAGCGTCAGTGCCGACATCACCACCAGCGCGGCCATGCCGACCTCCGCGCCTTCGACGCGGAAGCTCTGCTCGCGATGCGCGAGGCCGCCCAGCAGCAGGCACAACCCGACGACGCCGTTGCAGATGATCATCACCGCCGCGTAGATCGTGTCGCGCGGCAGCTCCGCCATCTCGGCGCCGCCGGCTACCATCATCGACAGGATCAGCGAGGCCTCGATGACCGTGACGGCGAGCGCGAGCACCAGCGTGCCGAAGGGCTCACCGACGCGATGCGCGATCACCTCCGCGTGATGAACGGCGGCGATCACCGCGGCGCCAAGCCCGATCCCGCACAACGCCGCGAGCCCGGGGCCAATCGTCCCGAAGGTGGCTGCGACCGCAAGAAGGACCAATGACGCCGCGGGCGCCAGCCACGTCCAATGCCTGCTGATCATCATCGACCTCTAGCGGACCGCGGGCCAGCCCGACGACTCGCAATACTTCACCGCACACCTCGGTTTGCGTGCTACGTTCGATAACCTGCCGGGCCGATCGGGCGCCCTCCTGAACAGAAGGAAAACACCATGAGCACGGTGACGACGAGCGACGGGACAACTATCTTTTACAAGGACTGGGGACCGAAGACCGCGCCGCCAATCGTATTCCATCACGGCTGGCCGCTCAGCGGCGACGACTGGGATGCCCAGATGCTCTTCTTCCTGGCAGAGGGATATCGGGTCATCGCCCACGATCGCCGCGGCCATGGCAGGTCGAGCCAGGTGTGGGATGGGCACGACATGGATCACTACGCCGCGGACGCCGCCGCGGTCGTCTCCGCGCTCGACCTCCGCAACGCGATACACGTCGGCCATTCGACGGGCGGCGGCGAGGCTGCGCACTACGCCGCGCGCCACGGCAAGGATCGGGTCGCGAAGGTCGTCCTGATCGGCGCGGTGCCGCCGATCATGGTGAAGACGGCGGCGAATCCCGGTGGCCTGCCAGTCGAAGTGTTCGACGGCTTCCGGCAGCAGCTCGCCGCCAACCGTGCTCAGTTCTATCGCGACGTCGCGAGCGGCCCGTTCTACGGCTTCAATCGCCCTGGGGCGCAGGTGTCCGAAGCGGTCATCGACAACTGGTGGCGGCAAGGCATGATGGGCGGCGCCAAGGCGCACTACGATGGCATCAAGGCGTTCTCGGAAACCGACTTCACCGGCGATCTGAAGGCGATCGCTGTGCCGACGCTCGTCATGCACGGCGACGACGACCAGATCGTGCCAATCGCGGATTCCGCGCTCCTTTCGGCAAAGCTCCTCCGGAGCGGGACCCTCAAGGTCTACGAGAAGTTCTCGCACGGCATGTGCACGATCAACGCCGACGTCATCAACCGTGATCTGCTCGCGTTCATCCGGAGCTGACCTTCGTGTTGACGTGGCACGCATGGTAGCGTCTGTGCGATGCCTGACGGACGGAACCGTTCCATGGACCCGGCGCCGGGTGCGTCGTGGTCCGTGGCGGCAACCCTCGTCCTCGTCATCGGCGCGTTCCTTCGGCTCGCACGGCTGGACCTGATCGAGTTCAAGGGCGACGAACAGGAAGCGCTCAACCTCGGCATCCGGCTGCTCGAGAACCCGCCCTGGACGGCCGCGGGCGAGCTCCCGCAGCACGGCATGCCCAGCTCGCAGGGAATCGCCAACGCTCCCCTCTTCAACTGGATCATGGCGGCGGCGTGGGCGCTCACCGGTCATCCGATCGGCGCCACCGCGCTGATCGGTGCGGCGAATGCGGCGGCACTGTATCCGCTGTGGCGGTGGGCACTGAGACACATCGACCGCGAGCGGGCGCTCTTGCTCCTGGCGACGGTTGCCGTGTCCCCTTTTTCGGTCCTCCTGAGTCGGAAGTTGTGGGCGCAGGATCTCCTCTTTCCAGCGCTCGTCTGCCTGCTGTGGGCGATCGAGTACTGGCAGACCCGACGGTTGTTTCGAGCGATCGCGTGCTTCGCGGTGGCGGCGCTGCCGATCGGCCAGCTGCATCAGTCCGGGCCGATCGCGCTGGCGGTGTTCCCAGTCGCAGTCGCCCTCAGCGCGTTCGGCGACCGCCAGGGTCTCCGCGATCGGCTTCGAGGCCTGACCAGCTTCACGCCACCGCAATACGCGCTGCTTCTCTGCCTGGTCGTCCTGCATGCGGTGTTCTGGGTTCCATATCTCGAGTACCTATGGACACTGCCAGGCAGCGTGTTCGCGAACCGGCTGCGGCTGGAGGGTTTCGAACCGGCGCTCTTGCGGATGGTCGGCCAGCAGGTAGCGCCACTCGACCTCTTCTACTTCTTCGCACCGGATCGCGCGGACTTCCTCGCCAGCGGTTGGCGGCGGTTTGCCTATTACCTTTCGCTGGCCTTCGGGACGCCGCTGCTCATCGCCGGCCTCGTCGGCTGGATCCGTTCCCCCGGCCGGCTTCCGATTGCCGGGGTCTGGTGGTGGCTGGTGATCGCGACGTTCACGCTGGCTCGGATTCCTGCCTATCCCTTCTACGCGCTCATCCTGTCGCCGCTGCCGGCGGCGCTCGCGGCCGGAGCGTTCGACGGTCGATTGCCGGCAGTTCTGACGCGCACTTTGCTTCTCGTCCGCTGGACGTACGTGCTGGCGCTCCTGTTGGTGACGATCGCGACGGGAGCCTGGCTGTCCGAGCGCGGCGGCGCCAGGGGTGACTACGGCGTCGTCTATGGAGTCCGCGAGCAGCAGGCTCGGGCCCTGGCTGGAACCGCAGTGCCGGCTGCCGATACAGCCGGACTGCATTGCCACGAACCGCCGGGCGAAGTGCGCTGGATCATGGAGCGGGTTCACCACGAGCCGGCGGCAGCGACACGGGCTGTGTGCGACGGCTGGGTGAGCGACGGGCGTGACGATCGATATCGGTGGTCGGTGCGCCCTTAGCCGTTCACGGAAGCCTCGAACGTTTTCATCGCCGCCGAGCGCAACGCTGTAACTCGACGCCGGGATCGTCCTCCAGCGTTGTCGTACACTACGGGGCCGGAGCTGTCATGCCGCTGCTGTTGCCATCGACGTTCGCGATCATCCTGCTGAGTGCGCTGTCTGCGCAAGGCGCCGGCGGTCCGTCGCCGGACCGGCCGTGCTCCTTCGCGTCGGCCGACGAGGTGAGCGCCGCACTCGGGATGAAGGTGAGCGCCGCGACGGACGAAAAATTTCGCTGCAAGTACGCCGTCGACCAGGGGTGGCTCGAGACGAAGCTGATGGACATCTCGCTGAAGATGACGAAAGACATCTTCGACTACACGAAGGCACGCGGCAAGCCGGTGCCCGGCCTCGGCGATCAGGCGTTCGTGCTCGGCGCGACGCTGGTCGCCAAGGTCGGCGACGTGATCGTGAACGTGGACGGCAGCAACCTGCACCGCCCGCCGGACACCGCGAAGCTCAAGGCGATTGCCGCGACGATCGTCGAGCGAATCCCGTAGCGAACGCGCCGGCGTCAGGCGCCCGGCAGCTGCTGAGACGACGCCATGCGCAGCATTCGCGGTGAGCCAGGTGCGGCCGCCGCCGCGGTTCTGGTGATCTGCAAGTCCGGCATCGGCTGGCCCGCAAACAGCCGCCGGCACGGAATCGCCATCAGCCGCGCCCATCGGGCCGAGCGGTTGACGCGGGCGCTGTCGGTGGCAATCCCGGTGTTGGCGTACATCTGGCGATAGATCTTCGAGATGAGGACGAATGCCAAACGCCCCTTCAGCGACGAGACGGCACCGCGCGACCGCGCCCAGATGCTCGGCAGCGAATAGAACCGATCCCAGACCGACTGGGTGCGCTCGCGGATCTCGTCCGGCGACATCACCGGATGATCCATGTAGACCTTGGGCCGCTGAGCCTGCGGAATCAGCCAGTGACGCGAGATGGGGACGCCGCCGACGCTCGGCGGATCGTCGCCGAGGCCTTTCTCCCAGGCCGCGAAATCGAGCGTCCCGGGGAACGGCGTGAGCATCACGAACTGAGCAAAGGTCACGCCCGCCTGCTGCGCGACCGACAGCGATGCGTCGAACGTGCCTGGGCGATCGCTCGGCAAGCCGAAGATGAACGAGCCCAGGACGTGAAGCCCATGGTTCCGGAACGCCTGGAGCCGGGTCACCAGCGCGTCGCCGCTCTCGTTGAAGTCCTTGTAGACGTCCTTGAGGCCCTCGGGGGTGACGGCCTCGACGCCGACCAGGGCGCCCTTGATGTGCGCTCGCCGCATCGCCTCGAGGAACTCGGGATCTTCCGCAGCCTCCATCGTGATCTGCGTGAAGAACACCGTATCTCCGGGCAGCGCCGCCAGGGCCTCCATCAGCTCAAACCGCTCGGCGCGGATCGCCTGGAGCCGCTCCAGCTGACTGGGGTCCTTGCGCCTCGCGGCCATGCGCAGGTCGTTGAGCGTCACGGGATAGAAGTTATCGTCTGCGAGCGCGATGAATCGGAATCCGCGCCGCCGCAGATCCACGATCTCGTCGAGCACCTGATCGACGTGGCGGGCGCGAGGCCGCTGTCCGTCGGTCCGCCACACCGAGCAGAACGAGCAGTGCTTCGGGCAGCCGCGGACGGTCTGCACCGATCCCCACATGTAGCGGCCTTGCGGCAGCAGATCCCATCGGCCGGGCAGGAAGACGTCGGCTTCGATTCGGCCGCCGTCGTACTGAGGTCGTGGGACGCCGGCGGCGCAGTCGCGAAGGGCCTCAGGCCAGGCGCGCTCGCCGTCACCGGTGACGACCGCGTGCGCGCCGCCGAGATCGCGGGCCTCCTCAGGAAAGAGCGACGCATGAATGCCGCCATACACGACATGCGCGCCGGCCGCCCGGGCCGCGACGCCGAGCTCGTAGCCGCGAAGCGCGTTGCCAGTGTGAATGCCGATGCCGACGACGTCGCCGGCCGCGATGGCTTTCGGGTCGAAGCTCTCGAGCGTCTCGTCGATCAGGCGTGGCTCGCCGAACGAAGCTGGCGTCGCCGCAGCCAGCACGTAGAGCCAGCGCGGTGTAATAACGCCGATCCCGAACGACACATGACTCGGATTTATGAGGTAAACGGTCATCGCAGACACACGATGACCGCGCCTTCGCGACCTTTCATGGATTCCTCCAGTGCCATGAGGAACCCGCAGTGAACCGGGCGCTCAGGACAGACAGCCCGTACTGTATATCAATGGGCGGCCTGGATGACAGGATATGGCGTCAGAGGACGCCTTGAACGCCGGCCTTGGATGAGCTCCGACCACCAGATCAGCGATTGATGAGCCGCTGCAGGTGCTCGGGGTAACGGGCGCCCTGCACGTTGATTTCCGCGGCTGCACGATCGATTTCGCGAAGCTCCGCGGGGGTCAGCTGGACCCCGACGGCGCCCAGATTCTCCTCCAGCCGGTGGCGCTTCGTCGTTCCAGGAATGGGAACGATCCACGGCTTCTGTGCCAGGAGCCAGGCCAGTGCGATCTGGGCCGGCGTTGCCCGCTTGCGCGCGGCGAAATCCGTGACCCAGCTGACGAATGCCTGGTTTGCCTTCCGATTCTCGGGCGTGAAGCGCGGCACCACGTTCCTGAAATCGCTGCTGTCGAACGTGGTCGTCTCGTTGATGGTGCCGGTGAGAAATCCCTTGCCGAGCGGGCTGAACGGCACGAACCCGATGCCGAGCTCCTCGAGGACAGGCAGAATCTCCGCCTCCGGCTCGCGCCACCAGAGCGAATACTCGCTCTGGAGCGCCGCCACCGGCTGGACTGCGTGGGCCCGGCGGATCACCGCGACGCCGGCTTCCGAAAGGCCGAAGTGCCTGACCTTGCCTTCACCAATCAGGTCCTTGACCGTGCCGGCCACGTCCTCGATCGGCACACCAGGGTCCACACGATGCTGGTAGAGAAGGTCGATTCGATCGGTGTTGAGCCGCTTCAACGACGCCTCGGCGACAGCGCGGATGTGGGCGGGCCGGCTGTCCACGCCCACTGACTTGCCGTTCTCGAGCTTGAAACCGAACTTGGTCGCGATCACCACCCGATCGCGTACCGGGCCGAGCGCTTCACCGACCAGTGCCTCGTTGGTAAACGGCCCGTAGGCTTCGGCGGTGTCGAACAACGTCACGCCGCCGTCGACCGCCGCGCGAATGAGCCCGATGCCCTCCTCGCGGCTGGTCGCCGGACCGAGTCCGAAGCTGATACCCATGCAGCCGAGGCCGAGGGCTGAAACCTCGAGCCCATTTCTTCCGAGCATTCGTTTCTGCATTGCCTGGTCCTCTTGTTCGGATTCGCTCTCCGCGCGCCGTCAACGCGATGAGTACTGTTCGTCAGTAACCTTCTCCATCCAGTCCACGGCCTTGCCGTCGAGCATCTCCTGAATGGCGATGTGCGACATGGCCGTCGTCGGCGAGGCGCCGTGCCAGTGCTTCTCGCCGGGCGCGAACCAGACGATGTCGCCGGAACGAATCTCCTCGATCGGTCCACCGTCGCGCTGCGCCAGCCCGAACCCGGAGATGACAATCAGCGTCTGGCCCAGCGGGTGGGTGTGCCACGCGGTCCGAGCGCAAGGCTCGAACGTCACGGTGGCGCCGGCCACCCGCGCCGGAGCCTCTCTCTGGAAGCGGGAGTCGATGCGCACCGAGCCGGTGAACCAGTCTTCAGGACCCTTGGCCGAAGGCTGCGTGCCGCTTCTGCTGATCTCCATGTGACGGTCTCCTATCGGGTACGCTTACCAGCGTATCGATGTAGATTGCCGATCGCCAGTGATCCACCACATCAGGCCAGAAATGCCGGCCGACGCTGCCGGCATCCGAGCAGTGCTTCGGAGCGCGTTCGAGACCGCTCTCGAAGCGAACCTCGTGGACGCGCTGCGCGAGCAGGCTCGTCCGCTCGTCTCTCTGGTGGCGGTCGACGATGGCGCTGTGATCGGGCACATCATGTTCTCGCCGGTGAAACTGTCGCCCGACGCTCAGGTTGCATTGATGGGACTGGCGCCAATGGCCGTGACGCCTGAACGGCAACGCGAAGGGATCGGAACGGCGCTCGTGCACGCGGGCCTCGACGCCTGCCGCCGCCTTGGGACAGCCGGCGTCGTCGTGCTCGGCCACCCCGAGTACTACCCGAAGTTCGGTTTCGTGCGCGCCTCGACTCTCGGCTGGCGCTCCGAATACGAGGTCCCGGACGAGGCTTTCATGGCAATCGAGCTGAGACCGGCAACTCTTGGCGGAAAGCCTGGGACGATTCGGTATCACGCGGCATTTGCGAGCGTGTAGCATCGTGCGGCGGCTGGACGGCTGAATTCGACAAGCGAGTGAACCATGCTGTTCCGCCAGGACCTCCTCGAAGGAATCGCCGCGGGCCGCGTGACGCTCGCGTTCAGGCGCTGGCGGCGGGCGGCGCCGGCGGACGGCTCGTCACTGCTGACGGCAGTGGGTGTGCTCCGCCTGGACCGCGTAACGGTCATCGACGAAGGCGACATCACCGCAGACGACGTCCGCCGCACCGGCATGAGCATCGCCGAGCTGCGCGCGTCGATCGCGGGGGAAGGCACGCTCCTGCGCATCGAGCTCCACCGCGACGGGGACGACCCGCGCGTTGGGCTACGCCAGCGCCTGCCAACTGCCGCCGAGCTCGAAGCGGTCATCGGGAGGCTGGCGGTCATCGACGCCGCGGCGAACGCCCCGTGGACGACGCTCTACCTGCGGCTGATCTCCGATCAGCCGGCGATCGTCTCGCATGTGCTGGCCAAGCAGGCAGCGATGGACCTGGCCACGTTCAAGCGCCGGGTCCGGCGGCTGAAGGAACTCGGCCTCACCGAGAGCCTCGAGGTCGGCTATCGCCTTTCGCCGCGTGGTGCGGCCGTGCTCCAGCGCCTTTCAGGGCGACGCTGATACGCCTCGCCCTTCGATCGTTTACCGCACCTGTTTTCTCGTGAACTCGGCCTCGATCGCGAACACGCGATCGATCTGATCGAACTCCTGCGGGTGATTCAGCCCGTCGATCACCTCGAGCGTGACGGGAGTTCCGCCGAGCCGCGGTTTGTAGGCCTCCGTACTCTTGAAGGCATTCTCGTTCTTCGTGCCGACGACCCATAAGGTCGGACACCTCATGTCGCCTGGTTCGACCGGCGGATAACCGATCAGGGCCGACAGCCATGCCGGCCGCTGCGGCAGCTTGTTGATGTAGGCCATGAACGTTTCGTCGACGGCCGGGCCGAAATTGATGCCGATATACACCATCGCCGCCACGCGATCGGAACGCGAGGCGAGATAGCGCCCGACGTTGGCGCCGTACGAGAAGCCCCACAGCGCAAACCGCGGCGCCTTCACGGCATCGGCCACGGAGAGGATGTCCTCGTTCAGGCGCTCGAACGCATACGCCGCCTCGCTCGCGGGTTTGTCGCTCTCCCCGTTGCCGCGGATGTCAATGGTGACGACAGTGAACTCCTGCGCCAGTCTCGACACGTAACCCGCGGTATGCCACGAACGGCGGTTCATCCCTCCGCCGTGGAGCAGAATCACCACCGGGCCTGTCCCGGTCACGTCAAACGCAATCTTGGTCCCATCGGTGGAAGTCACCCACCGGGTATCCGACTCGGGCGATCCAGTGATGTTCATCGCCAGGAGCACAGGCAGCAGCAATGCGTTCATGTGCGGCAGTTGAGGATGGGATCCTAGATCAACCGGAATGGAGTCCGCCTGGTCAGTTCAGCGCAAGCGGCCGACCTTGCTCCGGCGCGAATCGGATGCCACGATGGCCGAACGGCTCAACACCAGGAGGACTCATCCATGCCAAATAATCCCGTCAACTGGTTCGAGATTTACGTGAACGACATGCCGCGGGCGAAGAAGTTCTACGAGACCGTGCTCGCCGTCCGGCTCGAGAAACTCGAGGCGCCGGGGGACATCGAGATGTGGACGTTTCCGATGGAGCAGGAGGGCCGCGGCGCCGGCGGCGCTCTCGCCAAGATGGCCGGCGCACCGGTCGGCGGCGGAGGGACGATGGTCTACTTCCGCTCCGAGGACTGCGCCACCGAGGCCGCCCGGGTGAAGACCAACGGCGGCAAGATCATCAAGGACAAGGTCTCGATCGGCCAGTACGGCTTCATGGCCCTCGCCTCGGATCCCGACGGCAACATCTTCGGCATCCACTCGATGAAATAAGGTGGCCGCCTTCTGCCTTCGGACGGCTGAGGTTCGAGGGAGGTTCGTCTCGCTTGACACACCGTGATCGCAGGTCCATCATCCCGCCTGCACAGGAGGCTGTCATGCGCGACCCACGAGGCCGTCTGTCTCTACTCACCAGGACGGCTGCGTTCCTGGCGCTTCTCTCGTTCGTGACCCTGTACTCCGAGACCACGCCGCGCGCGTTCAATTACGTCATCGACGTCAACGGCACCTACTGGGGAATCCAGGACGACGACTCGCCGCGCGTCGACACCGGGAGCATTCGCGCGACCCAGGTCGCTCCCGGCGGATCGACCGGCGCGTACAGCACCGCGATCAACGGCTTCGGCGGCATCCGGGTGCGCATTCAGACCACGCCGGCGCCGTATCTGAACGGAGAGCTGATGCGCGGCTTCGGCCTGAGATTCGACGGGGTGAACCGGTTCCGCACCACTCAGTCCATCGACATGGGCGGCGTCACGATCTCCCGATCCGTCTACATCAACACCGGCGCCAACTGGGGACGCTGGCTCGACACGTTCACCAACGACACGAAGTCGCCAATCACCATCCAGGCGGCCTTCGGCGGTCAGTCCGGTCAGGGCACGATCGGCGCGAACACGACCGAGATCGTGGCAACGTCGAGCGGCGACCTGACTGTGACGCCGGCCGACGCATGGGTGGAATACGCCACGCCGCTGGCGGGCACGACCCTGGTCGGAGGACCGCAGGTCACGGTGATCGGGACGCCAAGCCCGTTCGCGGGCGCGATGACGTTTGCCGGAAGCTGGCTGTACGACACCTTCCACACGCCGCTCGCTTACTCGGGCCACGAACGTAACTTCCAGGCCTACGTGAACACGCTCACGCTGGCGCCAGGGCGAAGCCGATCGCTGGTCCACTTCATCGTGCTCGGCCGGCGCGTCGACGCGACGACGTCCGCCGCCGAGCGCGCCGCGGTTGAAGCCACCGCCGCCAGCCTTGCCACCAATCCGCCTCTCGCCGATCTCTCGACCGCGGAGATCTGCTCGGTCGCGAACTTCGACATCGCCTCGCTCGCCATTCCCGGGTTCGACGACGAGCTCTGCAGCAGCAAGAAGCTGGCCGCTGTCTCG
>DATJFF010000197.1:0-16614 GCA_035495795.1 Vicinamibacterales bacterium
TACATGGAGCCCGACAGCCCCGGCATGCACACGACGCCGACCGTCGACATCGACGTCGTGATCTCGGGCGAGATCGTCATGGAACTGGACGAAGGAAAGACCGTCACGCTTCGCGCCGGCGACTCCGTGGTGCAGAATGGCACGCGTCATCGCTGGCGCAATGAAGGTTCGGTGCCGGCAACCATCGCGTTCTTCATCTGCGGTGCGGACCACCAGAAGTTCTGAAGCCTCCTTTTGCGAACCACGCGATGAAGAGACGCATCAGCCCCTCGTTCCTCCTGCTCCTGCTCGCCGGCAACGTCGCGGTCGCAACCGGCTTTCGTGCGCCGGCGCCGCTCGTGCAGCAGGCCGGCGCCTTCGAGTACGCCCGCCGCGACGAGATGATCCCGATGCGCGACGGCACGAAGCTGTTCACGATCATCATGGCGCCGAAAGCCGCGCCCACGCCGCTCCCGTTCATGCTCCTGCGGACGCCGTACGACGCGAGCGCGGACGTCGGCAATCCGTTCCCGACCGATTACGTCAAGGCGCTGGCCGAGGACGGCTACATCTTCGTGTTCCAGGACGTGCGAGGGCTGCACCGGTCCGAAGGGCAGTTCGTGATGAACCGGCCGTCGACCGGCGGCACCGGGATCGACGAGACGACCGACGCCTACGACACCGTCGAGTGGCTGCTCAAGAACGTGAGCGGCAACAACGGGCGCGTCGGCGCGATGGGGGTGTCCTACCCCGGGTGGCTGACGGAGATGGTCGGGATGAGCGGCCACGCCGCGGTGAAAGCCGTGTCACCGCAGGCGCCGATGACCGACACCTGGATGGGCGACGACTTCTTCCACCAGGGCGCGTTCCGATTGAGTTATGGGCTCGAGTACAGCTTCGAGGTCGAGTCCGACAAGGCCGGCGCCACGTTCGACGTCGGCGTCTACGACATGTACGAGTGGTACCTTCGACAGGGCACGCTCAGCGCCATCACCGCTCGATTCGGTCCGATCGTACCGTCGTGGCGCGCCTTCGTGGAGCACCCGGCCTACGACCAGTTCTGGCAGACCAAGGCCGTGCAGAAGGTGTGGACGACCCCGAATGTCGCGACGCTGACGGTCGGCGGGTGGTGGGACCAGGAGGACTTCTTCGGACCGCTGGCCATCTACGCCGCGCTGGAGAAGAACGACACGCGAAACCTGAATCGGATCGCCGTCGGACCGTGGAACCACGGCCAGTGGGCCGGCGGCGACGCCAGCCGGCTCGGCAAGATCGACTTCAAGAGCGCCACCGGTCCGTACTTCCGCGAGCGGATCCAGGCGCCGTTCTTTGCGTATTACCTCAAGGACACGAGCCCGCTGCCGCTGGCGGAGGCCACGGTCTTCGAGACTGGTTCGAACACGTGGCGCTCGTACGAGGCATGGCCTCCTCGTACGGCGACGCGACGGTCGCTCTATCTTCACGCTGGCGGCACGCTGTCGTTCGATCCTCCGGCCGCGGACACGGCGTACACGAGTTACCTGTCGGACCCGGCCCACCCCATCCCGTACCGGCCTCGCCCGATTCAGCCGACCTACTATCCCTCCGGCTCCGACTGGTATACGTGGCTGGTCGAGGATCAGCGTTTCGTGGACAACCGTCCGGACGTCGTCAGCTGGACGTCCGCGCCGCTCGAGCAGGACGTCGTCGTCGCGGGGAACGTCGTGGCGCGGCTCTTCGCCGCGACGACGGGCACCGACGCTGACTGGGTGGTGAAGCTGATCGACGTCTATCCCGACCGTGTCAAAGACGACGAGAAGATGGGCGGATACGAGCTGATGGTGTCGAGCGAGATCATGCGGGGGCGGTACCGGCAGAGTTTCGAGAGGCCGGAGCCCATCTCCGCGGGAGCGGTGCTGGACTACACGGTGGACCTGCATCAGCAGGCTTACCGGTTCCTGCCGGGCCACCGGATGATGGTGCAGATCCAGAGCACATGGTTCCCGCTCTACGATCGCAACCCGCAGACTTACGTGCCGAATATCTTCCTTGCCAGACCAGGTGACTACCGCGCGCAGACGCACCGCATCTATCACGAGCCGCAGCACGCCTCGCGGGTAGAGGTAGATGTCGTGCCGTGAGAGGTTGGGCCGTTCGGCTTTCTGGAGGTGGCTGATGAAGGTCGATTCGCCTCGTCGTCCGGGCTCTCCCCATGGATCGCGTTCGCCGGTGCTCCTCGCCTCGGCGCTCGTCATCGCAAGTCTGGCCACCGCCGCCGCTCAAGAGAAGCCCGGGGCGGCCGCCGAGCGCGTCACGCTGAACGGGACTCGCGTTCACACGATTACCTCCAAGGCCCTGCCATCGAGTGAATTTCGAATTTCCGTGTCGCTGCCGTGGTCGTATCAGTCGAGCCAGAAGCGCTACCCGGTCGTTTACGTCACCGACGCGGATACGGGATTCGCGCTCGCGTATGCCGCGTATCAGGCGATACAGCTCGACGGCGAGATTCCCGAACTGATTCTGGTCGGGATCGGCTACGGAGTGGATTTCACGAACAACGGGTTCTCGACATGGTCGATGCGGCGATCAGCCGAGTTGACGCCGACAGCGGTCAAAGGTCGTCCAGGCACCGGCGACGCGCCGCGATTCGTCCGTTTCCTCCAGGACGAGCTGCTCCCGTTCATCGATGCGAACTACCGCACCCAGCCCGACGATCGCACGATTGTCGGCGGCTCGTTCGGCGGTCTGTTCGCGGCCTATACGATGCTTCGGCATCCTGGCCTCTTTCAACAGTTCATCGTCCGGAGCCCTTCGCTGTGGTGGGACGATCGCATGATGTTCGGCCTGGAAAGCGAGTACGCCGCCGCACACAAGGATCTGCCGGTGACGGTCTATACCTCGTTGGGCACGCTCGAGACGGAGCTGATGCGATCGAGCTGGCGCGACTTCGTTCGTGTGCTCGGAGAACGGCACTATCCCGGACTGCGGCTGATCGTGGCAAACATGGAGGATGCCAGGCACGCCACGGCGATTGGCATGTCGCTCTACCCGGCACTCAAGGCGGTGTTCGGAGGAACGCCGGTCGATTCCGCGGCGCTGGACCGCTATGCGGGGCGATATGTGTTTCCGACCGGGGACACACTCGTCGTCAGTCGCAGTGACACGTCGCTCGTCGCGGCCTGGAACGGCGAGCCGGATCTGAAGCTGGCGGCGCGCACGCCGACCAGGTTTTCGTTTACGACGGGGCAGGGCGAGCTCGCATCGGGTGATGCGAAGCTCCTGCCTCTGGTCGGTCTCGAACGCCTCGATTTCACGTTGAGCGCCGCGGGATCGGCCGACAGCGTGGTCCTGTCCAGGGATGGACGCTCCTTCATCGGCACCAGGGCCCACCCGTGATCGGCGTGTAGAGGCCTCCTCTAAAAGCGATGCGCATCGAGCTGGACGATGTGAGCAGGCCGGAGGTGCTGGCGCTCCTCGAGGAACACCTGCGCAACATGTACGAGCTGACGCCGCCGGAACAAGTGTTCGCCTTCGATGCGACAAAGCTCCGCGCGCCTGACGTCACCATGTGGACCGTATGGGACGGCGATCAGCTCATCGGCTGCGGCGCCCTCAAGGAACTGAGTGCCACCGCAGGCGAGATCAAGTCGATGCGGACGCCGGCGGCGCTCCGCCGCCGCGGCGCCGGCCGCGCCATTCTCGAGCACATCATCGGCGTGGCACGCGCGCGCGGCTATCGCGACCTGTTTCTCGAGACGGGCGCGCATCCCGGCTTCGCGGCCGCGCACCAGCTCTACGCGAGTGCCGGGTTCCAGCGCTGCGGCGCGTTCGGCAGCTACGTGGCCACCGGCAACAACGTCTTCATGCACCTGAGTCTCACACCCGAGGCCTGATATGTCCGTCTTCAGTAATTCCGCGACATCAACGCCCACCGAAATCCGCGAATACGTTGCCGCCGTCCTGGACCTGCTCGGCGATCGGGATCCGATCGCAGTGCTCGGTGCGACTCCGGGCCGGCTCGAGGAAGCGATACGCGGCGCCGCTGGCGCGGCTCTCAGAACCCCCGAGGCCGCTGGGAAGTGGTCCATCGCCCAGGTGCTCCAGCATCTCGCGGATTCCGAGCTCGTCTGGGCCTGGCGGCTGCGGCTGACGCTCGCCCAGGACCGGCCCCCGCTCACCGGCTACGACCAGGATGCCTGGGCCTCGCGCCTGCACTACGCCGACGCCGATCCGCGCCAGGCCCTTGACCTCTTCTCGGTCGTGCGCCGGGCCAACCTCACGGTGCTGGCTGCAGCCGCACCGGAGGATCTCCAGCGGGTCGCGGTGCATTCCGAACGCGGCGAGCAGACACTCGACGTGATGGTCCGGATGTATGCCGGCCACGATCAGCTGCACATCAACCAGATCGACCGGATCAAAGCCGCGGTGAGCGGCCGCAGCTAGGACGCGAACATGCCAACAGCCGACGAACGTTTGTCACGACGGACACTCCTGCAGACAGGGGCCATGGCGGTGGTCGGCGCCGGTATCGCGAACGGAGAACTCATGACATCCAGCGCACCGCAGGGCGACGCGGCCTCGAGGGCCGCGACTGTATCGCCGAAGGCCCTCGTCTTCGACACCTTCGGCACCGTGGTCGACTGGCGCAGCTCCGTAGCCGGAGAAGTCGCCTCGCTCGCGCGGACCAAGGGACTCAAGGTGGACGCGGAGAAGTTCGCCGACGCCTGGCGGGCCGGCTACGCGCCGAGCATGAACCGCGTCCGGACCGGCGAGCTGCCATGGACCAAGCTCGATCGCCTGCATCGCATGATGCTCGACCCGCTGCTTGCGCAGTTCGGCATCACCGGCTTGTCGGAGACGGAGATTGACACGCTCAATCGCGCCTGGCACCGGCTCCGGCCGTGGCCTGACGCCGTTGCCGGGCTGACACGCCTCAAGAAGAAGTTCATCATCGCGCCGCTCTCCAACGGCAACATCTCGCTGATGACGAACCTCGCGAAGTTCGGCGGGCTGCCGTGGGACTGCATCCTCGGCGCCGAGCTCGCGCGTCACTACAAGCCGGATCGCGAGGTCTACCAGTCGGCCGCGGATATCCTGGATCTGAAGCTGGAAGAAGTGATGATGGTCGCGGCACACTCGGGCGACCTTCGAGCCGCCGCTGAAGTCGGGCTCAAGACCGCGTTCGTCGTCCGGCCATTGGAGTTCGGGCCGGCGGGCAAGCCGGACCTGAAACCCGGGAGTGCCGTCGATATCACGGCGACGGACTTCAACGACCTGGCCGCTCAGCTCGGCGCCTGAGCACGATCGCAGAATCTGCAACCGAATTACGGCCGGCGCCGCGCGCTTTCTGCGTACCTCGGCCCGGCCCCGCAGGTAATCAGGCCGAAATCCATAAGGAACCGGTCTTGCTCCTTCATGGGCGTGCAGGAGGGCTCATGGAGATACAGGACGGGTTCATCCTTGGCGTTTATAACTACTGCGATCGCTGGTGCGAGCGCTGCTCGCTAGCCTCGCGCTGCCGGGTTTATTCGAATCAACTGCAGATGACGCTCGACAGTCCGGCGCCGCGCGGCCAAATCGCACCAGGTCTGGCGCCGGCGCTGCGTTCTCTGGGCGCCGTCGTCGCCCTGTTCGAGGAAGCGCTCCCCAGCGAGACATTCTCTGGCGAGCCAGATCCTGCTGGCTCCGAGTCGGACGCCGATCCCGCCGAACTTACCCGGCCTGAACTCGCTCCGCCGGACCAGGCGCTGCAGGCGAGGGTGGAAGCGCTCGGCACGCGTTTCTGGAACTGGATCGCGCCGGAAAGCCGCGCTGACGAGCCCGCGGTCAAGGATGCGGCGGAAGTGCTCCAACATTTCGCGCTGTTCATCGTTCCCAAGGTGAACCGCGCGCTGACCGGACGGAAGGACTGCGAGGAGGATGGCATGCTGAGCGATGCGCTCGGGTCTGCCAAGGTCGCGGTGCTGGCCCTCGATCGCCTCGGCGACGCGTGGCTGCAGCTGGCCGAGCGCGGAGCGATCAGCGTGCTCGAGGCTGCGCCGGTTCTCGCGGAACTGCAATCGGTGACGGCGGAACTGGAGCGGCTGTTTCCTCGCGCCCGCGATTTCGTGAGACCGGGGTTCGACGAGCCCGAGGCGCTCGCCATGCTGGAATGGCGCGAGCGGGGTTAGTCCGACATCCGATCCATTGCCTCGACCGTTCAAATGCGGTAGAACTCCGTGCACCCCGCACGGATTACTTCCGCATGGACAACGATCGCGACGCCGCCGCGCCTTCGCTGCAGTTCGACACGGTATTACCCGCTCATGCACCGGAAGCTGGCGTCACGGCGGGCGGGGTTACCTGCACCGCTTGTTCGCGGGCGGTGGCCGATCAGTATTACGAGGCGAATGGCGCCTCGCTGTGCGAAGGCTGCCAGCGCACCGTGGCCGATCTTGCCGTGACCCCTCGCGGGGCTGGCACCTTTACCCGGGCGGCGCTCCTCGGGCTGGTGGCGGCAATCCTCGGCGCCGTGCTCTATTACGCGGTGCTTGCGCTCGCCAATCTCGAGGTCGGCTTGATCGCCATCGCGATCGGCTACATGGTCGGATACGCGATCCGCCTCGGTACTCGAGGCCGTGGAGGAAGACGGTTCCAGGTCCTGGCGCTGGTTCTCACGTATTGGGCAGTCGGGCTCGCCTATACGTCGGTCGTGTTCAAGGCCGCCATTGAAAACAAGGTGGTTTCTGAAAACGCCGCCGCGGCGAGTGTGGTCTCCCCGTCGAAGACCGGGCCGAGCCCGTCCGAGCAGCCGAAGAGTGAATCGAGCCCGCCAGTCCAGCCTGTGGAGGCCGACGCTGCGGGCTCGGGCCTGCTGATGGCGCTGGCCGCGATGGTGGGCTTCACGTTCGCGCTTCCCGTGCTGATCGTCGTCAACTCGCTGCCCGGCGGTCTGATCAGTGCCGCCATCATCGCATTTGGCATGCAGCAGGCGTGGCGGATGACCGCAGCGCCTCAGATTGTGATCACCGGACCGTATCGGATCGGCGCGGCTGGCTCCAGTCCCGTCCTGAGCGGCGCCGATGGCTGATGCCGCTGTCGCGGCGCTGCCACCGCTCTGCCCGCGCTGCGCTACCGAGTTGCCGGTCGGTGCGCTCGCGTGCCCGGCGTGCGCGGCGCTGGTCCATCGCGACCGCCTGATCGATCTCTCGAACCGGGCCGCCGCCGCCGCAAGCGCCGGTGATCCCACCGCGGCGAGAGCGCTATGGGAGGAGGCGCAGGCGCTGGTCCCGCCGCGGTCCCTGCAATATCAGCAGATTCGCGAACGGCTCGCGGCATTGCCCGACATGGCCGTGGGAGCAGCTGCTCCGCCGAGTCCGGAATCCAGCACGCCCTGGGGGCGAATCGCGGGCGGGGCTGGCGCGGTTGGCGTGCTGCTCATCGGCAAACTGAAGTTCCTGCTGCTCGGGCTCGGGAAACTCAGCACCGTTGCCTCGATGTTCGGCTTCATCGCGGTCTACTGGTCGATCTACGGCTGGCCGCTCGCGGCCGGCCTCGCCGGTTCGATCTACGTGCACGAGATGGGGCACGTGTCGATGCTGCGGCGGCTCGGGATCAAAGCCGGTGCGCCGCTGTTCATCCCCGGCGTCGGCGCGCTCGTGATGCTGAAGGAGCACGTCGCGGATCCGATCGCCAACGCGCGGATCGGGCTGGCCGGTCCGGTGTGGGGGCTGGGCGCGGCCCTGGCCGCGATGGGGATTCACGCGATCACCGCGGCGCCGATCTGGAAGGCGATCGCCGAGCTCACTGCCTTCCTCAACCTGTTCAACCTGATTCCGATCTGGCAGCTGGATGGCTCGCGCGGCTTCGAGGCGCTCTCCGCCTCCGAGCGCTGGGCGGTGTTCGCGATCGTTGTGCTGGCCCTGTCGCTGACGAACGTCGGCGTGCTGTGGTTCGTCGCGGCGGCGACGCTGTATCGAGCGGTTGCGACGCCCGCCGGGCCCGGTCATCCTGTGACCGTGGCGACCTTCGCGGCGCTGGTGACGGTGCTCTCGTGGCTGGCGCGAACGGTGGCGTGATCGCCACGGGTGACGCGGACTCAGCCGGCGCGTTCCTGACCGCCGAGTGGCGCGACCTCGTGCTCGTCAACTTCGAGGCGCCGGCGGCGCTGCTGGCGCCGCTCGTGCCGCGCGGGACGAAGCTCGATCGCCATCGCGGCATCGCGTTCGTCAGCCTGGTCGGGTTCCGCTTCCTGAACACGCGGGTGCTGGGGTGCCGCGTGCCCGGCCACGTGGACTTCGACGAGGTGAACCTGCGCTTCTACGTCCGCCGTGAGCTTGACGGCGAGGAGCGGCGGGCGGTGACGTTCGTGAAGGAGGTCGTCCCTCGGCGGCTCATCGCTTCACTCGCGCGGGCCGCCTACAACGAACCCTACGTCGCGCTGCCGATGCATAGCGAGGTCAGGACAGGCGATGCCGACGCATCCACGCGGGCCCGATATGTGTGGAGGAGTGGCGCCGGCGAGCACCAGATCGAGGTCCTCACCCGCAGCGAGTTCCGCCTTCCTGCACCGGGATCGGACGAAGCGTTCATCACCGAGCACTACTGGGGTTACACGCGGCAGCGTGATGGCGGCACGATCGAATACCGCGTCACGCATCCGACGTGGCGGCTTCGCCAGGCTGCAACTGCTTCAGTGGAAGGCGACATGGCGGCGTTCTACGGCCCGGAGTGGCACGAGGTACTCTCAGCGCCGCCGGTGTCGGCGTATCTCGCCGAGGGCTCGGCGGTGACGGTGTTCCGCCCCCGGCGCATTACCTGATCGCGCACCTATCGCACCGTCGCACCTATCGCACCCGTCGCACCAGCCGCACCTATTTTTGGCTGCCCACGTCCCACTGGGACGTGAACCCATTCGTCCCCGAGTGCTTCCAATTGTGCGTCGCGCTCGTGTGCGTGTGCGAGACGGAGCGGAACTGGGTGTAGTTCTGGAACACCGCCGCCGGCAGGTTCAACACCTTCACCGCCTGCCCGTTGAAGCCCTTCATCACTTCCATGTCCACCGCCGACTCCGGGCCCGAGAAGCGGACGCGCGTGTCGGACACCTCCATCGTGATCGGCGCCTTGGTGAAGGACAGCATCCCCTTCTGGAAGCCGGCGAACGCCAGCGGCATCAGCGCCTCGACCGCCTTCATCTGCTGGTCGGAGACCTTGTCGCTGATGTAGATCTTCGACCAGGTCCG
Organism: Vicinamibacterales bacterium; assembly: GCA_035495795.1. Lineage (GTDB taxonomy): Bacteria > Acidobacteriota > Vicinamibacteria > Vicinamibacterales > UBA2999 > VFZN01. The sequence continues at coordinate 9,180 of DATJFF010000197.1, forward strand.
CATCTGGAACGTCACCAGCAGCTGTACGCCGGCCAGGTCCACGTCGTTAAAGTGGCCCTTCTCGATCGAGATGATCCGGTTGCCCTCGCACTTGTCGCCGTCGGGCTCGCCGCCGAAGTTGCAGCGGCAGGCGATCTTGCAGCTGCAGCTCTCGGCCACGGTGGCGGTGAGGTGCCAGTTCGGCGTCTGCGCCCGCGACGGCACGACCAGGGAGAGGAGGACGAGCGAGACGATAGCGGCCGTGCTGCGCATGACGATGCCCTTTCTGCCTTCTGCCTTCTGCGTTCTGCCTTCTGCCTTTTGCCTTCTGCCTTTTGCCTTGACTTTATGACCCGGGCGTTCCCGCTTCCTTGACCTTCCGGAAGACGCGATCCTGCATCCAATGGGGATCCCACCACTCCACCGGGTTCACCGGCGTCCCCTGCAGCAGCATCGTGAAGTGCAGGTGATCGCCTCCGGCCAGCCCGGTGATGCCGGTCCGGCCGATCTCCTGGTTCTTCGACACCTTGTCGCCTTCCTTCACCTCGAACGATGACAGGTGGCCGTATAGCGACTGCACGCCCAGGCCGTGGTCGATGATGATGCAGTTGCCGTAGATCCCTAGGAAGTTCGCAAAGAGGACGACGCCGGCGTTGGCAGCGTGGACCGGTCCGTGCTGCACGGACGCGAGGTCGAACCCGAGGTGGACCTGGTGATCGATCTCCTTGTTGTCGAAGAAGTAGGTGCGCTGGTCGGCAAACCGCGACTCGACCTGCGTGTTGCCCATCTGCGCGAACGCCTCCGTCCAGAGCATCTGCGGCTGGGTCTTGGCCGCCATGCCGCGAATCGTGTCGGCGTTCTTCGCCCGCAGGTCACCGTTGATGGTCAGGAACCCCTTGAGGAGCCCCTCCGGCGATGACGTGTCCACCTGCACGCCCGGCGACTCGCTGGCGATGGCGGGCACGACGCGATCCAGGAACCGCTGGTCGATCGGAATCTTCGACTTCACGAACGCCTTCGGGAACGGCTTGTGCTCGACCGGCGTGGTCCCCTGGTTGCCGGCGACGTCGCGCGCGAACGCGGAAACAGGTGTGTTGACGTCCTGATCCCATCGCAGCGCGAAGAACGCCACGCGCACGTTGGGATCCGCGATCCCGACCGCGGTGCCGGGATAAGCCGGATACTCGGCGTCGCCGACCTTGACGCCGGCCTGGACGTCGGCCGGCGTGGCGCGGAGGACGACGAACTCCGCGCCGCCGAGGTTGATGAACTGGTGCAGCGAGAGCACCGAGACGCGCGGCGCCTCGAGGCGCACCTGCACGTCCTGGCTCACCGACGACGAGGCGGTGCGATATCCGTAGAGCACGGGTCGTGACGCGGCAATCCGAATCGTCGCGGCGCCGGATACGAGGGCTGGCTGCGCCGCTTTCCCGAGCGGAAGCGACAATTCCTGGTGCGGTTCGCTGACGGGCACCCCGCCTTCGGGCACGAGCGAGATCTGCTGCCCGTTCTGCTCGATCACCGCGGTCAACGCGTTCACCTTGCCGTCGGGCGTGTCGACGGTGAAGGTCAGCGTTCCTTTCTGGCCGACAAACCCTTTTGGCGCGCTGATGGCGATCTGCGGCCCGGGCTCGCGTCCCGCGAGATACCACATGACCCCGCCCGTAATCAGCGCAATGACGATCAGGAACAGCAACAGCCGCCGAATAAAACGCATGCCTGATGATAAGGCGTTTTCCGCCTTGCCTTTTGCCTTGTGCCTTTTGCCTTTTGCCTTCTGCCTTCTGCCTTCTGCCTTGTCACCGCCGCGTGGTTTTGTGCGTCGGCGTCGCCGACCAGGGATCTTCCGGCCAGGGGTGTTTCGGGTACCGGCCGCGCAGCTCCTTCCGTACCTCCGGATACGTCCGCGTCCAGAAGCTGCGTAAATCGCGCGTGGTCTGGACCGGACGCCCGTTCGGCGCCAGCAGCTCGAAGATCACCGGCTCCTGGTTCGGGCCGAGGCGCGGCGTGTCGGCCAGCCCGAACAGCTCCTGCAGCTTCACCGCCGCCATCACCGTCCCATCGTCGTTGTAGGCCAGCCGCGCGGAGCGGCCGCTCGGAACCGGCAGCTGCAAGGGAGCCGCGGTGTCGAGCCGGCGCGCAGCATCCCAGGGCAGGACCGATGCGATATCGATGTCGCCAACGCGTTGCGCGTTCGCTGCGGCCGCCCGCGAAAGGGCATCGACGTCGAGTTCCAGGCCGGCGAACCGCGCCCGGCGCAGGAACTGGATGGTGGGCTCGTCGTGGGGACGCGCCCGCCAGGCCGCGGCAAGCAGTTCCGCGCGCGCGGCCGGATCGGCAGGCACCGGCCGTTCCCGGATCGTCAGCGCGTCGTAACGTTCGATTTCCGCTGCCCTGACCGTGTCTCCCTCGAGGCGATGCTCGATCTGACGTGACGTCGGCCTCAGCCACTCAGCCTCGACTCGCGACGCGAGCCGGACCAGCGCTTCTGGCTGGCCAGAACGGCCGCTGGTCACCTCCAATGCCACGAGCCACTCACCGTCAGTGACGCCGGACTCCCGAGCCATCAGCGCGCCGCGTCCCGACGCCAGCACGACTCGGGTGGGGTCACCGGCGCGCCGCCGCGCGACCCGGTCGGGATAGGCGGCGAAAAGCGCTTTCCGCAGCGCCGTCTCGTCTACGTGGGAGCCCCTCTGGTCCTTGCCACCCGCAAGCCGGTGGAGCGTATCCGCGACCTGCCGGGTGTGTGGCGGGACCTCCGGCCACCGATCGATGAGCGGCAGAAGATCACAGGACGTCGAGCCAGAGGCCCGGTTCGACCCGCGCCCCTCAGACAACAGCGCGCAGGCCTGGGCGGCCGTCCATGCGCCGTCGCAATCTACCAGCACGCGGGCGAGGCGCGGATGCAGCGGCAGCCGGCGGAGGCGCTGACCGAGGCGCGTGATCGCCGCGCCATCGATCGCACCGAGGCGCGCCAGGAGGCCGAACGCCGCTTCCAACCGATCGCCTGAAGGCGGATCGAACCACGGGTAGTCTTCGGGCCGATTTCCAGCGGCGATGAGGCCGAGGAGAATCCCTGCGAGGTCGACGCGATGGATCTCCGGCTCGCGCGATGGCCGCAACCGATCGCGGCTGTCCCACAGCCGGCGAGCCCGGCCCGGACCGAGCCGCGCCGCGCGTCCTGCGCGCTGATTCGCGTTGTCGGTGCTGACCCGCTCGAGCACGAGCGCATCGATGGCCCGCTCGGCATCGTAGCGTGCCGCCTTCTGCAAGCCGGTGTCGATCACCGTCGCCACCCCCGGGACGGTCAACGACGTCTCGGCGATGTTGGTGGCGAAGATCACGCGTCGGCCAGAACCGGGCCCGAGCGCGCGGTCCTGCGCGTCAGCGTCGAGCGAGCCATGCAGCGGCAGCAGCTCGACGCCGTGGCGCGGGCCGAGCGGCCGCGCCTCCTCGATCGCGCGCTCGATTTCACCGGCGCCAGGCAGGAAGCACAGCACGTTGCCGTCGCGTCCCGGTAAGACGTCGACGAGCGCCTGCGCGACAGTCTGTCCGGGCGCGTACTCGATCTCCAGCGGGTGAGTGACGCCCGGCACATCGATCAATGGGCAGTCATCCAGGTAGGCCCGCACCGGCGCCGGGTCCATCGTCGCCGACATCACCACGACCCGCAGGTTGTCTCTTGCCCGCCAGGCCTGTGTCACGAGCGCAAGTCCGAGATCGGTGTGAACCGATCGTTCGTGAAACTCGTCGAGCACGACGGTCGCGACACCGCTCAAGAGCGGATCGTCGTCGAGGTAGTTCGTGAGCATCCCCTCGGTAACGAGCAGTACGCGTGTGTCGGCGACGAACCGGCGTTCGAAGCGGACGTGCCAGCCGACCTCGCGCCCCACGGTCCAGCCTTGCTCGTCGGCAATCCGCCGCGCGATCGAGCGGGCCGCCACGCGGCGCGGCTGCAAGACCACGACGCGCCCGCGGCCGGCAATCGCCGGCGGAACGCGCGTGGTCTTGCCCGCGCCGGGCGCGGCGACGACGACGGCGGCCCGATGCGACGCAAGCGCATCCGCGATGGCCGGAAGGTGCTGGTCGATGGGAAGGTGCAGAAGCGCCACGATTGCGACGCGCCGGGACAGCGGCGCGGGGCAGTGTACCACCGCGGTATCGCTTGAAAACTCGACTCGGAAAGGGGCGGCCTGCCATACTCGGCTCACGTGGCTCCCGCTTCCCTCAGCCCCGGGGCGCACGACGGCCTGCTCGTCGTGGACCTCCAGAACGACTTCGTGTCGGGCTCGCTCGCAGTTCCCGAGGCCGCCCAGGTGATCGAGCCAATCAACGACGCGATCGAAGCCTTCGCCGCGCGGCGCCTTCCGGTCTTCGCCAGCCGCGACTGGCACCCGCCCGACCATCGTTCGTTTACGGAGCAGGGCGGAATCTGGCCGGTCCACTGCGTGGCAGGGACGCCGGGGGCGGACTACGTTCCGGGTCTCCGGCTGCCGGCCGACGCGATCCAGATTCACAAGGCGACGGAGCGCGACATCGAAGCGTATTCGGCGCTGGCGGGCACACCCCTCGCGCACGAGATCAGCAGCCGCGGCGTCCGCCGGTTGTTCATCGCCGGCCTTGCCACCGATTACTGCGTGGTCAACACCGTCCGCGACGCGGCCGCCCTCGGGCTCGAGACCGTCGTCCTCACCGACGCGTGCCGGGCGGTCAATCTGCAGCCGGGCGATGGCGCAAAGGCGCTTGCAGAGATGCGGAGCCTCGGCGCGACGTTGGCCGGCACCGCGGACCTGACGGAATCCTGATGCGACCGGGCGCGCTCGTCACCGATTTCTACGAGCTCACCATGCTCCAGGCGTACCTCGATCAGGGTATGCGGGGCACGGCCGTATTCGAGTTCTTCGTCCGGGACTTGCCCGCATCGCGCCACTTTCTCGTGGCGGCGGGGCTTGCCCAGGTGCTCGAGTACCTGGAGTCGATGCGCTTCACCGACGAGGAGCGCGCCTGGCTGGCAACGACCGGCCAATTCACGCCCGAATTCATCGACACGCTCGCCGGCCTGAGGTTTACGGGTGACGTCGATGCCATGCCGGAGGGCACGATCTTCTTCCCCGACGAGCCGATCCTGCGCGTCACGGCGCCGATGCCCGAGGCGCAGTTCGTCGAGAGCCGCATCATCAACCTGCTCCACTACCAGACGATGGTGGCCAGCAAGGCGGCCCGCTGCGTGCTGGCCGCGGAGGGCCGGTCGCTGGTGGACTTCGGCCTGCGCCGCGCCCATGGCGCCGATGCCGGCATGCTCTCCGCACGAGCGAGCTGGCTGGCGGGCTTCTCTGGCACCGCGACGACCGAGGCGGCCCGGGTGTTCGGCATCCCGATCAACGGGACGATGGCTCACTCCTACGTGCAGGCGCACGGCGACGAGATCGCGGCGTTCGAGCACTTCGGGCGCTCGCAGCCGGCCAACGCGGTGCTGCTGATCGACAGCTACGACACCGAACGCGGGGCTCATCGCGTCGTGGAGGTGGCGCGACGCCTCGCGCCAGACGGCATTCGCATCAGGGGTGTACGGATCGACAGCGGCGATCTCGCCGCGCTGGCGAGGCGCGTCCGGGCCATTCTCGATGCCGGTGGGCTGACCGACGTCACGATCTTCGTGAGCGGCAACCTCGACGAGTTCACGGTCCGCGACCTGGTGAAGAGCGGCGCTCCAATCGACGGATTCGGGGTGGGCACGCGCATGAACACGTCGGCCGACCGTCCGTACCTCGACTGCGCCTACAAGCTGCAGGAGTACGACGGCATGCCGTCGCGGAAGCGATCGACCGGGAAGTCCACGTGGCCGGGCCGCAAACAAGTGTGGCGACAGACTGGAGCCGACGGCACGTTCGCCGGCGACACGCTCGGCCTCGTGACCGACGACATGCCAGGACAAAGGCTGCTGGCTCCGGTAATGCGCGCGGGAAAAATCATTGCGCCGGTAGACACGCTGCAGACGGCACGATCGCGCGCGGCCGCCCAGCTAGCCGCGTTGCCACCCGCTCTGCGCGAACTGGACGTGGATCAACCCTATGCCGTCGAGGTGGCGGATTCGGTCCGGGCTCTTGCCGATGCGGTCGACCGACGAACTTAGTCCGATTGTGCGATGATCTCCGAACCGCCAGGGGTATCCGCCTTCGCCCCGCCTGGGCGCATTCGGCGCATCGGCGTGGCTTCGGCGCGATTGAGAAAAACCCTGGAACCTGATCCGGTTGACACCGGCGGAGGGAGAGCGGCCATGCCGAAGTCCACGACACCACAGCCAGCGACCACGTACGCGGATGCGTTCCCGTCCTCGCAGAAGGTTTACGAGGAGCAGACGGTCGCGACGCCCGGCGGCGACGTCCGCCTGCGCGTGCCGGTGCGGGAGGTGGCGCTCACCGGCGGCGAGCCCCCGGTGCGGCTCTACGACACCAGCGGCCCGCAAGGGCACGATCCCCGTGAAGGGCTGCCGAAGCTGCGCGCCGATTGGGTGGCGCCGCGGCGGAGCCAGCCGGTCGTCACGCAGCTCCACTACGCGCGCAAGGGCGAGATCACGCCCGAGATGGCGTTCGCGGCCATGCGTGAGGGCCTGCCGGTGGAGTTCGTGCGCGACGAGGTGGCGCGCGGCCGCGCCATCATTCCCGCCAACATCAACCACCCCGAGCTCGAGCCGATGATCATCGGCCGCAACTTCCTCGTGAAGATCAACGCCAACATCGGCAACTCCGTCGTCTCGTCGTCGATCGACGATGAGGTGGAGAAGCTGCGGTGGGCGACGCTGTGGGGCGCCGACACGGCAATGGATCTCTCCACCGGCAAGCAGATCCACGAGACGCGCGAGTGGATTATCCGCAATTCTCCAGTGCCGATCGGCACGGTGCCGATCTACCAGGCGCTCGAGAAGGTCGGCGGTCGCCCCGAGGATCTGACCTGGGACGTCTATCGCGACACGATCGTCGAGCAGTGTGAGCAGGGCGTGGACTACTTCACCGTCCATGCCGGCGTGCTGCTGCGCTACATCCCGCTGACCGCCCGGCGTGTCACCGGGATCGTGTCACGAGGCGGGTCGATTCTCGCCAAGTGGTGCCTGGCGCACCACAAGGAGAACTTTCTCTACACGCACTTCCGCGAGCTGTGCGAGATCATGCGGGCCTATGACGTGAGCTTCTCGCTCGGCGACGGCCTACGGCCCGGCTCGATTGCCGACGCCAACGACGAGCCCCAGTTTGCCGAGCTGAAGACGCAGGGCGAGCTGACGAAGATCGCGTGGGAGTACGACGTCCAGGTGATGAACGAAGGGCCGGGCCACATCCCGATGCACCTGATTCGCGAGAACATGGAGAAGCAGCTCGAGTGGTGCAGTGAGGCGCCGTTCTACACCCTCGGCCCGCTCACCACCGACGTCGCGCCGGGCTACGACCACATCACCTCGGCA
>DATJFF010000198.1:0-3678 GCA_035495795.1 Vicinamibacterales bacterium
TCGCGCACGCGTTGCCGATCACGGCGCTCACGTAGTACTCGGCGCCGGGATTGAGGAAGAGCGGGTCCTGGAACTGACCGTTCTCGTCGTACAGGAAGATCTGTGAGGTCGCCCAGAAGTTGGCGGGCACATGGGCGAGCGGCACGCCCTGCGCCTCGCCGTCGCCGAAGCGGCGCCCGTCGTCTTTGGGAAAGCTCGCGACATACAGCAGCGCGGTCGGCGCGCTGGGGAAGGGCGGCGGCGGGTTGTTGAGCACGGTCGGCGGCACGAGCGGGCCGTTCTGCGGGCTGTCGTTGTGCTTGCCGCCATCGATCCAGCCGGCGAAGGCGGTGAGGAAGGGTGACGGGTTGCCGTTGTTGAAGTCGAGCCACAGCTTGTCGAGCTGCGTGCCCGGGCCGCCGGGCGGCTCCGGCGGCGGCATCACCGGCCACGTCTGGCCGCCGAACGGAATCGTCTCGGGCACCGTGTTGGGCGCGCCGAACGAGGGCACGAACATGTTGTAGAGCGGGCTCTGGGCGGCGGTCGCTCCCAAGGGTGCGAGGCCCGCCAGCCCGGCCGGCGCGCCGGCCCCGAGCTTGTTCAGGATGCCGTTGGGATGATCGGGGTAGAGCAGGCAGAAGCCGCCCGTCGGAGTCTGCGGCTCGAAGTGAGCGCCGGTCGTCGTGCCCCAGCCCGCGACGAACGCGCCCTGCAAGCGCCGGAAGATGGCGTAGGTGAAGCTCATGTTTCCCGGCATGCGCGGGCCCCCTTTCGGCACGATACACCGAATGGTTGCATAATCTACTTCGACTCGCCAGTCTCGGTTGATACCGCCGCGGGCCTCGCGATGCTATACCGCCGGCCACGTCCCCGTAGCTCAGCTGGATAGAGCAGCGGTTTCCTAAACCGGAGGTCGGAGGTTCGAATCCTCTCGGGGACGCCAATTTCAAGAGCCGCCGGTCGCGCGCACGGAACGTCGCCGCTCTCCCGGCGTTGCCGGTAAGCTCCACGCCACGACCCGGTGAGAGACCAGTGCGGCGACGCTCGGCCTTTGTGATTCTCTGCATCGGCATTGCGCTCTCGGCCTGTTCGCGCGGGGCGGGCTATCCGGCCGATGTCGCCCCCTTGCTGGCCGTATCACCGCCGCGCGGCGGACCGCTGAGCGACTCAGCCGGCACGATCTACGGCGATACGGACCAAGTCTTGTGCAATTTGACGCTGACGCGCGGAGCGGTCGAACTGCCGGCTCGCAGGTGCGTCAACGGTGGCGGGACGATCGAGCGCGAAGCCTTTCGCAGGATTTCGCATCAGCCGGATCGGGCAAGTTCAGGCACCGTCGAAGTCCTGCTTCGCAGGCAAGGTGGCGGCACTCCCTCCGTCCCGGTGAAGATCAACGATTCGTTCACCCTGGACTTCCTGGTCGACAGCGCCGCCGCCAGCGTGAGCATGCCGGCTGACGTCGTTGCGGCCCTGGTTCGCCTGGGAACGCTGGTTCCCGGAGACTTCCGGGGTTCCCAGGACTATCGGCTCGCCGATGGATCGACGCTGCCCTCCCAAACCTTCCGCATCCGGTCGCTCAAGGTCGGCAGCATCGTCCTGCAGGACGTGACCGGGAGCATGGCGCCAGTCAACGGAAGCCTGCTGCTCGGCCAGAGCTTCCTCAGCCGCTTCCGGTCATGGTCGATCGACAACGGCCGGCAGGTGCTCGTCCTCGACGACAGGTGGTAGCCTCTCGTCGCCGGCCTTGGGTTGGGAGTGGCCGGTTGCCGCGAGCAGCGATACCTTGCCGCGTTCGTCTTTGCATCACGGCATGCGATGGCTCGTGTGGGGAGCAGGGTGGGGCCGCCAAGTCATGTCGAACGATACGATCTCCTTCTGGGTGTCCGCGTCGGGCAGCCCGACCGGCGACGGCAGCCAACAAAACCCGTTCAGCTCGATCGAGCAGGCGCAGGCCAGGGTGCAAGCCGAGCTCGCGTCGCCGGGGCCCCTCACCAAGGACATCGTCGTCAACATCGGCGACGGCACCTATCAGCTCGCCAACACGCTGACCTTCGGGGCCGCCGATTCGGGCCGCGACGGGCACACCGTGCACTACCGCGCCGCAGACGGCGCGCATCCGGTGATCTCGGGCGGTGAGGCGGTCACCGGCTGGACACCGGTCGCCCATCCCGGCATCACCCTCGCGCCCGGCGCGCAGCTCTGGCAGGCGCAGGTCGGTACCGGCATCGACAGCCGCCAGCTCTACATCGACGACACGCGCGCGACGCTGGCGGAAAGCAACAACGCCGACACGAGCTATCCGGTCGGCTTCCATCCGAGCTACTACGAGCAGCCCGGCGTCTCCGGCATCAAGTACGACACCAGCATCACGCTCAACCCGCAGAGTCCCGACAGCCCCAACTGGGCGGATCCGACGAGCTGGGGAAGCGTCGGCAACGTCAGCGACATCCAGGCGGTCATCTACAGCCAGTGGAAGATGATCTCGGTGCCGGTGTCGCAGGTCGACGCGCCGTCGCCCGGCAGCACGACCGGCCTGATCGAGATGACCGATCCGGCGTGGACCAACGCCAACCTGATCCGCAACGCGCCGTTCGCCGCGACCACCACGGCGTCCAACGTCATCACCATGGTCGACAACGGCACGACGGATCACCTCGCGCAGGTCGACACCTACTTCGGCAACATCACGGTCGGCATGACCGTGCGCGGGTCGGGCATCCCGACCGACCGCACGGTCACGGTCACGGCGCTCGATCCGCTGACCCACAAGGTCACGCTGAGCGATGCGGCGGTGGCGACAACGCCGACCGGCCAAGGCGTGGCCCTCACCTTCACCGATCCGCTGACACACGACGTCGTCACCACCAACCCCAACGAATGGAGCTTCTGGCGCGTCTCCAAGTTTGTGAATGGCTACGAGTTCCTCGACCAGCCCAACGAGTGGTACCTCGACCGCACCACCGGCACGCTCTATCTCGTCACCCAGGCCGGCGACAACCCCAACAACCACGACATCCAGCTGCCGGTGCTGGAGAAGCTGATCGACGGCAACGGCGCCTCGAACCTCAGCTTCGAGGGCCTGCAGTTCAAGTACGCCACCTGGCTCGATCCCAACGGGCCCGACGGCTATGTCGACGACCAGAGCGCCTTCCACATCACCGGCAGCGGCCACGAGGCCAACCTGATCGGCCATTTCCAGGACGTCACGCGCACGCCGGGCAACATCTCGTTCAACGATGCCGTCAACATCAACTTCGAGGGCAACAGCTTCAGCCACCTGGGCGGCGTCGGCCTCGACCTGTCGGGCGGCGCGCAGGACAACCGGGTCGCCTACAACATCTTCAACGACATCTCCTCTTCGGCCGTGGTGCTGGGCGGCGTCTCCGACGCCGACGCGCGGCCGGCGACGCCGGCCGGCGTGGTCGACAACAACCAGATCATCGGCAACTACCTCAGCCACATCGCGGACGAGTTCTATGACGCCGCCGGCATCTTCCTCGGCTATTCGCGCAACGCCACCATCTCCGGCAACTTCATCACCGACACGTCGTGGGCCGGCATCGCCGTCGGCTGGGGCTGGGGACTGAAGGACGAGGGCGGCTTTCCCGGCCTGAGCGGCGGCACGCCGGACATGTGGGGCGTCAACACGACACCCACGATCATGGAAGGCAACCAGATCACCGACAACACGATCACGCG
>DATJFF010000199.1:0-11907 GCA_035495795.1 Vicinamibacterales bacterium
TAGGATTGGCACCTCCCGTCGATGGCTTCGATCCAGGAGCACGTCCTCCGGCGCATGGGCTTCGGCGCCAGCCCCGGCGATCTCGCCTATTACGGCGATCTGTCGCCGCTGGCGCTGGCGCAGACGCTGCTCAACTTCGACCGCGTCGAAGACGATGTGGACGCGAACATCGGCCGCCCGGAGTACGCGGGTATCACCACCCGCGGGATGTTCGCGCCCGACACCGCCATCAACGACGCCCGCCAGCGGTGGATCTTCCGCATGGTTCATTCCCGCCGGCCGCTGCAGGAGAAGATGGCGCTCTTCTGGCACAACCATTTCGCCACCGCCTACAGCAAGATCAACGGGACGTTCGGGTCCGTGCACGCGACCAAGATGATGGACGCGAAGAGCGCCAACTTCGGCGGCGCGTTCCGCGGTCAGGTGCAACTGTTCCGGGACATGGCGCTCGGCAGCTTCCGCGATCTGCTCGTCGAGGTGGCGAGGGACCCGGCGATGCTGGTGTGGCTCGATGGCCGCACCAACATCCGCACCCGGCCGCAGGAGAACTTCGGCCGCGAGCTCATGGAGCTCTTCACCATGGGCATCGGCAATTACGTCGAAGCTGACGTCTACGCCGCGGCGCGCGTCTTCACCGGGTGGAACCTCGAACTCGCCGGCGACCGTACTAACGAGGTCACCAGCTATTACCGCTTCGTCTACAACGCTGCGCAGCACGACCCGACCGCCAAGGAATTCACGTTCGAGATCTACCCGGGCGGCGGGCGGGTGATTCCGGCCCGGGCAGCGGGCCAGGGCATGCAAGACGGCCTCGATCTGATCGAGGCGCTGGCGCGGCATCCCTCGACCGCGGCGCGGCTGGCGACCCGTCTCTATCAGTATTTCGTCAACGACGTGGACGCCCCTGATCAGGCGCTCATTCGCGACGCAGCCCAGGCCTACCTGGCAGGGAACTACAGCATCAAAGCGATGCTCCAGCGAATGCTGCTGTCCGAGCAGTTCCTGAACGGCGCGAACGCGTTCCGGCACTACTCATGGCCAGCCGAGTTTGCGGTTCGCGCAATCAAGGAGACCGGCTGGACCGGGCTGTCGGTGGATTCGGCGATCACGCCGCTCCTCAACATGGGGCAGCAGCTCTACGAGCCGCCCGATGTCAACGGCTGGGCGCTCGGCGCGGAATGGATCTCCACGGCGTCGATGCTGGCGCGCATGAACTACGCGTCGACGCTCGCCGCCAACCAGAAGTTCAACCTCGCGCGCGATGCGGCGCCGTACAGCCAGACGCCGGACCGCGCACTCGACTACCTGCTGACGCGGTTCTCGAATGCCGGCTTCAGCGGCGACGGCCGCGCGGCACTCGTCGAGTACCTGCAGGCGGGAGTTACCTGGAACGGCAGCGCGCCGCAACTCAATGCCAAGATCGCGGGCGCGGCACATCTCATCGTCGGCGCCGGCGAGTATCAGTTCAACTGATCATGACCACAGTCGGGAGGCGAACCTTCGTCCGGGGCGGCGTCACCGCGTTCACCTTTGGTTTCGCGGCCCCGAAGGTGCTGTGCGACATCGCGCTCGCGCAGGGCGTCCCGTCGCGCAACCTGGTGGTCGTCTATCTTGCCGGCGGCAACGACGCGCTGAGCACGGTGGTGCCGTATCGAGATCAGAACTACTACTCGCGCCGGCCGACGATCGCCGTGCCGGCCGGAAGCGTGCTCCAGATCGGGCGCGACCGCAGCGGCATCGAAGTCGGCCTCCACCCGCGTTTGACCGGCCTCAAGAGCATCTTCGACGGCGGACGCCTGGCGATCGTGCAGCGGACCGGGTACGAGAACTCCAGCCGGTCGCATTTCACCGGTTTCGATATCTGGGGCACGGCGAACCCCGCGAATTCGCAGGGCACCGGCTGGCTCGGGCGTTATCTCGACTCGCTCCAGCAGCCTGTGGATCCGCTCATCGCGTGGAACACGCAGCGCGAGACGCCGCGGCCGCTGATGGGCAGGCTGGTCGGCGTCCCGTCGATTACCAGCCCCGCCGCCTACGCGTTCGCGAGCCCGAACGGAGGAACGGAGGCCATTTACGAGCGCACGGCGCAGGCCCGCATCTCCTCGCACCTGCCCGTCGATCGGCCGCATCTTGCGTTCGTAAACTCGACGACCCAGGCCGCGCTCGGCACGCTCGATCGCGTGGCAACGGTCGCCACCTATCGGCCGGCCGTGACCTATCCGAACAACGGCTTCGCCCAGGCGCTGCAGGCGGTGGCCGGCGCGATGAACAAGGGCGTTGGCACCAAGGTGTTCTGGGTGCAGACCGGCGGCTACGACACGCACGCCGGCCAGGGTGTCAACCAGGGCGCGTATTTCACGCTCATGGGCACCCTGAACGACGGCCTCAAGGCGTTCTACGACGATCTGCTGTCGCAGGGGCTGCTCAACTCGACGCTGGTCATGGTCTACACCGAGTTCGGGCGGCGCATTTCGGAGAACGGCAGCCAGGGAACCGATCACGGCGCCGGCGGCGTCATGATGCTGATCGGCGGCCTGGTGCGAGGCGGCGTGTACGGCACTGCCCCGAACCTGCTGCTCGATCCGCAGAATCCGACGCTCGAGAACAGCGGCGGCGACGTCCGGTACGAGACCGATTTTCGCTCGGTGTACGCCACGGTCGTCGACAACTGGCTCGGCGCCAACTCCGTCGAGATCCTCGGTGCGGACTTCCGGCCCGGTGCGCCGGCGGTCCTCTAATCACCATTGCGCGGACTGGCACTCCGCTTCGCGGACCTGCTACCGTAGCTCATGCGAATTGCTACGGCCGCGATTTCTGTCCTTGCCTTCTGCCTGACCGCCGTTCCGTTCGCTGCGCAAGGCAGCAGCGAAGAAGCCCAGCGCGTGACCGAATCGGTCCGCGTCCTCCAGGAAATCATGGACGCCGGGGACCAGTCAGTGCCGCGGAGCATCATGCAGAAGGCAGAAGGCATTGCGATTTTCCCCTCCCTGCTGAAGGGAGGCTTCATCGTCGGCGGGCAGCACGGTCGAGGCGTGCTCAGCGCCAAGGACCCAAAGACCGGCGCATGGTCTTCACCCGCATTTCTCACCATCAACGGCGGCAGCATCGGCGCGCAGATCGGCGGCCAGGCGGTGGACCTCCTGCTGGTCGTGCAGAACCGGCGCGGGCTCGAACAGCTCGTCAACAACCAGTTCAAGATCGGCGCGGACGCGTCGGTGGCGGCCGGTCCGGTCGGCCGTGACACCAGCGCATCGACCGACATCCAGATGCGCGCCCAGATCCTGAGCTACTCGCGGACGCGCGGGCTGTTCGCCGGGGTGACACTCAACGGATCGACGATCCGGCAGGACCGCGACGCCAACGACCGTTTCTACGGCATGGGCTACCGTACCGGGCAGATCGTATTCGACGGGCTCGGCGGCACCCCAAGGCCCGTAGACGAGTGGAAGGGCATGCTCGATCGCTACAGCCGTTAGTCCGTCAGCACGTCGCTGAACCGCCCGTGCAGAGTAGAGAGGTCGACTAGCGCCTCATCCGCCGGTAACGAGCGGTAATACTCGAGGAGGGGCCGATCGTCGGTCAGGAGCGGCCCCTGGCCCACGAATGCACGCATCTCGCGCGGTCCCGCGGTGTACCACTGATCGAGCGCGTCGAACGAGTCGAGACCGATCGTTCGGAGCAGCTCGCCGCTCGACGGCGCCGCCAGCGCGCGCTCGACGGTCTCGCGGCGCACCTGCAGCGGCTCGACGCTGCCGACCATCAACTCGCCGTCAAGCCAGAGCGTGGCGTTGGGGAACACGTCGAGGAAGGTCCGCATGATCAGATCGTAGTGGAGCTTCTCGCGGCGGCCGATCCACTGCAGCGCCAGGCCGCCCGGCTTGAGCGCGCCGCGTACCAGCTCGAAGTACTCACGGGAGTAGAGGTGGCCAGCACCGGCGTGAACCGGCTGGATGATGTCGGCGGTGATCACATCGAATCGCTCGCCGGACAGCGCCAGGAAGTTGCGCCCGTCGTCCACGCGGACGCGGACGTTGGGCTGCTGGAGCACGTCGTAGGTGACGTGCGCGAAGTACGGTGCAGCCAGGCGCACGCTCTCGGAGAGCTCGACGATCTGCACCGCGGTTCCCGGAAAGCGGCTCACCGCGCCCGCTGTTGCGCCACCGCCAAGCCCGATGACGAGCGCCGATTCCGGAGACGGGTGCAGCGCCATCGGCAGCGCTCCGATCCGGCGATGCAGGAGCACCATCGATTGTGAGTCGTTGGCTTGATGGAGCCCGCCGACGTTCAAGGTGCGCTGGGACGCGCTCTCGTACACCGACACCGGCGTCTGCACGCCGTCATCCCGAAAGATTTCGACCGAGCCCGGTGGGGCGCGCCTCCTCGTGGCGGTGGCAAACGGATCCGGCAGTGTCGAGGCCAGGAACACGAACGCGATCGCGCCCGCCGCCACCCCACCAAGGGCCCGCCCGCGTTGCCGGTGGCCGAGCGCGAGCCACAGCGCGGAGGCGAGGTAGACCGTCGCCAGAAGCACGGCTGCCATCCACGTACCGAGCACCGGCACGATCAGGAAGCCGCCGGCGATCGACCCGGCAATTGCGCCGAGGACGTTGACGCTGTAGAAGCGGCCCACGAGCCGTCCCCGGGCTCGGGCGTCGCCGGCGACCGGCACGCCCAGCCGGAGGAGCATCGGAAACGAGATTCCCATCAGCAGCGACGGGAGGAGGACGAGGGCGACGACGCGGAGCGCCCCTCGCAATGGCGGAAGCCCGAGCGGGTTCTCCCACGTGAGGATGCCGACGCCGAGCAGGACCGCACACGCCGTGGCCGCCTGCAGCATGGTCAACCAGCCGAGCCAGTCCGCATCGCGCGCCAGCAGCCGTGCGCTGATCGCGCCGCCGACCGCGATGCCGATCAAGACCGACGCGAGCGTCACGGTGACGGCGTAGGTCGTCCCGTCGAGCGCCTGAATCATCAGCCGGAACCAGACGATCTCGAGCGCGAGCGAAGCGAAACCGGACGCGGCCATCACCCACCAGACGGCGATGGGTCCGCGCGGAGACGACGTGCCAGTGGATTGCGACGCTGCCGGTTGAGCCGTCGGCTGGCCTACGCGATCCAGGAGCAGCGCCCCGAAGCCGGCCACTGCATTGCACGCCGCCGCGACGAGGAACGTCCGGCTGACGCCAATCGATCCGATGAGCACGAAGCCGGTGGCGAGCGCCCCGACGACCGCGCCGGATGTGTTCACGGCGTAGAGCGCGCTGACGTGCGACGCGAAACGGCCGGCGCGCACGGCAGGCGAGGCGCTGAGCAGCGGCAGCGTCATGCCCATGAGCCCGGTCGGCACGAGCAGCACGATGAACGCGCAGGCAAATCGCGCGAGCGTCTGCACGAGGAACGATTCCGGTGCGGCTTCGTACAGCGCGCGATACAGCATCGAGGCGAGATCCAGCGCGGCAGGCGTGGCCAGCGCGGATGCGCCGATGAGCAGTTCCACCGCGCCGAATGCGGAGAGCGGCCGCTTGATTCGCGCCAGCACTGGCCCCGCCAGCCAGCTGCCGAGCGCGAGTCCGGCCATGAACGCGGCAAGCACCGTTCCCGCCGCGTACGCAGTGACGCCGAAGACGAAGGACAGCTGGCGGATCCAGAGAACCTGGTAGGCAAGCCCGGCTGCGCCAGAGAAAAAGAACAGGAAGAGAACCAGCGGCATCCGGCCTCGAATTCTACCGAGCCGGCACTTGCGTCTGCTACGCGCGTGTTGCGGGATTCAGCAGAGCGCGGAGTGCCGGCTCGAGCGTGGGGTGGCTGAACTGGAATCCCGAACGCTCGGCGCGTGCCGGCAGCACGCGCGCACCAGTCGTCAGGAACGCGGCGAACTCGCCAAGCACCGTGCGCAGAGCGAACTCCGGGACCGGTATCAGCGCGGGGCGGCGAAGGACTCGCGCAAGAACCGCTGAGAACTCGGCGTTGGTCACCGGCGCCGGTGAAGTAGCGTTCCACGCAGAGACCCCGTCAGTGACAGCCGGGGCCAGCCCAGCCAGCCACGACACCAGGCGGCCCCAGTCGTCGAGGTGGATCCACGACCAGTACTGACGGCCGCTTCCAAGGCGGCCTCCGATCCCGAGCCGAAAAGGCAGGAGCATCGACTCGAGCGCTCCGCCCTCTGGATGGAGGACGAGGCCGCTGCGAACGAGCGCGACGCGCGTACTGCTCGATGCCGCTGCGGCGGCCTCGCGTTCCCAGTCGACGCAGAGCCGCGCGAGGAAATCGGCGCCGGGCGGGGCGTCTTCGGTGATCGGTTCGTCACCGTGCGCGCCGTAGTAGCCAATCGCGGAACTGGTGATCACGATGCGCGGTCGAGCGGGAACCTCGGCGAGCGCACGGGCGATACTGCGGGCGGGGAGGATTCGGCTGTTGCGAATCACTTCCTTGCGGGCTGTGGTCCATCTCTTGCCGGCGAGGTTCTCGCCGGAGAGGTTGACGACGACGTCAGCGTCGGCGAGGGCTGCCGCCCAGGGTCCGGAGGTGCCGTCGGGCACCCACTGCACGTGGCCCGGTGTGGCTGCAGCGCGCCGCGACAGAATGCGAATGGCGTGTCCGGCGCGGCTGAAGTGACGTTGAAGAGCGCGGCCGAGGAAGCCAGATCCGCCGGCGAGGACGACGGTCATCGCGTTCCCCCGGCTGCCGGAACCACCTCCCAGATCTGCACGTTGCGAACCTGTGCGCCGGGCAAGAGCCGGACGCTCATGCCATCGGCTCCGCCCGAGAGGACCGGCGCAAATCGATCTCGAAACGCGGCCTGCTCGTTCCCCTCGAGCACCGCGAATACCGCCCGGCCCCGCTCCCGCGCGCCACGCACGACTGGTTCCAGGTCCTTCGGATCGAGCAGATCCCATCGGAGCGTAGTCCGGCCCGCGTAGTGCCGGACCGACCCACTGTGCTGTCCCGCGATGACCAGCGTGGTCGCCGGCGTGTATTGGCCGATCCAGTCCGCGGTCAGGGTGTAGCGCCGCTCCTGGTCCATGAGGAGTGGGACGCCCTGCCGCTGCAGAAAGGTGCCGGCGTGAATCGCGACGAACGCCGCCAGCGCGATTGTGCCAGCCACCCGGACGACGGGCGTGACGCGTTGCAGCAGCGCTGACGCGCCGGCTGCCGCCACGATGTCGAGGACGATGACCGCCGGAAGGATGAACCGGAGTGTCTCCCAATGATCGAAGCGGAAGTAGAGCAGGTACGGAGTGATGCTCGCCGCAACGAGGACCAGGCTCCACACGGCAAACCGCCGGATCCTTTTCTCGATGAACGCGGACAGCACCAGGAGCAGCCAGACCGGGACGTGCGTCAGCAGCAACGCCTGGCCGTAGATGCGCGCGTTGTCCGTCAGCGACTGGCCGGCATACAACTCCTCGAGCGCGCCATATCCGGTCCGGAGCGGACTGCCGAACAGGTGCCATTGCAGAAGCGCCTGGAACGCGATCGCCGGCATGACGCCAAGCGCGAAGAGGACGCCGGCGCGCACCTGCTCGCCAAACCGCCGCGTCGGTTCGGCAGTGGCCGCTCCGGGACTCGGCAAGATTGCCAGTAGTCCGAGCGCGGCGATGGCGCCGAGCCCTCCTGGCCGGATGACGAAGGCCGCGCCCGCGGCGAGACCAGCCGCGAGCACCGCCGGGCGCTCGCGAAGCAGGCACCAGAGCGCCAGCAGGAAGAACACCGCCGCGGGGAGGTCACTCATCGGTTGCTTGGCGTAGGTCATCACCAGCGGGTCCCAGGCCACCAGCGCCACAGCGAGCCATGCGGTGGCGCGCTGGGCGGTGACGCGGCTCGCGATCAGGTAGGTCAGCAGAAGCGCGGCCACATTGCAGATCGGCGTGACGAGGTACGGCGCGATGCTCGCCGGCAGAATGAGGGAGGCGATAGCGATGAGCGTCGGGAAGCCGAGCGGGTAGTGGGGGACGATGGTTCCGTCGAGCGGGCGTGGGGCGTAGCCGAGCGGGGTCAGGACTGACAGCGCGTTCGAGGCCGGCAGCCACGACAGATCGGGCTGCGGGACGCTCAGCGTGCCGTGACGAATCAGCAGCGCCGCGCTCACATAGCCGTAGCTGTCAGCGCCGCCGCAATTCGTGGTCAGGTAGACGAGCGAGTAGCCGACGGCGGCGGCGACCAGGGTGAGGAGCGGTAGATCGGGCCAGGTTTCGCGAGGGGCAATCCGGTGCTGAGCGCCGAGGACGTAGCGCGCGGCGAGCAGACTGAGGAGGATCACCCCTGGACGCAGCGACTGGCGGACGCTGATCGTGGCGGCTCCGATCGGGATCAGCAGGCCGCCGGTGATCCAGGTGAGGAGGAGGACGGCGCCGGTCGCGGCGATCAGGAGGTCCAGCAGCAGGGCTGGCGCCGGGTGTAGCCGGGGCGAGGGCATGGGTCGGGGCATTCTAAGCCGGGGCTTGACAGGCGGTTGCCGACGGGCGTTAACTAACTTGTTAGATTAACTAACTGGTTAGTGGATAGTACTCGCTATGCCCGCCCGCCGCTCTCCCCGTCGCTCCCCGGCTCGTGACACCCGGGAGGACGTCTTCCTCGCCGCTGCGGAGCTCTTCTCCGCCCGCGGCTTCGACGGCGTCGGCGTCGACGACATCGCCGGCTCGGCCCGCATCAACAAGGCGATGATCTACTACCACTTCGAGGACAAGCTCGCCCTCTACCGCGAGGTCGTCCGCGACATGCTCCGCGCCGTCGGCACCCAGGTCGCGGAGATCGCCAGCCGGCCTGACCCCGCCGACGTCCGGCTGTCGGCGTTCATCGCCGGCATGGTCACGCTCGCCGACCAACGCCCGTGGTTCCCGCCGCTGATGCTGCGTGAAATCGCTGAAGGCGCCCCGCGCCTCGACCCCGATACGATCGCGCTGATGAAGACGGTCTTCATCGCCTTCCATCGCATCCTCGCCGAGGGTCAGCAGGCCGGCGTGTTCCGCACCATCAACCCGGTGCTCGCCTACATGTCGATCATCGGTCCGCTGCTCGTCAACGCCGCCCGCGAGCGCGCCGCCTCGCGCCCCGGCCGCGTCGATTTCCCGATGTTCGTGGACGTGCCGCACCCGGAACTCATCTCCCACATGCAACAGGCCGCGCTGCGGCTGCTCGCCCCGGAGCCGATCCGCCCATGACCCGATTCCTGACCCTCA
The DNA here is from genome assembly GCA_035495795.1 of Vicinamibacterales bacterium. Classification (GTDB taxonomy): domain Bacteria; phylum Acidobacteriota; class Vicinamibacteria; order Vicinamibacterales; family UBA2999; genus VFZN01. The sequence continues at coordinate 9,180 of DATJFF010000199.1, forward strand.
CCGCCGCCGCGGCGATCGCCGCCGCCTGCACCGAGCCCCCGCCCTCGAACACGCTGCGCGTGTCGGGCCACGTCGAAGCCACCGAGACGCGGCTCGCGCCCGATGCCGGCGGGCGGATTCTCGACTTCACCCTCGAGGAAGGCGATCGGATCGAGGCCGGCAAGGAGATTCTCAAACTCGACCCGCGCGACGTCGAGCTCGCCATCGACCGCGCCCGGGCCGATCGCGCCCAGGCTGAGGCCAACCTCCGGCTGGTGATGGCCGGCGCCCGCACCGAAGACCTCCGCCAGGCCGAATCGCAAGTCACTGCCGCGCAGTCCGAAGTGTCCGCGGCCCGCGCCGAGCTTGCCGCCGCCGAGCAGGACCTCGGACGGTTCGAGGCGTTGCTCGCCAGCAACTCGGGCTCGCGCAAGCAAAGAGACGATGCGGCCACGAGACGAGACGTCGCGAAGGACCGGCTGTCGGGAGCGGAGAGCCGGGTTCGCGCCGCCCAGGAAGCGCTCGCCCGCCTCAAGGCCGGGGCCCGTCGCGAGGAGATCGACGTCGCGCGCGCCCGGGTCGAATCCGCCGATGCACAAATCGCCTCGCTCGAGAAGAACCTCGCCGACACCGTCTTCCGCTCGCCCGTGAGCGGCGTCGTCACCGACAAGCTGGTCGAAGAAGGCGAAGTCATCGCGCCGCGGACTGCTGTGGCCGTTGTCGCGGACCTCGATCAGGCGTGGGCCGATGTGTTCGTGCCCGAGCCAGCCGTGCCGCGGCTTCGCCTCGGCCAGGCCGCGCAGCTCTTCACAGACGCGGGCGGCGCTCCGGTCGCGGGCAAGGTGACCTACATCTCGCCGAAAGCGGAGTTCACGCCCCGCAACGTGCAGACCGCCGATGAGCGCTCCAAGCTCGTCTACCGCATCCGGATCTCAGTGGAGAACACGGCCGGCGTTCTCAAACAGGGGATGCCGGTCGAAGCCGAGCTCGAGATGCAGCCGCAGGGGTGATGACGTGGCAGCGGAAATTCCGGTCCACGCGCGCAACCTGAAGAAACGCTACGGAACCGTCGAAGCCCTGAAGGGCGTGTCGTTCGACATCGGCCGCGGGGAGATGTTCGGGCTCATCGGACCGGACGGCGCCGGCAAGACGACGACCATTCGATTGCTCTGCGGCTTGCTGCATCCGGACGAGGGCGAGATCACGATGCTCGGTCGCCACCCGATTACGGATCACCGGGCGATGACGGCGTCGGTTGGATACCTGTCGCAGCGTTTCAGCCTGTACGGCGACCTGACCATCGACGAGAACATCGCGTTCTTCGCCGAGATCCACGGCGTCGGCGACTACGCAGCGAAGCGCAATCGCCTGCTCGACATGACGCAGCTCACGCCGTTCCGCCAGCGCCTGGCGGACAAGCTGTCCGGCGGCATGAAGCAGAAGCTGGCACTCGCCTGCACGCTCGTCCACGAGCCCGACATCATCCTGCTCGACGAACCAACCACGGGCGTGGACCCGGTCTCGCGCCGCGAGTTCTGGAAGCTGCTGTCGCAGTTCGTCGAGCAGGGCATCACGATCCTGATGTCCACGCCGTATCTCGACGAAGCGGAGCGGTGCCACCGGATCGCGATGCTGCACGAGGGCGAGGTGCTCGCGCTCGACGCGCCCGGCCGGCTTCGCGCGTCGCTACCCGGCTCGTGGTTCGAAGTGGTGATCGATCAGCCGCGGCACGTCGCCGCGCGGCTGGACGCACTCGCGGACGGCCCGAAGACGTATGTGTTCGGCGACCGGCTGCACGTCTGGGATACGCGTGACGATCCGGCCGCGGCCCGCGCGGCACTCGATCGCAACCTGGCGGACGGCGGTCTTTCACCGCGCGCGGTGCGGCCAATCGCACCGTCGCTCGAGGATGTGTTCATCGCCAGGATTACCGGGAGCGCCACGTCATGACCCGCGCCTACCTGTTCGTGACACTCTTGTTCGCCGGTTCTGCGGCGGCACTGGCGCAGGAGCCGTCGGTGCGCCTTACGGTTGACGAGGCCGTCAGCCGCGCGTTTGAGACCAGCCATCGCCTCGCTGAAGCCCAGGCCCGGCAGGAAGGCGCGCGCGCGACCGTCGAAGTCCGGCAGGCGGCGTCGCGCCCGACCGCATCGGCGATGGCTGGTTACACGCGGACCAACCACGTGGAGCCGTTCGGGTTTCCAACCCCGGATGGCCGTCTCAACATCCTTTACCCGGACGTGCCGGACAACTTCACGTCCCGCGTTGCCGCGCAGTGGCCGATTTACACCGCCGGACGCCTCGACGCGCTCGAGCGCGCGGCTTCCGCCGAGGCCGAGGCCGCGGGAGCGGATCTCGATACCGCGCGTGCCGATCTCCGTTTCGAGGTGACGCGCGCCTACTGGGCGGTGGCCACGTCTCGCGAAGCGGTCCGCGTCCTCGAGGAAGGCGTCGCCCGGGCTGACGCGCAGGTCGTTGACGCGCGGCAGCGGTTCGAGGTCGGGCTGGTTCCGCCAAGCGACGTGCTGACCTTCGAGGCCCAGCAATCGAGCGAGGAGCTTCAGCTGATCGAAGCGAACAACCTGCTCGAGTCGAACCTGATCGATCTCCGCCGCCTGATCGGCGCCTCGCCTGAGGCTGTTATCGAGCTCGCCGACAGCCTCGACTCGCCAGGGGGGACAGTCCCCCGAGCCGCCCCGACTCAGGGGACAGTCCCCATGACAAATGTAAAGAGTGAGGCAGAAACTGC
>DATJFF010000200.1:0-14580 GCA_035495795.1 Vicinamibacterales bacterium
TTGTGGCAGCGCCAGCAGTGCGGATACGAGTGGTCGTAGTCCTCGCGATGCCAGAGCCGGCCGCGTTCCTTGAGCGCGGCCTCGACCTTTGGATTGGCGTCGAACACCTGCAGGCCGCCGAAGAGGCCGACGGTCTCGACGAAGTGACCTCCGGCGTCGAGCGGCGCATAGATTTCGAGGCCGTACTTCACGCCGGTGTTGTAGTCGTCGGCGCCATGGCCCGGCGCCGTGTGGACCGCGCCGGTGCCCGCTTCGAGTGTCACGTAGTCGCCGAGCACACCCAGTGAATCGCGGTCGTAGAGCGGGTGACGGAAGTTGAGGCGCTCCATCGCCGTGCCGTCGAATTCCACCAGCGGCTCACCGAACGCGCGGCCGGCTTTCTGCGCCACTGTCGCGGCCAGATCTTTGGCAACGATGACCGCCGTTCCATCCACGTCGTAGGCCGCGTAGCGGAACTGCGGGTGAAACGCGATTGCGAGGTTGGACGGGATGGTCCACGGTGTCGTCGTCCAGATCAGGACCGACACCGGCGTTTTCGCAAGCGCGGGCAGCCGGCTGGCCAGTTCGGGGCGGCTCGATTCGGCGAGCGGAAACTCGACGTAGATCGAGGGTGACGTGTGCGGTTCGTACTCGACCTCGGCCTCGGCCAGCGCCGTGCGGCAGTGCGTGCACCAGTGCACCGGCTTCTTGCCCTTGTAGACCATGTCCTGCGCGACGAACTTTCCGAGCGCCCGGACGATGGCCGCCTGGTAGGGGAAAGCCATCGTCTTGTACGGGTCGGCCCAGACGCCCAGGATGCCAAGCCGCTTGAAGCCGCGGCGCTGGACCTCCACGTACTTCTCCGCGTAAGACCGGCAGGCCCGGCGGAAGTCCGCGATGCTCATGTCGCGCTTCGTCGGTCCGAGCTCGCGGTCGACTTTCAGCTCGATCGGCAGACCGTGGCAGTCCCATCCCGGTAGATACGGCGCGTCGAAGCCCAGCATGTTGTGGGACTTCACCACCATGTCCTTGAGGATCTTGTTCAGCGCAGTGCCGAGGTGGATCTCGCCGTTGGCGTAGGGCGGACCGTCGTGCAAGAGGTAGCGCTTCGCGCCCTTCCGCGCCGACCGAATCTGCCCATAAAGATCCATGGCGTCCCATCGGGCAATGGCTTCCGGCTCGGCCGTCTGGAGGTTGGCCTTCATCGAGAAGCTGGTTCGCGGCAGATTACACGTGTCCTTCCACTCAGCCATGGCGTACCGCCTATTGTAATGGGTCGGTCCCGCGAGACAGGATCGAGCCATGCCGGGAGTCGCGAGTCGGGAGGCGGGAGTCGGTAGCAAGGCATCGCAGGTGCGTGAAACGATCCTGGACAACGGCCTGAAGGTGTTGGTGCAGGAAGTGCATAGCGCGCCGCTGGCCTCGGTCTGGTGCTGGTATCGCGTCGGATCCCGTGACGAGGGCCCGGGACTGACCGGTGTCTCGCACTGGGTCGAGCACATGAACTTCAAGGGCACCACCAACATCCCGCGCGATCAGGTGAAGGGCATCATCGAGCAGTTCGGCGGCAGCTGGAACGGCTACACCTGGATCGACCAGACCACCTACCTCGAGACCGCCTCTACCGACGCGCTCGACAGGATGCTGTTCATCGAAGCCGAGCGCATGGATCGCTGCGTCTACGACCCGGGGGAGTGCGAGTCGGAGCGGACGGTCATCATCTCCGAGCTGCAGGGCGGTGAGAACGACCCGGAACAGCTGCTCGACATGGAAGTCACGGCGACGGCCTTCAAGGTGCATCCCTACCGCCATCCGACCATCGGGTGGCAGTCGGACCTCGAGGTGATGACCCGGGAGGACCTGTACGGCCACTACAAGCGCTACTACACGCCCGCCAATGCGACCCTCGTCATCGTCGGCGACGTCGAGACCGACGATGTCCTGCGGCGGGCGGAGCGCGAGTTCGGCGCAATTCACTCGCGGGGCACACCGGCCCGTCGAACCGCCATCGAGCCGAGGCAGGACGCGGAGCGGCGCGTCATTCTCCGCAAGGAAGGGAACACCGCCTACTGGAAGGCCGTGTACCACTCGCCGGCGTTTGGCGACGCTGCGTTCTTCCCATTATTGGTCGCTGACGCCGTGCTGAGCGGCGGCGCCGGGCTGAACATCTGGTCGGCGGGACGGGTGTCGCGGCCGCAGCGCAGTTCACGCCTCTATCGGCGCCTGGTGGATGGCGGGATCGCGTCGTCGGTTCACGGCGCCCTGCTTCCGACCGCCCAACCCTTTCTCTACTCGATCAGCGCAACCGTCTCCGCAGAGCGCGCGCTGGCGGCCGTCGAGGACGCGGTGCTCGACGAGCTCGATCGGCTGATGCGCGACGGGATCACCGATCCCGAGCTGGAGAAGGCCAAGGCCCAGCTCCGGGCGCGGTTCGTATTCGACATGGACGGCGTCACCGATATCGCGCATCAGCTCGGGTACTTCGAGACGATCGGATCCTGGCGTGATGCGCTGACGCTCGGCCAGCGGCTCGCGGCGGTCACCCCGGCCGAGGTGCTGGACGTCGTGCGGACGGTCTTCGCGCCCTCCAACCGGACGATCGGCTGGTTCGAGCCGCAGGCGGAACAATGCCGCTGAAGCCGGTTCGCCAGGTTTTGGACAACGGCGCGGTTGTCATCGCCGAGGAGAACCACACGACCCCGGCGGTAGCGTTGGTGGCGGTGGTCCGCGCCGGCGGCTACGACGACCCGGTCGGCAAGGAGGGCACGGCGGCGCTCCTTGCCCGCGTGCTCGATCGAGGCACGCTGACGCGGTCGGCCGACGCGATCGCCGACGACCTGGATGGACGCGGGGCGTCGCTCACCGTGTCGGCCGGGAGGCACCAGGTGGGGGTTGGCGCGGCCTGCCTGGTCGAAGACTTCCCGCCGGTGCTGGCGATTGCCGCCGACGTGCTGCGTTCCCCGGCTCTGCCCGAACCCGACATCGCTACCCGCCGCGCCGAGATTCTCACCAGCATCCGCCAGGAAGACGACGACCCGGCATCAGTGGCGACGAACCGATTCATGGAGGACTTGTACGGCGCGCACCCATACGCGCGCCGGGTCCGTGGCACCGCGGAGAGCGTTGCGGCAATCGATCGGTCCGATCTCGTGGCCTTCCACGAGCGCTGGTTCGGTCCCTCGGCGCTCACCGTGGTCGTGGTCGGCAGCTTGCCGGCTGAGGTGCTGGTCGAGCAGGTGGCGGCGGCGTTCGGCGGTTGGGCCGGCAGCGGCTCCCGGCGAGTGCTGGAGGTACCCGAGGCCGAGGTGCCCGCGGCGCGCCGGCTCGAGAGAGTTGCCATGCCCGACAAGGCGCAGGCCGACGTGGCCTACGGCTTCGTGGGAGTGCGCCGGCTCGATCCGCGCTACATGGCAGCTTCGGTGATGAACAACGCGCTGGGCCAGTATGCGCTCGGCGGCCGTCTCGGAGACAGCATCCGCGAGCGGCAGGGGATGGCCTACTACGTCTTCAGCTCGCTCGACGGGGGCGCCGGCCCGGGTCCGCTGATGGTTCGCGCCGGCGTATCAGCCGACAACGTCGATCGAACGATTACCTCGATCGATTCCGAGCTGTCGGTGGTGGTCGAGCAGGGGTTCACGGAGAAGGAAATCGCCGAGTCCAGGCAGTACATGATTGGCGCCATTCCGCGTGGCCTCGAAACCCACGCCGGCATCGCGGGGTTCCTGCTGAACGCGGAGCTCTTCGGCCTGGGGCTGGACTACGACCAGCGCCTGCCGGACCTGATTCGCGCTGTGACGCACGACGCAGCCATGGACGCGGCACGGACCCTGCTCCGCCCCGATCGCGCCACCGTCGTCGTCGCCGGCCCGGAGGCGACGGGCCAGTGAGCGCCCGCGCTGGCATCAGCGCCGTTTTCTTCGACGTCGACTTCACGCTGATCTATCCGGGCCCGGCGTTCCAGGGCGTTGGCTATCAGCGGACGTGCGCCCGCTACGGCGTCGAGATCGAACCGGCGCGCTTCGACGCCGCGATCAAGGCCTCCTCGCGGATCCTGGACGAAGTCGAGGAGCCGGTCCACGATCACGAGCTCTTCGTTCGTTACAACGCCTCGGTGATCGAGCAAATGGGCGGGCGCGGGCCCGGCGTCGCCGATGCGGCCCGCGATCTCTACGCGCAATGGGCCGCGAACCACCACTTCGAGATGTACGACGATGTCGAGCCGGTGCTGCGATCCCTGGTCGAACAAGGGCTCGTGGTCGGTGCGATCTCGAACAGCCATCGCAGTCTCGAGGCGTTCTGCGAGCACTTCGAGCTGAGCGGGCTGATTCATGCCACCGTGTCATCTTCCGAGCACGGCTATCTCAAGCCGCATCCGAGCATTTTCGAAGAGGCGCTCAGCCGGGCCGGAGTCGAGGCCGCGGCGTCGATGATGGTCGGCGACTCGCTGCGGGCCGACGTGCGCGGCGCGCTCGCGGCCGGGATGCGGGCGGTGCTGCTGCGACGCTCGGGCGACGTGCCCGAGGACGTGCCCGACGGCGTGCCGGTAATCGGCGCACTCACCGAACTGGCGGCGCATCTGTGACCCGGACTACAGTCATAGCCGGTTGCTAAAAAGCCCGCAACCGGAAGGCACAAGGCACAATGCAGAAGGCAGAAACGGGTAACTTTCGAGCAAGCTGACGTCTTTGTGCCTTGAGCCTTTTGCCTTTTGCTTTCAGGCTGTCGCTTTTCAGCAGCCTGATAGGGCACAGCCGAGCCTATGTCATCGATCACGATCCGCAGCCTGACTTCCTACGACGAATTCAAGCAGGTTCTCGCCCTCGAGCAGCAGGTGTGGGGGTTCTCAGACCCCTACGACATGGTGCCGCCGGTCGTGTTCACCATTACCGTCAAGCGCGGGGCGATCCTGCTGGGGGCCTTCGACGAACACGACCGGATGGTCGGGTTCTGCTACTCGCTGGTCGGCCGGCGCGAGCGCGATCGCAAGCTGTTGCAGTGGTCGCACATGACCGGCGTGCTGCCCGAGTACCGGGGCGGACTGGGACACCGGCTGAAGATGACGCAGCGCGAACGAGCGCTTGAGCTCGGCTACGACCTGATCGAGTGGACCTACGATCCGCTGCAGGCGATGAACGCGCACCTGAACATCACCAAGCTGGGGTGCGTGGCGGAGGAGTACCACCGGAACGTCTACGGCGAGTCCACGAGCGCGCTGCACAAGGGGACGCCCACCGATCGCCTGGTCGCGCAGTGGCATATCGCCGCGCCGCACGTGGAACGGCGGCTCACGTCGGCGCCGGAGCTGCGATTTCGCGACCAGGATGTCGCCGACGCCCCGGTCGTGAACAAGACGGGCATGGCGGGGGGATGGCTCACCTGCGCCAGCATCGATCTCGATCTCGACGTGCGCCGCTTCTGGCTCGAGATACCAACCGGCTTCACCGACATCCAGGCCCAGACGCCGGAGCTCGCAATGTCGTGGCGGATGCAGACCCGCGAAGTCTTCGAGACCTACTTCGGGCGAGGCTTCAAGGTGGTGGACTTCGCGCTGAACCGGGAAGAAGGTTTCGGACGCTACCTGCTGGCTCGAGAAGTCCAAGCCGGTTAGCCGGGCGGCCATGCCAGCGATCGGCCGCCGAGCACGTGCAGGTGGATGTGGAACACTGACTGGCCCGCCTGGGCGTTCGTGTTGATGACGGCGCGGTAACCGCTCCCATCGTAGCCGCGCTCCCTGGCGATTGCGGCGCCGCGCCGGATCATCGCGCCGACCAGCGCGTCGTGGTCGGCCCCCAGGTCATTGGCGGTAGGAACGTGCGCCTTCGGAATAATCAGCACATGCATCGGGGCCTGGGGGTTGATGTCGTTGAAGGCGAGCAGTTGATCGTCCTCGTAAACCTTCGACGCCGGTATCTCGCCGTTCACGATGCGACAGAAGAGGCACGACATGAGTCACATGCTGCATCAGGTAGATGTGCTATGTCTAACGACAGCCCCTGATCCCGGACAGCAGAGGAGACGCTCATGATCGAAAAGTATCAGGACCTCGAAACGGCGGCCGGCAAGCTCAACATTCAGAACTTCTCCATGCGGGAGGCCGGCGGGAAGGTGAGTATCAGCGGCCTCACGACGTACCAGCTCGAGAAGGACCTGTTCTGGGACGTGATCAAGAAACACACGGGTTGGGAGAACGAGGTCGCGGCCGACATCAAAACAGAAAAGACCGACGTGTTTGGGTACTGGGTCGTCCAACCAGGCGAGTCCCTCTCCAAGATTGCCAAGTCGGTGTACGACAACGCCAACCGTTACATGGACATCTTCAACGCCAACAAGGATCAGCTGAAGGACCCGAACGTGATCCAACCTGGACAGAAGTTGGTCATTCCGAAGAGGTGACGTCTCCGCGCCCGCGCGCGGCGACCACCGCGCGCGGGATGCCTTGCAGGTCGTCCCTGATCTGCCGTAACTCGAGCCTTCCATTCGCGCGCACCAGTTGCCCGACCATTTCAGCCTGGCCGTAGCCGATCTCCATGAGCAGGCGGCCGCTCGGACGCAACACTGTTGCCGCGGCCTCGATCAACTCGCGAATCACCGTCAGGCCGTCATCGCCGCCGACCAGGGCCGTTTCCGGCTCGAACGCCCGGACCTCCGGCTGCAGGAGCTCGTACTCAGCCCGGGCAACATACGGAGGGTTCGAGACAATCAAGTCCAACGGTGCCGGAACGTCGGCCAGCAGCAAGCCCTGATGCAATTGGACAGCTGCTCCAAGCCGCCGTGCGTTTTCGCCGGCGACTGTCAACGCGGCGGGCGAGACGTCGGTGGCGTGCACGATGGCCCCGTGCACTTCGAGCGCAATCGTGATGGCGAGGCAGCCGCTTCCCGTCCCGACATCCGCGATCTGGAACTGCGAGCCGGCGTCCTGCTCACTGGCCCACGCCAGCGTTTCTTCGATCAGCAGTTCCGTTTCGGGCCGGGGGATCAGGACTCCAGGCGCGACCTTGAAGTCCCGCCCCCAGAACTCCTGGGTCCCGAGGATGTAGGCCATCGGCTCGCGCCGGCGCCGCCGCTCGACCAGCGGCGCGAAGGTGACGTCGAAGCCGGGCGGCGGCGGATCGGCCAGCCGCGCCAGGAGTGTCGCCCGATCCCAGCCAAGAGCCTGGCGAGCAAGCAATTCCGCGTCGAGTGCCGCCTCGCCGGCGTCGATGCCGGCCGCCATCAACTGTTCGCGGCTTGCGTGGATTCGCGTGCGAAGCGTTTCCACGGATTCAAGACCTCAAGACCTCAAGACCCCAAGACCCCAGGACCTCACAAGCCCGTTTCGACGGCGGTGACTTCTTTCAGCTTCTCGGCCGTGTGGTAGGTCGTCAACGCGTCTACGAGCTCGGCGATGTTGCCGTCGAGCACCGACGTCAGCTGGTGGGTCGTGAAGTTGATGCGATGGTCGGTGATGCGGCTCTGCGGAAAGTTGTAAGTGCGGATCTTCTCGGATCGGTCGCCGGAGCCGACCTGCCCCCGTCGCTCCTTGGCGATCGCGTCCTGCTGCTTCTGCATCTCGAGGTCGTAGAGCCGCGACCGCAGCACCTTCAGCGCCTTCGCGCGATTCTTGATCTGCGACTTCTCATCCTGCTGCGAGACGACGATGCCGGTCGGGATGTGCGTCACGCGGACGGCGGAGTAGGTGGTGTTGACGCTCTGGCCACCCGGTCCGCTCGAGCAGAACGTGTCGATGCGAAGGTCTTTGTCGTTGATCTGGATATCGATCTCGTCAGCTTCCGGGAGAACTGCCACGGTGGCTGTCGATGTGTGAATGCGTCCCGACGCCTCGGTGGCCGGCACCCGCTGGACGCGGTGCACGCCGCTTTCGTACTTCAACCGGCTGTAGGCGCCGTTCCCGGTGATGCTGACGATGACTTCCTTGAGGCCGCCCTGACCGGCCTCGCTCATGTTCAGGATCTCGAGCTTCCATCCCTGGCGCTCGGCGTAGCGGACGTACATGCGGTACAGCTCCGAGGCGAACAGAGCCGCTTCCTCGCCGCCGGTTCCCGCGCGGATCTCGAGCAGCACGTTCTTCTCGTCGTTCGGATCCTTCGGAATCAACAGGATCTTGAGCTCGTCGACGATCCGTGTCTGCCGCTGCGACAGGCCGGAGACTTCCTCCTGGGCGAGCGCACGCATCTCCGGATCGCCGGCTCCGGCCAGCTCCTCGGCCTGTGTCAGCTCGGAGGCGACCGTTTTGTACTCGCGGAACTTCTCGACGAGCGGCTCGATCTCGGCGAGCATCTTCGCCTGTTTTCGATATTCGGCCGGGTCATTCTGTACGGTGCTGGTGCCAAGGGAGTTGGTCAGCTCCTCGTAGCGCGCCTCGACCGTCGCCAGTTTGTCGAACATAGCAGTCAGGAGTCAGGAGAAGGAGACGGGAGCCAGGAACTAGGAATCAGGAATTGAAAATGCAGTCAAGACCTCAAGACCTCAAGACCCCAAGACCCCAAGACCCCAAGACCCCAAGCCCTCAGTGTACGCTAGCCTCCCGATACCGGAGGCAGGAACGCGATTTCGTCGCCGTCGGCGATGGGGGATTTGAAGCGCGCGTACTCGGCGTTGACGGCGCACGAGAGCGACGGCTGGTACGCGGCCATCGCCGGGTAGTCGCGCACCATTTGATCCCACAGGCCGGCGACGGTGGCGTCGGCGGGGAGCTCGCGCGTGAGCTCCCCGGTGCCGGCGACCTCGCGGAGCCGCGCGAACAGGCGAATCGTCACGGGCATGCGAGCTTTCGCGCGTGGGCGCGCGCCTCCTCGTTGTCGGGGTCGGCGGTGGCGCCTTCGATCCAGGTGTCGCCCCCCTCGAAGTACTCGTGCTTCCAGATCGGCACGATTTGCTTGATGCGCTCGATCGCGTATCGGCTGGCGGCAAACGCGTCAGCCCGATGCGCCGAGGCCGCGGCAATCACCACACTCGCCTCGCCGATTTCGAGCCGACCGGTCCGATGATGGATCGCCAGCCGCACCGACGGCCAGTGCTCGGCGGCCTCCGTGACGATGCGATCCAGCGCCTTGAGCGCCAGCGCATCGTAGGCCTCGTAGATCAAGTGCGTCACCCGCCGGCCCTGGTTGTGATCGCGCACCAACCCGAGGAACGTGACGACAGCGCCGTCGCCATCTCCTGAAACCGCGTCGACAACGCGGTTCGGGTCCAGCACGAGCTCGGTAATCGCGGTCGGTGGCGGCATCGACGCTTGACTCCTCAGATCCCTCTGATCGAATTATGAGACCAGCGCCAGAAATGATCGAGCGGCTGGTGGCCCTTGCCGACGGGCACCCCGTGCCGCATCGCTTCAGTCACGTAAGCCTTCGCGGCTTCGACCGCCGATGGCAACGCCTCTCCGCGAGCCAGACCGGCGGCGATCGCGGCCGCCAGCGTGCACCCGGTACCGTGCGTCGCGCGGCCTTCGAGGCGAGGGCCGGCGAACTCGTGGAACACCCCGTCCAGGTAGAGGACGTCCACGACCTCCGCACCTGCGAGGTGTCCGCCTTTCACCAGCACCGCGCCGCTGCAGAGATCGGCGAGACGGCGGGCCGCATCCCGCATCTCGTTGCGCGAGCCGATGCGGACGCCAGCGAGCACCTCGGCCTCGGGAATATTCGGCGTGATCACCCTCGCTCGCGGCAGCAGTGAGGTGCGAACTGCGTGGACCGCGTCGGCGTCCAGGAGCCGATCGCCGCCCTTTGCCACCATCACCGGATCGACCACGAGGTTGGGCAGCTCGAGCGCGTCGATCGCGGCCACCGCGGCCTCGACGGTAGCGGCCGTGGCCAGCATCCCGGTCTTCACCGCATCGCAGCCGATGTCGCTGACGACCGCTTCGATCTGGGCCGTTACGAATTCGGCGGGGACGACGTGGACGCCGGTGACGCCGAGCGTGTTCTGGGCGGTCAAGGCAGTGATGGCGGAGGTCCCGTAGACGCCGAAAGCGGCGAATGTCTTCAGGTCGGCCTGGATGCCGGCGCCGCCGCCCGAGTCCGAGCCGGCAATTGTCAGTGCCCGCGGCCTGCCGGTAGAATCGCTCGTCATGACGTCAGCTGCCTCCGCTGTGGTGTCCCCGACAATTGTGGATCGCATCGCTGCTCCGACGAGCGGCGTGCGCCTGCTCGCCGTCGTCTTCGTGACCGCGTTGACGGCTGCGGCCTCGCAGGTGAGTTTCCCGGTGCCGTTCACGCCGGTGCCGTTCACGCTGCAGCCGATGGTCGTGCTGATCGGCGGCGCGATGCTCGGGGCGCGGCTGGGCGCGTCCGCGCAAGTGCTCTACCTGCTGCTCGGTATCGCCGGGTTGCCGGTGTTCGCGTTCGCGCCGGAGTTGCCGCAGGGGATGTTGCGGCTTCTGGGGCCGTCGGGCGGCTATCTGATGGCGTATCCGCTGGCCGCGTTCCTCACCGGTGCGCTGGCACAGCGTGGACTGGATCGTCGCTTCAGCACGAACCTGGTGGCCATGGCGCTGGGGCTCGCGGTGATCTTCGCCGGCGGCGTCCTCTGGCTCGCCAAGGACTTCGGACTGGCAGCCGCCCTCGGCGTCGGCTTCACGCCGTTCATCGTCGTCGATGCGATCAAGGTCATCGCTGCGGCGGTGGTGATGCCGGCGGCGTGGCGGGTTCTGAGGTCTTGAGGTCTTGAGGTCTTGGGGTCTTGAGGTCCTGGGGCTTGAGGCCTGAGGTCGTGGGTCTGCGAGTGCTGTACTTTCGGAATTTTGCGGTGGCCGCGGCGCTCGGGGCGGTGACGGCCGGATCCGTGCTCGCCCAACAGCCACGTCCGCACGGCCGTCTTTTTCCTCCGCAGGATCTGGGGCTGCTGGAGGCGCCCGATCGCGACCGCTGGCAACGTCCTGATCGCATCATGGACGCATTAGGAGTCGCCGACGCGTCGCGCGTTGCCGACGTTGGGGCCGGAAGCGGCTGGTTCACGATTCGCCTCGCTCGCCGCGTCGGCCCTCAGGGCGTTATCTATGCCGAGGACGTTCAGCAGGAGATGCTGAACGCCATCTCGCGGCGTGTCCGGCGCGAAGGCCTTTCAAATGTACGCCCTGTCCTGGGACGTGGCGATGATCCCCGATTACCGGACAGCAGCCTCGACGTGGTCTTGATGGTCGATGCCTATCATGAGATCGAGGACCGCGTTGCGATGCTGGCGAATGCAGCGCGTGCGCTGAAACCGCAGGGACGCATAGGCGTGGTCGATTTCAGGGTCGAAGGAGGAGGCCCCGGACCCGACGCCGAAGACCGAATCGATCCCGACCAGGTCGTCGCTGACGCAACTCGCGCGGGCCTCCGTGTCGTCGGCAACGAAACATTCCTGCCGTACCAGTACTTCCTGATCTTCGCGAAGTGAGGTCGCGAGGTCTGAGGGTCTTGAGGGTCTTGAGGTCTTGAGGTCTTGAGGTCTTGGGGTCTTGGGGTCTTGAGGTCTTGGGGTCTTGGGGTCTTGAGGGCTTAGGGTCTTGAGGTCTTGGAGTCTTAGGGGCTCGAGTTCTGGGCGTCTTGGGAAGTGCGAACCGGTGTTGCAGAAACTGCATCGGCAGCCCAGGCCTCCTGCGCGCAATTTGTGCGATGTGTGCCAACCAGAACCAACGCCGCTGGCAGAAAGGTTCGAAGACTCGCGATCGCTGCCAGCGGCACGGCCCCTGCAATCACGATCGGCATGCCTCGAGACCACCGCAAGCTTATTGCCTTCACCCTCGCCGACGAACTCGTGCTGCTCGCGTATGCTGCGACCGGCAGCTACCCCACCGCAGAACGATTCGGCCTGCAGGCACAGATTCGTCGCGCGGCCGTGTCGGTGCCCACCAATATCGTAGAAGGCTGTGCGCGAGAGAGTCAGCGCGACTTTCTGCGCTTTCTCGAGATTGCGCTAGGTTCGTGTCGAGAGTTGGCGTACTTGTCAAATCTCTCGATGCGCCTAGGCTTCTTGACCTCCGACGCCGCGGCAAAGGTCGACAGACTGGCAGGCCGCACAGCCGCCGCCCTCGCTAAGCTGCGGTCGGCCCTCAATCATGCTTGAGGAATCGAGGCCCGCGATCCCCAGACTCGAGACCCCAAGACCGCAAGACCTCAAGACCCCAAGACCCCAAGACCTCACTCCGACCTGAGCGCGATCGCGGGCTCGACCATCGACGCCTGCCTCGCCGGCAGCCACGTCGCAACCAGGGCCACGCCGCCGAGTGCGACGGCCACGGCCCCATAGGTCACCGGGTCGAACGGGCTGACGCCGAAGAGCAGCGACGCCAGGAACCGCGACACCGCCAACGCCACACCGATGCCCACCACCATGCCGATGCCGGCCAGCTGGAGCCCGCTCCGCACGAACATGCGCTGCACGTCGGCACCCGCGGCGCCGAGAGCCATCCGGATGCCCACTTCACGCCGGCGCTGGGCGACGATGTAGGCGATCACGCCGTAGAGGCCGACGAGGCCAAGGAGCAGCGTCACGCCGCCGGCGATTCCGATGATCACCAGCGCGAACGAGGTCTCAGCCATCGACAGCTTGTAGATATCGCCGAGGGTCCGCGGCCGCGCCAGCGGCAGGTTCGGATTGACGCCCCAGACCGCCTGCTGAACGTCCTTGATAAAGCCGGCGGTGCGGACGCGCGGCGTGCGGACCGCATAACTGAGCCAGCGCTGGACGAAGATGTCCTGATCCCAGAACTGCTTCATCGTCATCGGCCAGTACACGGTCGGGACTTCGGCCTTGGAGACGCCGTCATCGCGCACATCGGCGACCACGCCGACCACCTCGCGCCACGGATTCTTCGGGCTCTGGCGGATCCGCTTGCCGAGCGCGGCTGCGGCGCTGCCCCAATACTCGCGGGCGAGCGCATCGCTGATCACGGCGACGAACTGCTGATTGTGCAGGTCGTCCCAGGTGAAGTCACGACCCGCGATCAGACGTGTTCCGACCGTCGAGAAGTACTTCGGCGAAACCCACTTGAAGCGGCGGAGCGCCGGCATCTGCCCTTCCGGCGCCGGCTTGTCCTCGAGCCAGACCGGATCGTGACTGGTGAGCCCGTCCATAGGCATCGACGACGTGAGGCCGACGGAGGTTACTCCCGGGATGGCTTCGAGCCGCTGCAGGATCTGTTCGTGCGTCGCGGCCGCTTGGAGTGGATCTTTGACCACCGTGTCGGGGATCGCGATCCGCATCGTGAATACATCGTCCGGCGCGGTGAAACCGGGCTCGACGTTGCGCATCGCGAGGAAGGTTCGGATCATCAGCCCCGAGGCGACGAGCAGGACCAGGGCCAGCGCGACCTGTGCGACCACCAGCGTGTGACGGGCGCGATGACGCTCGCGGCCGTCGCTCGAACCGCGGCCGCCTTCCTTCAGCGTGGTGCTGACCTGCGGATTGGTGTACTTCGCGATCGGGATCAGGCCGAACAGCAGCGCCGCGAAGAGCGACGCGACCAGCACCATCACGACAACGATCGGGTCGAGCGCGATTTCATCGAGACGGGGCAGCCGCGACGGGCTGAGCGCTAGCAGCAGGCGGATGCCGCCATAGGCTAGCGCGAGCCCGAGCAGGCCAGCCGCCGTACTGAGCGTGAACGCCTCGGCGAGCAGCTCGCCGATCACCTGCCAGCGGCTCGCGCCCAGCGCGGAGCGGACGGCGAGCTCCTGCTGCCGGCCCTCGGCGCGCACCAGGAACAGGTTGGCGATGTTCGCGCACGCGACCAGCAGCACGATGCCGACCGCGCCGAGCAGCACCCACAGGATGTTGCCGATGTCGCCAACGACTTCACGCAGCAGCGGCTTCACATTCGGGGCGAGCTTGACCTCGTTGTACATCTCGCGGCTGAACCCGGGCGGCATCGGGAAATGGTCCGGGATGCCCGGAATGAGACGCGCGATGTCGGCGCTGGCCTGCTCGATGCTGCCACCGGGCTTGAGGCGCGCGAGCGCGTAGTAGCTGAAGTTACCGACGAAGAGCTCGGCTCGATTCAGCTGGAAGGGCAGCACCAGCGCCGGACGCTCGTTGAGGAAGCGGAAGCCCGCTGGAAGGATGCCGACTACCTGGGTCGGCGTGCCGTCGATCACCAGCGACTGCTGCAGCGCGTTCGGGTTGCCCCCGAATACCCGCTGCCAGTAGTCGTGGCCGAGGATCACCGTCGGCGCGCTGCCGTATGTGTCGTCTTCGGGCGTGAAGATGCGCCCGAACTCCGGCCGCACGCCAAGCAGGTCCAGGGTTCCCTGCGTGAGTCGCAGCGTGTCCACGCGCTCGGGTTCGCCGTGACCTGTCACCGACGCGGCTTCGTCGCGCCACATCCCGATGTCCTGGAAGACCTTCGCCTCGCGATAGGTCAAATAGGTAGATGGCGCCTGATTCAGGTCCCCTGCCATGATGCCGGGCGCGAAGTGCCACACCCCTACCAGCTGGTCGGGCGCGGCAAACGGCAGCGGCTTGAGCAGGACGCCGTTGACGACGCTGAAGATGAGCGCGTTGGCGCCAATCGCCACGCCCAACGTGATGAGCGCGGTGAGGGCGAAGACGGGGCTACCGACGAGGCGTCGAAAAGCGTGTCTCACGGGAGGGTAGACGTGGGCGCGCCCGAGGAAGTTCGCG
>DATJFF010000201.1:0-2866 GCA_035495795.1 Vicinamibacterales bacterium
CTTGATCGCGCCCTGATGGAAATCGTGGATGTAGCCGCGCGCGGTTTCCGCCGGATCAGTGGAAGCGACGACAACGTCGATGTTCCTGGCGCGAGCCGCGGCCTCCGACAGTCCGACGGAGGCGACCTCCGGATCCGTGAACGTCACGCGCGGGATGGCAATGTGATCGGCCCTCGCGTCGATCCCGCGCAGCCGGCGCGCCACGATCTGGCCGTGGTAGTAGGCAAGGTGCGTGAAACCGCCAAGCCCGGTGACATCGCCAGCGCCGAAGACGCCTGGCGCCGCCTCCAGGGTGGCCGGATCCACTTTCAACCAGCCGCGTTCCGTCTGTGCGAGCCCCGCTCCGCGCCACGCGTCCGCGTTGGAGTGCCGTCCGGTGGCCACCAGCAGCCGGTCGGCGGAGATCACCGCGCCGGACTTCAGGCGCACATTCACCGCCGCACCGCGTCCCTGGGCGGACGGTGATTGCGGGTCGACGCCGACGCACGGATCGCCGATCGAGAGTGCGATACCGTCCGCCTCCAAGTGAGGGCGGAGCGCAGCGCCAGCTTCCGGTTCCTCGAGGCCGAGGAACGCGCGGCCGGCTTCGATGATCGTCACCCGTGATCCGAGCCGCGCGAACGCCTGGCCCAATTCGACACCGATGGCGCCGCCGCCGAGAATCGCGAGCGTCGGCGGCAATTCGCGCGGGATGGCGGCCTGGCGGTTGGTCCAGAACTCGATGGTGTCGAGGCCCGGGACGGGCGGAATCGCCGCGGTGCTGCCGTTGGCGATCACGACGGCCCGCCTGGCAACGAGCCGCTCGCCTTGCACTTCTACGGTCCGCGAGTCCGTCAGCTTCCCTTCGCCCCGAAACAACCTGGCCCCGTTGGCCTCGAGCGCCGCCGCCGGCTTGTGATCGTCGAGGTCGCGGGCCATCCACAACACGCGCTTCGATACCTTCGGGAAATCAACCGTCCAATCAACGCGGGCAGCAGCCAGCTGTCGCGCGCGGCCGGCCTCGCTCAACGTCTCGCCGGAGCGCAGCAGGGTCTTGGATGGGACGCATCCCCAGTACGGACACTCGCCTCCGACCAGCTCGCGTTCGACGACCGCCAGCGTGAGTCCGCTGTCCTTCAATCCTTCCGCGATCGCTTCTCCCGCCACGCCGCCGCCGAGACACACGACATCGAATTCCTGCGACACTTCGCCGCCTCCCGAGTCATAGCCGCGTCCGCGGCGCCGCTAGACAGGATGCTCGTGTGACGCGTCATCGTCCACAGGATTCTGCCGCTACCTCGACGGTTCGAGCGCCGGCGGAGATGATGCCGTTGGGTTCAAGGCTACGATTGTGTATCGCATGGACAGACCGGGCCTCGAACACGCGTTCCCGACACTCACCGCAGAGCAGGTTGCTCGCATCGACGTTCACGGACGCCGGCGATCGACGTCACGAGGCGAGGTACTGGTCGAGCTCGGTGACCGCGCTCCGTTCTTCGTGATCGTCAGCGGCGAAGTCCAGGTGCTGCGAGCGGCCGACCCGGCGGAGGCGCTGATCGTGACCCACCGCGCCGGCCAGTTCTCGGGCGAGGCGAACATGATCACCGGGCGACGGGCGATGGCGCGCCTGCGCGTCAGCGAGCCTGGCGAGGTGATCGAGCTCGATCGCGAGCAGCTGCTGCGGTTGATCCAGACCGACCCCGAGCTGAGCGAGCTCTTGATGCGGGCGTTCATCCAGCGTCGCCTCATGCTCATCGCCGGGGATCTCGGAGACGTCGTGCTGATCGGCTCCGCGCACTGCCGGGGCACGCTCCGCGTGAAGGCGTTTCTGACTCGCAACGGCCATCCGTTCCACTACGTGGACCTCGATCGCGATCGCGACGCACAGGACCTGCTGGATCGATTTCAGATAGGCGTGGACGACATCCCTGTCGTCATCTGCCGCGGGCAGGCGGTGCTGCGCGACCCGAGCAACCAGCAGATCGCCGAGTGCCTCGGGTTCAACGAAGAGATCGACGACACCCGCGTCAACGATGTCGTCATCATCGGCGGAGGTCCAGCGGGGCTCGCGGCCGCGGTCTATGGTGCGTCCGAAGGCCTGGACGTCCTTGTGCTCGAATCGAACCTGCCGGGAGGACAGGCGGGGTCGAGCTCGCGGATCGAGAACTACCTTGGGTTCCCGACCGGTATCTCCGGCCTCGATCTCACCGGCCGGGCGCACGCACAGGCCCTGAAGTTCGGAGCGCACGTGGCGGTGGCGACCGGCGCGAAACGCCTGTCGTGCGACGGCCAGCGTTACACGATCGAGCTCGACAACGGCCATGTCATTCCGGCCCGGGCGGTCATCATCGCCACCGGCGCGGAATATCGCAAACCCGCCATCGACAACCTCGCAACCTTCGAAGGCGCGGGCGTCTATTACGGCGCGACTCCGATGGAGGCTCAACTCGCCGCTGGCGCGGAAGTCGTGGTCGTCGGCGGGGCCAATTCGGCCGGGCAGGCCGCCGTATTCCTCACTTCGACGGCGCGCCACGTCCACATGCTGGTCCGCGGACCCGGGCTCGCGGACACCATGTCGCGATACTTGATTCGGCGCATCGAGGACAACCCCGCCATCTCGTTGCGCACCAAGACGCAGATTACCGCTCTCGAAGGGAACGGGCGCCTCGAACGAATCAGCTGGCGCGACGACCAGACTGGCAACGTCGAGAGCCATGACATCGGCCACTGCTTCATCATGGCCGGCGCGGTGCCAAACACCCGATGGCTCGGCGGCTGCCTCGTGCTCGATGCAAACGGCTTCGTCAAAACGGGCCCGGACCTGTCACAGGACGAGCTCACGAGCGCCGGGTGGCCGCTGGTCCGGCCGCCCTTTCTGCTCGAGACC
>DATJFF010000202.1:0-55975 GCA_035495795.1 Vicinamibacterales bacterium
GCGCCGCTGGTCGAATCGCTCCAGGCCAGGGGCACGGCGGCAAGACGCATGTAATGCGGCTCGAGCAGCTCCAGCGAATACTGGTCGGCCGACCAGCGGCGGCCGAACGGCCATCGTTCGATGTGAATGTTGCTGAGCCCGAACTGCGCCAGCCGGCCGGTGGTCCACTTGGCCGCGTCGTCGAAGCCCGCAGACCCGGTGAGCCGGGGACCGTGCACGTCGGTGAGATAGTGCAGATGGTCCATCACCTCGGACCGCCCGAACGCCTCTGCCTTGATGCGATCGACGACGCCGAGGTCCACGGCGTCCTGCGATCGGGCGATCGAAGCAAGCGCGAGGACGAAACCGCCGGCGACAAGTGCTGCCTTCAGGCGCATAAGGCTCCTCCCCGGTTATGGCCCGAGAGGATACCTCGGCCGTCGGTTTCGTGGAGCCGACTCTACGGCTCGTGGGTGGGGCACATCCATGGCAGTCCGTTTGCACGAACTGGAGCGGGAGGAATGGCAGCGATGACAAACATGGTCATCTACCTGATCGGCACGCTGCTCGTCGTCGCCGGGCTGGCCTACGGCGCGACGCGTCTTGGCGTCAGCCAGACGTGGATCATCGCCGGCGCGCTGGTCATCATCGGGATCGGCCTGATGGGCGGCATCGTCAAGACAAGGCAGAAAGACCCAGCGTCGTAGTCTACAATCGCGCGGCGACTACCCCGTCCGCCAGCCGGCGGACGGGGCCTGGAGATCACACATGCCGCGCATCCTCTATTTTCTGCTTCTCTTCCTCTTCGCATCGGCCGGCGCTTCGGCGCAGCAGCCGCCAGCCACACGGCTGGCCGACCGGACCGGCGGGCTTCAGCGCGCCGATGGCTTCGTGCCCTTCTACTGGGACGAGGCGCGCGGCCGCGTGCTGATGGAGATCCCGGTCTTCAACGAGGACGTTCTCTATTACGTCTCCGCGGCCAGCGGCGGCGGCTCGGTCGAGATGTCGTTCGACCGCGGGATCATGAACTCGAGCGTGATCCACTTCCAGCGCTCCGGGCCACGCGTTCTCGTCGTCGAGCAGAATCTCCGCTACCGGGCGGTCGGCGGCCAGCCCCCGCTGGTCGAGAACGTGCGCGACTCCTTCCCCTCGTCGGTGCTGGCGGCGCTGCCGGTCGAGGCCGACGAGAGCGGGCGCGTGCTGGTGGACGCCTCATCCCTGTTCATGCGCGATGCCGCTGACGTGGTCGGCGACATGCGCCGCGCCAACCAGGGCACGTTCCGCTTCGACCAGGCCCGCAGCGGCTTCTACCCGCAGCGGATGAAGGCCTTCCCCGACAACACCGAGATCGAAACCATCGTCACCTTTGCGGCTGACGCTCCCGGCCGGCTGATCCAGAACGTGACGCCGAATCCGATGTCGTTCACGATGCGGATCCATCACTCCTTCCTCCGCGCGCCGACCGGCTACACGCCGCGCCGGGCGGATCCGCGGATCGGCGTCAGCTCGATCAACTTCCGCGACTACGCGCAGCCGATCAACGAGAGCACCGAGGTGGAATGGGTCACGCGGTGGCGGCTCGAGAAGCAGAACCCGAGCGCACCGATGAGCGAGCCGAAGAAACCGATCGTCTTCTACCTCGACGCGGCGATTCCCGAGCCAATCCGCGGCGCGATGAAAGCCGGTGCGCTCGCCTGGAACAAGGCGTTCGAAGCGGCCGGCTTCCGGAACGCGGTCCAGGTCAAGGACCCGACGCCGGACATGGATCCGATGGACATCCGCTACGCGTGGATCCTCTGGATCAATCGCGACGAGCGCGGCTTCTCGAGCGGCGGCACCTACCGCGATCCCCGGACCGGCGAGATTCTCGGCTCGAAGACGCGCATGGACTCGCACCGGATCCGCACCATCGGCAACTACTTCGAGGCGTATACGCCGACGACCGGCACCCGCGGCGACGATCACGGCTTCGACGACTGCGGCATGGTGCTGCCGGTACCCGAAGAAGTGCTGGCGCTCGCCTCACAGTCGGTGAGTGGCGTGCCCGAAGCGCAGCGCGAACTGGCGCTGCGCCGCCAGACGCTGCTGACCACTCACGAGCTCGGTCACGTAATGGGCTTCGGCCACAACTTCGCGTCGAGCATCAACGACCGCGCCTCGGCAATGGAGTATCCGACGCCGCGGGTCAAGGTCACGCAGGGCCGCCTCGATCTGAGCGAGGCGTTCGAGCTCTCCACCGGCGCTTACGACGCGTTCATGACCCGCTACGCGTACACCGAGTTGCCGGCGGAGAAAGAAGCGGCCGGCCTCAACGCGATCATCGCGGAGATGCGAGCCAAGGGCATCCTCTACGTGCCGTCCACCGACCCGCGCTGGGTCTGGTACGACGACCGCGCGACGCCGACCGAGAACCTGCGCGAGACGATGGCGGCGCGCAAGATCATGCTGGCCCAATACGGGCCGGACATCCTGAAGCCGGGCGAGCCGATTGGCGCGCTGCGGGACGTCCGGCTCTGGATGACCTACCTGCACCACCGCTGGGCGGTCGAGTCGGGCCTCGGCTACGTCGGCGGCATGTACCACAACATTGTCGTCAAGGGTGAGTCGCTGCCGCCGACCGAGATCGTACCGGCCGCGCTGCAGCGCGACGTGCTCGGGCTGCTGATGGAGGCGATCGAACCGGCCAACATGGCGATTCCCGAGACGCTGCTCGCACAGCTCACGCCGGACCCGAACGCGAATCTCGAGGACATGGCCAACGACTATGCCTTCGACCACCTGCGCGCGGCCCGGATCCTGTCCGCGATGATTATCGAGCCGCTGCTCGCGCCGGCCCGCGCCACCCGCCTCGTCGCGTTCGCGGATCGTCAGGCCAACGCGCTGTCGCTGCCGGAGGTGATGAACGCAATCCTGACCCACACGTGGGGAGCACCGCGCGACAGCGATCCGCGGCTGCGCTCGCTGCGCCGGGTCAGCGAGCGCGTCGCTCTCGATTCGATGATGATCCTCGGCGCCAGCGAGGAGACATCGCCCGATGCGCGCGCCTATGCGCTCGACCAGATCGCGAAGCTCGGGCAGTCGCTGAAGGACCGCAAGGACGACAACCCGATCACCGATGCGCACTACCGTCAGGCCGAGCGCGACATCGCACATTACCTGGAGAACCCCAAGGAGCACGCGCCCAAGAGCGCGATGCCGTCGTGGGGCGGCCGGCCCCGGTCCCGCTTCCCGCTTCCGCCAGGGCCGCCCCTCGGCTGACACTTCGAGGCAGTGGGCCTTCGCCCGA
The DNA here is from genome assembly GCA_035495795.1 of Vicinamibacterales bacterium. Lineage (GTDB taxonomy): Bacteria > Acidobacteriota > Vicinamibacteria > Vicinamibacterales > UBA2999 > VFZN01. The sequence continues at coordinate 3,266 of DATJFF010000202.1, forward strand.
GTCGGTCGTGAACACGGGGCTGGCTGACCATCGGCGCTCCGGGAACCGTCGCGAGCCTTTCACGGGGGCGCAAGCCAGGTGTAGACTCCAGCCGATCGGGAGGCCCCATGCGACGGACACGGACGGCAATGGCAGGATTCGTGGCGGTCGTGATTTGTGCGAGTGTGGCGGCGTCGGGCAGGCAGGATGCCAAGGTGCCCCCGCCCGTGGTCGGGCGTTCAATCGTCGCGACCACGATGGGCATCGTGGCTGCCAGTCAGCCGCTGGCCGCTCGCGCCGGTGTGCAGATCCTCGAGCGGGGAGGCAACGCCATCGACGCGGCGATAGCCACGAACGCGACGATGGGCCTGATGGAGCCGACCGGCAACGGCATCGGCGGCGATCTCTTCGTCCTCTACTACGAGGCCAGGACCGGCACGGTGCACGGGCTCAACGCGAGCGGCTGGGCGCCGACCGGCTTGACGCCCGAGTTCCTCGCATCGAAGGGCATTACGAAGATGCCGCAGCGCGGTATCTACTCGGTGACCGTCCCCGGCGTCGTAGCCGGGTGGGACGCGATGCGCAGCAAGTTCGGCACGAAGCCATTCTCGGAGCTGCTGGCACCGGCGATCTACTACGCCGAGAACGGGTTCCCTGTCCACGAAGTCGTCGCAGCGGGATGGGCCCGTTCCGCCAAGATGCACAGCGAGCATCCCAACTCAAAGAAGACGTACCTCGTAGATGGCGGCACGCGGGCGCCGCGTGCCGGCGAAGTGTTCAAGAACCCGGACCTTGCGGGCTCGCTCCGCCGCATCGCCGAAAAGGGGCGTGACGGCTACTACAAGGGACCGACGGCGGACGCCATCGTCCAGATTTCGATGGAGCAGGGCGGCACGTTCACACTGGCGGATCTCGCGGAGTTCCAGCCCGAGTGGGTGACGCCGGTCCGGACCGAGTACCGCGGGTGGAATGTGTACGAGATCGGCCCGAACACCCAGGGTGTGGCGGCCCTGATGATGCTGAACCTGATGGAGCGCTACCCGATCGGGCAGATGGGCTTCCATAGCCCCGACGCCCTTCACGTCATGATCGAAGCGAAGAAGCTCGCCTATGCCGACATGCTCAAGCACGTCGGCGACCCGCGCTTCTCGACCATCCCGACTTCGGCCCTCCTCGACAAGGGCCGGGCGTCTGAGCGCGCCAAGCTCATCGACATGGCGCACGCGTCGTGCAGCGTGCAACCAGGACGTCTGAGCGGGGTCACCGATGCACAGGGCCACGACACGATCTACATGACCGTCGTCGACAAGGATGGGAACATCGTCTCGCTCATCCAGAGCAACTACAGCGGGTTCGGCTCGGGCCTTGTCCCGCCCGACACCGGGTTCATGCTGCAGAACCGCGGCGGCCTGTTCTCGCTCGAGAAGAACCAGCCGAACACGCTCGCGCCGAGGAAGCGTCCGCTGCACACTATCATCCCGGCCTTCATGGAGAAGGGTGAGACGAAGATCGGCTTCGGCATCATGGGCGGCTGGAACCAGGGCCAGGCCCACGCGCAGTTCGTGTCGAACATCGTCGACCATGGGTTCACGATCCAGCAGGCGCTCGAGGCGGGGCGCTTCACGAAGGGCACGTTCGAGGGGTGCGACCTGGACATCGAGGCGCTGGTGCCGCAGGCGACGCGGGCCGCGTTGACCTCGCGCGGGCACGTGCTGAAGGTGGCCGAACCGCGCAGTGGGACGTTCGGCTATGGACAGGCCGTGATGGACGGGACGGGCGGCGTCCACTTCGGCGCGTCGGAGCCGCGGCACGACGGCGCCGCGATGCCGCAAGCGCCGCCGGTGTTCGAGACGACCGCCAGATCACCGCGGTAGCCTCACTTCTCATTTCGTCAGAAACAGGAGACTTTCCCCTTCGGCCTTCCCGGTCCGCCAATCTCGCCAACCGTGCCGGGCCAGTTATCGCGGCCGGGCCGATCGCTATTGGTCACGCAGAGCCGCCGCCCATAGGGCGATCCGATCGCCGGCACGATGACCGGATTGGTCGGGTACTCGAGAATGTGCGTGTCGCCTTCGGGCGTATCGGCGCTGCTGCGCAGGAGCTGCGCGTTCAGAGGATTACGGAACAGCTCGGTGACGCGCCCCTGGCGATCGACGCGCGCGATACCCTGCCGCGAGTTCGCGGCAACCCAGAGCGAGCCGTCGCGATCAACCCACATCCCGTCGGCGCCTTCCAGGCGCGGGTGCTGGGTGAACACCGCGTCGTCACACAGCGTGTCAGCCTGCAGGCTGGCATTGCACCCGGTCTGACCAGGCACCAGGTCGCCGTGTTCGTCGAGCGCTGCGGCCCAGATCGCACCGCGGGCGGTGTCGGCGATGTAGAGCGTGGCGGCGGCGCCACGTCCCACCACGGCCACACCGTTGGCCGCCTGCTTCACCTCGGGCTGCGTCCCGGGCGGCACGTGGACAATCTGCCGGCCGATGCCCGATGTGGAGGGAAGAGAGAGGAGGCCGCCGTAGATCGTGCCGTTGGCGACGGGCGGCACGCGGAGGATCTCCTCCACGCTACCTGTGACCGCGTGCCTGCGGAAGACACGTCCCTGGCCGCGAAGGCTGTCGGTGATCCACAGGTGAGCGTGGCTGTCGAAGGCGATGCCGTTGGCGCCAGGCACGCCGCTGGCGAAAAGACTCGCCGCACCAGTCGCTGGATCCATCCGGAATACCCAGCCGAGGTCGCCGGCACCCTGGTCGGCGATATACAGTGCGCCGTCGCGAAATTCGAGCCCGCGCGGTCCGCACGCCGCGCCGTTGATGCGCGGGACCAGCCCCACCGCGGTCACGTCGCCGCTCATCGAGATGGCCCGGACGTGACAGTCTCCGGCACTGTCGGGCGACTCGGCGACGTAGAGGGTCGAGGTCTCGGGATCGACGGTCAGGCCTTCCGAGTCGAAAGGGAACGTCGCGAGCGTCGTCGGTATCGCCGACTGGACCCAAGTCTCCGGCGACGCGGCGTCTCGCCAGGGTGCGTCACCCCGAGCCGCGCCGACAGGCAGCGCCGCGCACAGAGCGCCGGCGATCAGGGTCAACTGCAGCAGTCTTCGCATCACTCCTCCGTTCACCTTCAGTCGGCTTCAAATGACGTCGTGAGCTCGAACCTCTGACTGGCGGCATGCGGGCCGTCATGAAGGGCGACGCCGATCTCGTAGCGGAAGCCCTCGCGGACCTCGATGGTCACGCTCAGCGCCTGGCCCCACTTGCGGGTCTGGTTGACGCGCAGCGAGAGCGGGCCTGCATCCGGAGTCGTTAACTGCACGGTCACGAATCCTCTCTCCTGGACGACAAGGACGAACAGCTGGCACGGCTCTGGCGCGTCGAGACCCAGCTCGACACCGCATGAGAGATCGCTGGACGTGAGCGTGCCGTTGATGGTCTGGCCGATCTCCAGTGGTACGCCGTCGCGCACCACCGGCGCCGCGGGAGGGAGTGCCACGACCGGCGGCGTCGGTGCGAAGGGGCTATATGCCGCGGAACTCGCCTCGCTGCACGCAATCGGCATGACGAGGAGAGCCATCAGCAGGCACATCGGCAGAATCGACGCGATCGACATCCGGCACCCCTCTATTGGAGATCGCGCAGTGAGGGGACCGATCGGCTCACCAGCCGGTCGGTTGACTTGCGACCGCCGGCGAACCGCCGGTATGCTGGCGGCGTCTCGGCCCTCAGGTCGCGCTTGAGGGCCCGGCAACGGCCGATGACTGGCTCCCGCAGCGTAACGGCGTTATTGGCCGACTGGAGCCGCGGCGATCCTGCCGCACGCGACCAGCTCCTGCCCCTCGTCTACCTGGAGCTCCGGCGGATCGCGGCACGGCAGCTGCGGCACGAGCGTCCCAACCACACCCTCCAACCCACCGCGCTGGTGCACGAGGCCTACTTGCGCCTCGTCGATCAACGCCAGGTGGACTTCGACGGCCGGGGCCACTTCTTCGCGGTCGCCGCACAGGTGATGCGGCGTATCCTCGTCGACCACGCGCGACGACACGCGGCGGAGAAACGCGGCGACGGCGTGCCGGATGTGGCGCTGGACGACGCGCGAGACGTAGCTGGGGCATCCCAACTCTTGGTGCTCAACCTCGATCACGCACTGGACAAGCTCCAGCAACTCGACTCCGGCCTCGCACAGATCGTCGAGCTCCGTGCGTTTGCCGGGCTCACCATCGAAGAGGCGGCCGGCGTCCTCGGGGTATCCCCCGCGACCGCCAAACGGGAATGGTCCGCGGCGCGGGCCTGGCTCGCCCGCGAGCTCGGCGCCGACGCGCGACCATGACGAGCGAACGCTGGCAACGCGTCAAGGCGATCTTCCTGGCGGCCATCGAATGGCCGGCCTCGGAACGGGCGGCGTACATCGACGCGGAGACGGGGGGCGACAACGCGCTGCGCGCCGAAGTCGAGTCGCTGCTGGCGTCTGACGCCAACGATTCCGAGCTCCTCGACCCGGTCCAGCGCGCGATGTTGGATTCCGGCCTGTGGGGCACCTTGGGCGTCGGGGGACGGTTCGGATCCTACGAGGTCGTCGCGCTGATCGGCGCGGGCGCGATGGGTGAGGTCTACCAGGCGCGAGACGGGAGGCTCGGCCGCGACGTCGCGCTGAAGGTGCTGCCCTCGCCGTTCGCGCTGGATCCGGATCGCCTGGCCCGTTTCCGCCGCGAGGCCCATGTCCTCGCCTCGCTGAACCATCCGAACATCGCAACCATTCACGGCGTCGAGGAGGCGCACGGCGTCCAGGCGCTGGTCCTCGAACTGGTGGAAGGGACGACGCTGGCCGACCGCCTGGCGGGCGGCGCGATCCGGCTGAAGGAAGCGACACCAATCGCCATTCAGATCGCCCGCGCCGTCGAGGCCGCCCATGAGAAGGGGATCGTCCACCGCGATCTCAAGCCCGCCAACATCACCGTGACGCCGGCGGGGCTCGTCAAGGTGCTCGACTTCGGCCTGGCGAAGCCGGCCTCACCGCAGGCGGCCCCGAGCCTCACCGATTCGCACACCGGGCTCCTGCTCGGCACCGCCTCGTACATGAGCCCCGAGCAGGCCCGCGGGATGCCCGTCGACACCCGCGGGGATATCTGGGCTTTCGGGTGCGTGCTTTACGAAATGTTGACCGGACGGCTTGCCTTCCCGGGCGACACCGTTGCCGACACCATTGCGGGGATCCTCGAACGCGAGCCTGACTGGTCAGCGATTCCGAGCAGCGCACCGGCATCGATCCAGCGGCTGGTGCAGCGGTGCGTTGTCAAGGATCCCCGCGATCGGCTGCGCGATATCGGCGACGCACGCATCGAGCTGCAGGCGGTTGAAACCTCTTCTAGCGCAGCACCGTCGGCTTCGAGTGTCGGAGCGGCCCGCCGCGCCAGCCCATCACTGCTGCTGTCAGTAGCGGCTGTGTTGGCCGTCCTTGCCATGGCCGCGGTGATCGGAGCGGCCGCGTTGCGCCGCAGCGCGGCCGCCGAGAGCGCGCTTGCCGGTGCGCGCTTCGTGCCGCTCACCAATTGGGACGGAGCCGAAGAAGGGGCCGAAATCTCGCCGGACGGCCGGTTCGTGGCCTTCCTCTCCGACCACGACGGCGAGTTCGACATCTGGCTGACCCAGGTCGGCACCGGCCACTTCACCAACCTCACGCGCGGCGTGCAAGCCCTGGCGCCGCTCGGTGCCATCGTTCGCAAACTGGGCTTCTCCGGCGATGGCTCCGAGATCTGGTTCAATCCTGCGGCGCGCTCGGCCCTGATGCTGATGCCCTCCACCGGCGGCGTGCCCCGAGCCTTCCTCGGACCGTTTGCGAATACGCCCGCCTGGTCGCCTGACGGCACGCGCCTGGTGTATTTCCCGAAGCCGGGCAACGGCGACGACCCGTTGTACGTCGCGGATCGCAACGGGATGAACGGCCGAGAGCTCGCGGCGCCGCAACAGGGTCTGCGCCGTAACAATCCCGCGTGGTCACCAGACGGACGATGGATCTACTTCGTCAGCGGCGCCGAGCCCCAGGACGAGACCGACATCGACATTTGGCGCGTGCCGTCCTCCGGCGGTGTGCCCGAACCGATCACGCGCCAGCACGCGGCAGTGAACTTCGTGGCGCCGCTCGACTCGCGCACGCTCCTCTACACCGCGCGGGCCGAGGATGGAACCGGGCCGTGGCTGTGGGAGCTCGATCTGACGAGCAGTGCCGCGCGAAGAGTGCCATCCGGTGTGGACCAATACGTCTCGGTCGCGGCCAGCCGCGACGGCCGCCGCATCGTCGCCACAGTTGCCAGCCCGAGCGGCGGCGTGTGGAGGGTGCCTATCGGCAGCGCCGTCGCGGGCGAGGGCGACGCGCGCCCCTTCGACCTGCCGGCGCCCGCAGGCAGGACCTGGGGCCCGCGTTTCTCGCGGACCGCAACCCTGTTCTACCTCTCCGATCGCGGCACTGCCGACGGACTGTGGAAGGTCGAAGACGGACGAGCCGCGCGCATCTGGCGCAACGTGGATGGCGCGATCTCGGGACCGGTGGCGGTCGCACCCGATGGACACCGGCTGGCACTGATTGTCCGGCAGGGCGGCCGGCGCCGTGTTTCGATCATGACGGACGACGGGACGAACGCACACGTGGTTGCGGAAGGCGTGGAGATCGAGGGGGCCGCCGGACAAAGTCTCGTGGATTGGTCGCCCGACGGCCGCTGGCTCGTCGCGGGAGGGCGTGATGACAAAGGCGCGGCCCTGTTCAAGATCCCCGTGGACGGCGGTGTGCCGGAGCGGCTGATCGAGGGGCCATGGGTGAACCCGGTGTGGTCGCCGCAGGGCGACCTCATCATCTGCGCCGGACGATCGCTGGTTGGCCAGGTTGGGGTTCGTGGAGTGCGGCCCGACGGCACGGCAGTGGACGTGGCAAATGTCCGGGTGAGGCCTGGTGGTTACCGGTTTCTCCCCGACGGCCATCACCTCGTCTTCGTTCCTGACATTCACGCGCGCGACTTCTGGCTGGTCGATTTGCTGACGGGTGAGCGACGGCAACTCGCCCACCTCGGCAATGCCGGTACGATCCAGACCTTCGACGTGGCCCCCGATGGCGCAACGATCGTGTTCGACCGGATGCAGCAGAACTCGAACATTGTCTTGATCGAGCGCTAAGCTGTCTGCATGAGCGAGGGTCGGAAGCACCTCTCCATGCTGCGGTCGTACACGCCGGCGGACGTCCTGACCGCCGGCAACGCCGCCTGTGGTACGACCGCCATTTTCCTCTGCCTCGACTATGTGGCGACCGACGAGCGCCGGTTTCTCTGGATCGCGTTCGTCCTGCTCCCGCTCGCCCTCGCGCTCGACGTCCTCGACGGTTACGTCGCCCGGTTCGATCGGCGGCACCAGTCGGTGCTCGGCGCCGATCTCGATTCGCTGGCCGACGTCATCTCCTTCGGCGTCGCGCCGGCGGTGCTCGGCTTCACGCTCGGGCTGCGCGGCGGCTGGGACATGCTCATCCTCATCTATTTCGTCGTCTGCGGCGTCAGCCGCCTGGCGCGCTTCAACGTCACGGCGTCGGCGCTCGCCAACCCCGAGACCGGCAAGGTGAAGTATTTCGAAGGGACCCCGATTCCGACGAGCATCGCCATCGTGGCCCTGCTCGGTGTCGCGTTCTGGACGAGCCGCATAGATGATGTCCTATGGCTCGGGGCGGTGCGGGTCGGGCCGGCCACGCTCCATCCGCTGACCCTCGTCTATGCCGCCAGCGGCAGTGCGATGATCAGCGCTACACTTCGGATCCCGAAACCCTAGTGAGGGAGACGTCATGTTGAAGCGGTCGCTCATGTCGGTCGTCGCTGGCGCTTTCGTCAGCTCGCTCCTGGTATCGACGACACACACTCAGCAGCGCCAGTCTGCTCCGCCGCCATTGCCGGAGGGCGCCGGCAAGGACGCGGTCGAGACCACCTGCTCCAAGTGCCACGGCCTCAACTTCATCACCAACTCCGGCGGCAACACCCGCGAGGAGTGGGACGCACTCATCCAGTCGATGGTCGCGCTGCCCGGCCCTGAGCGCACCACCATCGTCGACTATCTCGCGAAGAGCTTCCCGCCGACCGATCGCGTAGCCGCGAAGATCATTCCGGGCCAGGCCCAGATCGAAATCAAGGAATGGCTGGTGCCGACGCTCGGCTCCCGACCGCACGATCCGCTTTCGACGGCGGACGGCAACCTGTGGTGGACGGGGCAGTACGCGAGCCGTCTCGGGCGCCTCAACCTGAAGAGCGGAGACCTGAAGGAGTTTCCGCTCAAGACCGCGGACTCGGGACCGCACGGCCTGGTCGAGGACCAGGCCGGCAACATCTGGTTCACCGCGATCAACAAGAACTACGTCGGCAAGCTCGATCCAAAGACCGGCGAGGTGACCGAGTACCCGCTGAAGGAAGCGGGCGCCCGCGGCCCGCACACGCCGATCTTCGACGCCAACGGCACGCTGTTCTTCACGATCCAGTCGGGCTACGTCGGACGGCTCGTGCCCTCCACGGGCGAGATGAAGATCGTCAAGGCGCCGAGCGATCCCGCCTACCCGTACGGCATCCAGGTGAACTCGAAGGGCGTGCTCTGGTACGTCGATTTCCGCGGCAACCGCGTTGCCTCGGTCGATCCCAAGACGATGGAGATCAAGGAGTACACGCTGCCCGATCCGGCCGCCAGGCCCAGGCGCATCGCGCTCACCTCCGACGACGTGGTGTGGTACACGGACTTCGCCCGGGGCTACCTGGGGCGCTTCGACCCGAAGACCGGGGCGGTGAACGAGTGGGCGTCGCCGAGTGGACCGAAGTCGCAGCCTTACGGGATCGCCACCGAGAAGGACATCATCTGGTACAGCGAGTCGGCGGTGACGCCGAACACGCTGGTCCGGTTCGACCCGAAGACCGAGCAGTTCCAGACCTGGGCGATTCCGTCCGGCGGCGGCGTGGTCCGCAACATGATGCGGACGAAGGAGGGCGACCTGGTACTCGCGTGCAGCGGGGTCAACCGCGTCGCGCTGGTAGATATCAAGTGAGGCTCGCGCCCGCGGCCGCAGCCGCGGCGGGCGGTTGCAGATGGTAGACGCCGCGGGCCGGGGACAGCGCGTAGCCTTCGGCCACGAGCGCGCGATTGCCCAGGCCCGCTTCAGGCCGCGAAAGACCGGTGACCCGCGCCAGCTCTCCAGGCACCGTCAGGCCGGCGCCGGTGAGAAACGCCCGCGCGATCTCACAAAGCGCAACCTCTCGCCTGACACGGGTCCTGAGCTGATCGGGAAACCGCGAAATGGCCAGGCTCCACACGTAGGTAAACTTCGGCTGGTAGTAGACGGCGCTCGGGATCACCAGCATCGCGGCCTGGAGCTCGTCGAGCGCCTTGTTGAACGTCGCCCGGTCCTTCACCTTCGCGTCCACCCGGAGGTCCGCCGTCGCCATGTCCCATTCCCGGCGAAGGACCCGCAGCAGCGCCTGAGCCGTACGGCTCAACCGGCGTGACTCCTCCATCCGGCGCATGCCCCACACCGCGTTGAAGTGCGGCACCAGCCTCGGCGCGACGAAGGTCGCCTTGCCACGGGCGAGCTTGGCGTAATAGACACGGCCGCGCGCAATCACCTCGTCCTTCAGCGTCCACGTGAGCGACGCTTCCTCGTCGTGCTGCACGTGCCTGGGCAAGACCGCGTCGCGGCGCCCGCAGACGGCCACGTACGCCGACGGCCCCGGACGGCGCGCGTCGGTGAGACACGAGGCAAAGCCGACGTCCTCGACAAAGCGCTCGAGCTCGTACGCGGTCGTGATCTGCCGCGTCCCTTCACGCCGCCACCGGGCGTCCCGGTACTCTTCGATCTCCGACGGGATCAGCATCTGCTGCTCTTCTGCCTTCTGCCTTCATGTTAGACTCGCGCATCGGCACGGGCCACTCTCCCACCTCTGCCCGGTTCGTTCACCCGTTCCCCTCGCCGGGAGGTCCTTGATGTTTTCTGTCCGAACGATCGCAAGTGTGTGCGCTGTAATTCTGCTGGCCGGATCGGTCGCGCCGAGGGCGCAATCGATCACGCCCGTCCTCAGCTATTCGGTCAGCGGGACGACCGTCACGCTCGCCTGGACACCGGCTGCCGGTGCCACCAGCTACGAGCTGCTGGTCGTCGGCGTCGCCAACCCGATCAATGTCGGCAACGTGCTTTCGATGTCCGGCGCGGTCGCGCCCGGCTTCTACCAGGTCCAGGTGCGCGGGCGGGCCGGCTCGCTGGTCGGCCCGCTGTCGAACCAGGTGACGGTGCCCGTTGCGGTCAGCACCCCGGGACCGACAAACCTCCGCGCCATCCAGAGCGGAAACGGCGCGCTGCTGGTGTGGGAGCTGCCCGCGTCCACCGTCGGCCTGTCGGCGCTGGTTGGGCAGGTGCTCACCGGGCCCGGCGGCAGTGTCGTGCAGCAGATCGGGATTCCGGTCGGCAGGTCGTTGAGCGTGCCGAACGTCCCGTCGGGAACTTACACGATACGGGTCCTCGGTTCGGGTCCGGCCGGTCCCAGCGCTCCCTCGAACGAGTGGACGCTGAACTTCCCCGGCTGCACGGCGACCGGTGCCATCCCGCTGCAGATCGACACCACCGCGGCGGTGACCATCCAGTGGCCGGCGGTCCCGGGCGCCACGGCCTACGCACTCCGAGCGTCGAGCACGCCGGGCGGACCGGCGATCGCGTCGTTCACGTTGCCGGCAACGCAGACGAGCCTGACGGCGACGCCCGCCATCGGCACCTACTACATCACGGTCTTCGCGGCGCTCGGTTGCGGAGGGACCGCGAGCTCGGTCGAACACGCCCTGACGGTATCCATGCTGCCGCCGGTCTACTGGACGAAGGATCAGTGGCGCGCGTGGTTCTTCAACCTGGTGGCGTCCAAGGGCCTCCCGAACGCTACCCTGAGCGCGATGCAGGCCACGCGCAACGATCTCCTCGCGGTCGGGGCGGATTGGCAGAACGGCTGGCGCGGCGACCTGCGGGCGCGCATTTTCCTGCCGGTCCTCAACTGCCCGCCGCCCAGCAACCCATCGGCGCCGTCGTGTGCGTACACCAAGCCGATAGACGTCGGCGAAAACGGGCTCGGCGGGCCCTGGAGCTGGGTGCCGAGGTTCTGACCGGCGGCGAACCGCCGCCTTCTGCCTTCTGCCTTCTGCCTTCTGCCTTCTGCCTTTTGCCTTTTGCCTTTTGCCTTTTGCCTTCAGGTTGCCGGGCTTTCCGGCAACCTGCTAGACTTGCCGCCCCCGGTTGGTGCGCCCGGCGCAGCCCCCCCAGCCGGCCAGGCCCCTAGTGGACTTCGACGTCCTGCTCCGTGACGCCGTCGCGAAGGTCTGCAACGTTCCCTCTGCTCGTGTGCAGACGGACACCAGGCTCGCCGATCTCGGAGTCGACTCGCTCTCCGCGGCCGAAATTCTCGTCGAAGTGGAAATCCAGGTCGGGCGCGATCTGCCGGTTGACGCGCTCCGGCGCCTCGACGGGGTCGTCACCGTCGGCGATGTCGCGACCCAGCTGAAAGCCGAGCTCGGCGCCCAATCCTGAAGGGCGGACTGTGCTCGATGCCATCGCCCTCCGCGCCGCCGGCACATCGCCCGCCGCGATTGCCCACCACTACGACCTGCCCGAGGAGTTCTTCAGGCTCTGGCTCGGTGACGACCTCGTGTACTCGTGCGGGCTGTGGGACGGCGCGGATGCCTCCGATTCGCTCCCCGCCGCCCAGTTCCGGAAGCTCGACTTCTTCGCGAATGCGCTTCGCCTCCGAGATGGACACCTCCTCGACATCGGGTGCGGATGGGGAGCCCTGCTCCACCGCTGCGTCGCCACTCACGGATTGGCCAGCGGCACCGGTCTGACTTTGAGCCGAAGTCAGGCCGACATCGCGCGATGCCGCGGGGTGCCTGGCGTGACGTTCCACGTCGAGAGCTGGGTGGATCACGAGCCGGACCGGCCGTATGACGCGATCTCCTGCATCGAGGCGACCGAGCACTTCGCATCGGACCGGCTCGATGCCGACGAGAAGGTCGCGGTCTACCGCTCCTTCTTCGAGCGCTGTGCCGGGTGGCTCCGAGACGGCGGCCGCCTGGGGCTGCAGCTGATTTGCCTCGACAACGTCGGACACGGCGGCAGCCGCGCCGGCCGTGGCGCTTCCTCCGAGCTGATTCGCGTGGACATCTTTCCCGAGTCGATGCCCGCCTCGCTGTCCGAGCTCGTGCTCGGCTGGGAGACGCACTTCGAGCTGGAGACGTTTCTCGATCATCCCGAGCACTACCGCCGGACGTTCCGGGCCTGGGGACTGGCCTACCGGGCCGCCGAAACACGCGCGCGAGCGCTTGTCGGAAACGGCACGTGGAAAACGTTCTCGCAATACTTCAGCGCCGGTGAAGTCTATTTCCGCAGGCGTGAAGACTCGCTCTACCGCGTGATCCTGAAGAAACGCGCGCGACCAAAGCAGTGGGCCACGGTGGTCACTCCGTCACGCCTCGGGGCCACTCCCGATCCGTCCGCCACACCTTCGGGCGGCTCACCGCCTGCCGGGGCTTCACCAGCGGCGATTCGCTCGCACTACGACGTCTCGAACGCGTTCTACGGGCTGTGGCTCGGGCCGACGATGATGTATTCGTCGGGACTGTGGTCGTCGCCGGCTGACGATCCCACGGACCTTGCTGCGGCCGAGCACCGGAAGATCGACTACTTCGCCGGTCAGGTGATGCACGCGTCCAGCAGCCGTGTCCTCGACGTTGGGTGCGGCTGGGGATTCAACGCGCGGCGCATCGTCGAGCGCCACGGAGCGTCGCTCGCCGTCGGCCTGACGCTCAGCGCAGCCCAGCACGAGTACGCCCGGGAGCGAGCGCCAACAGGGGTGGACATCAGGCTCGAGCACTGGCGCGATCACAGGCCGGCGTACTCGTACGACGCTATCGTTTCTTACGGCGCGTTCGAACACTTCGCACGCGATGGAACGTCGAGCCTCGAACGTATCCACGCCTACCGCGAATTCTTCGCCCGCTGTTTCCACTGGCTCGCGCCCGGCGGCCGCCTCGGGCTCGAGACGATCGCCCACGACGGCGCACCAGATACCGCGGCGCCGCTCGGCCGCGGCCCGCTCGGCGACTCGGTGCTGTCGATCTACCCCGAGTCGATCTGCCCGCACCTGTCCGAGCTCGTCCTCGGCTTCGAACCGTACTTCGAGGTCGAAGCGCTCCGCTCGGACGCCGCGGACTTCGCTCGGACCTGCCGGCTCTGGCTGCTGGCGCTCCGCGCGAACGAAGCCGAGGCGGTGAGGCTTGCCGGCGCGGACACCGTGCGGCGGTTCCAGCGCTACCTGATATCGTCGGAAGTACAGTTCCGCACCAACATCATCACGAATTACCGCGTCGTTCTGCACCGGCGGCCGGTGCTGCGTTGGTAGGAGGCCGCGACAGTCGTCCCCCAGACTCGTGTTCGAGGAGGTTCAGATGGCGCATGACACTGACAGCACCCCCCTGAGCGGCGACGACACCGCTCGCGACAGTGGAATGTCCAGGCGGCAGATGCTGGTTGCGGCCGGCGCGGTGGCCGGCGCAGGACTGGTTCCGCCAGCGGCCGCGGCGGCCCCGGCCAGTTCGTCCGGCCGCATCGTCGGCGTGGCGCCGCAGGGCGGCACCGCCGCGGAGTTCCGGGCCCGCTTCGCTCAGACCGGCGAGACCGGCGAGCACTTCGTCGGCTATGGCTATCTCACCGCCGCTCAGGGAACCACCGATGCGGATCTCTTCGCCTCCGCCGCTCAGAACGACACGACGGCGCTACTGACCGCGTACGCTGTCGGCGAACTCGTGCGCCGCACCGTCGACCAGAGCGTGCACGCGCTCGACATCGAGGGCACGCTCACCATCTATCAACGCACCGCCCCGGGTGCCTCGTTTGCGGACCCGGCCTCGTTCAGGGAAGGAACGCCGGTGGCGCAGTTCGACATCACTCTGCAGGACATCGTCACTGTCTTCACGGCCGGCCGCGGACTGCCGACCTTGAACGGCGACATGCGGCAGACGGCAGCCGATCAGCTGAACGGCGGACCGGGGCGCATGTTCGGTCACCCGGGACTGCGGGCGCGGCTCTTCGCGACGGGCATCGGCACGCTCGTCGATCCGGTCCGGCTCAATTCAGTCCTGGAGATGGCCGGCCAGTGGACGACCTAGCAGGCTGGTGAAATGACGCAGCCTGAAGGCAGAAGGCAGAAGGCAAAAGGCAGAAGGCAGAAGGCAAAAGGCAGAACGCCAAAGGCCAAAGGCACAACGACTCACGATAGCTCGGCAAGGTTCCACGGCGGGCGTGAACCGATCGCGGTGGTCGGCGCGGGTGTCGTGACGCCCGGTGGTGTCACGATCGACGAGCTCTGGGACGCGCTCTGCGCGTCGCGGACGACCGCGGAACCGTTCTTCGACGAGCGGCTTCCGCGCGACGCCTGCCTGCTCGTCAGCCGGGCCCGATTCGACGCCGACGCGTATCTGTCGCCGATCGAGCGGCGTCGTCTCGATCGCGCGCATCAGCTCGGCATTGCAGCGGCGCAGGCAGCGGTTGACGCCGCGGGTGATCGGCGCCCGCCTCCCGATCGGTGTGCCGTCGTGTGTGGCGTCGGGCTCGGGGCCGCCGCGGTCCAGGAGGATCAGCATCTCCGCCTCGCCGAGCACGGGCTGCGCGGCATCAGCCCGGTGGCGATTCCGATGATGATGCCGAATGCCCTTGCGGGCCTCCTGTCCATGCGCTTCCGCTTCACCGGACCCTGCCTCACGGTGTCCACCGCCTGTGCATCGGGGGCGACAGCAATTGCAGAGGGCGTGGAGCTGCTGCGGCGCGGTGCTGCGGACTTCGTGCTCGCCGGAGGCGCCGATTCGCTGCTCACCTACAGCGCGCTCGCCGGTTTCCTTCGCCTCGACGTGATGAGCCGCAACGTTGGCTGCCCTGCCCAGGCCTCGCGCCCGTTCGATCGCGACCGTGACGGTTTCGTCATGGGCGAAGGGGCCGGATTCATGGTGCTGCAGCGAGCCGGCGATGCTGCCACGGAGGACCGGCGGCCATGGGGATTCGTGCTCGGCCATGCCTCAACTGCCGATGCGTTCAACCTCGTCGCGCCGCACGAGGACGGGTCTGGCGCGCTCGCGTGCATGCGCCTTGCGCTCGACGACGCCGGAGTGGAGGTACGCGCGATCGGCCATGTCAACGCCCATGGCACCAGCACGATTCCCGGCGATCGCTCCGAGGCGCTGGCCATCAGGAGGCTTTTCGGCGACAGTGCGCCACCGGTCACAGGCGTCAAGGGCACCACCGGTCACTTGATCGGCGGCTCCGGTGCCGTAGAAGCGATCGTAACGTTGCGCGCGCTTCGCGCCGGGCTGGTGCCGCCCACTGCAGGCGTCCGTCATGTCGATCCCGCGATCGAGCTCGATATCGTCGTCGATCGGCCGCGGCCGGTGGCATCGCCCGTGGCGCTGTCCAATTCCTTCGGATTCGGCGGCATGAACACGGCGCTGGTGCTCGGGGCCGCTTGAAAGGCAAAAGGCAGAAGGCAAAAGGCAGAAGGCAAAACGCACGCTCACGCCCCGGCCGGCCAGCGCGCCGGCGGCGGTGTGGCGTTCACGAACACGCTGAATCGGACGGGGGCCCGCGGCTCGCCCCAGTACGGCCGATCGGGGCCGAGCAGATCGAGCTTGAGGCCGAGCAGCCGCATCAGTGAGCGGGCGCGCGGCGACATCAACCCGCAGGCGGTGTCGTGGTCGCGGGCTCGGACCTCGAGGTAGAGCCGCGCGAGGAGCGCCATGAAGAGCGGGTGCCCGGCGCTCTGGTGACTCGGGGCTACCGTCATCCGTCCGACATCCACGACCCGGCCTGCAGGCTCCACGCGGATACCGCACACCTCTTCGGTTGGCAGCGGGCCGGGCGGGAGGACGATGCGCCCGGTCGCGACCGGCATGTCGTGGTCCCAGGCGATCACGTGGACGGCTCGCGGATCGTATTCGTCCCGCTCGCGTTGGCCGGTCATCTCCGAGGCGTCACGCCAGCCGTGCTCGACGACCGCCTCGTAGCGAAGCCGATACGCGACATCACGGGACGCATCGTCGTCGGCGAGCACGAAGCGATACGGATGGCGGGCCAGGATGCTTCGGGCCAGGCCATCGAGCGACACCGCCTGATCGGGCACGCGGTATTGTAGGGCGCCACCAACAGGTTGCTGAAGAGGCCAGCAATCTGAGGCTTTTGTGCCTTTTGCCTTTTGCCTTTTGCCTTCAGGCCGCGTGAATGCAGCGGCCTGCTCTGGAGCAAGGAGCCGGACGTGCGGACGCTGACCGAAACGGAGCTCCTCTGCGAGCTCGAACCGACCGTCGCCGCCAACCTCAATCGCCACCTCGCCACGTCGCAGGAATGGCTGCCGCACGAGTGGGTCCCGTGGTCGCGAGGCCGCGACTTCACCGGAGACGGCGGGACTCCGTGGAGCGAGCACCAATCGGCGCTGTCACCCGCTGCCAGGGCGGCCTTCGAGCTGAACCTGCTGACCGAAGACAACCTCCCGAGCTATCACCACGAGCTGCTGCGGCGGTTTGGGCCTGACGGCGCGTGGGGAACATGGGTGCGGCGCTGGACTGCCGAGGAAGCTCGGCACGCGATGGCCATCCGCGATTACGTGCTGCTCTGCCGCGCCGTCGATCCGGTGGCGCTCGAGCGCGATCGGATGGCCACGATGCAGGCCGGCTGGAGTGCGGGTGACAAAGGACCGCTCCGCTCCATCGTCTACGTGAGCTTCCAGGAGCTGGCGACCCGCGTCTCGCACCGCAACACCGGGCGGCTGGCCGGCGACCCGGTCGCCGACCGGCTGCTCGCGCGGATCGCCGCCGATGAGAACCTGCACATGATCTTCTACCGCGACCTGGTCATGACCGCGCTCGAGATCGCCCCGGATCAGATCCTGGAGGGTATCGCTGCCGAAGCGGCCAGCTTCGACATGCCCGGCACCGCGGTGCCGGGCTTCCGCCGGCGCGCTCAGCAGATCGCCGCGGCCGGCATCTACGACGTGCGGCGGCACCGCGACGAGGTCGTGGCGCCGCTCGTGCGCCACTGGCAGGCGCTGACGCGGACGCTCACGACCGGCGCCGGCCGCGAGGCGCAGGATCGCCTCGGGAAACACCTCGAGAACCTCGAGTCGATGGCGCGACGTTTCGAGGAACGCCACGCGCGCCGCGGCGATCCCCTCTAGCAGACTGCTGAAGAACGCAGCCTAAAAGCACAAGGCCAAAGGCGAACCAGTCGAAATTCCTTGCAGGCTGCAGTTCTGCCTTCTGCCTTCTGCCTTCTGCCTTTTGCCTTTTGCCTTTTGCCTTTGCCTTGAGGCTGCTGGCTTTTTCAGCAGCCTCCTAGGAGGTCTGGCGCACCGGGTTTTCCGCGGGCACTGCCTGTAGGAGCAGCGTGAGCGCACGCTTGAACGCCGTATCGCCCGGGTCCTCGCCTTTGTAATGGCCGATGCGCACGACGACCAGGCCATGTGACGGGATCATGAGCACCGTCTGCCCGCCGGCGCCGGACATGTAGTACGCCTCTTTCGGCACTGGCAACTCACCGGCGCCGTTGATCCAGAAGAACCCGCCGTAGACCATCCGCTTGTCAGCCGCCCAGGCCGGGGCGATGGTGCTGACGAATTTCGCGTAGCCCTCCGGCAGGATGCGCTGCCCGTTCCACACGCCGTCCTGGAGATAGAGGTTGCCGAGCCGGGCCCAGTCGCGTCCCGACATGAACTCATATCCCTGCGTCAGGAAATTGCCGTACGGATCGGTCTCCATCACCATCGTCCGCACGCCGATCTTGTCCCAGAGGTTCCGCTGCGGCCACGAGTGGTAGTCCTCTTTGCGCTTCTCGATCGCCAGCCGCACCAGGTAATTCGTGAGCACGGGATCGGTGTTGCGGTAGCGGCCGACGGTGTTGGGTGGCCACTGCTGCGGCCGCGTCGCCGCGTACTTGAACGAGTCGATGCGGCCCGTGTAGAGGTAGAGGTGATCGGGATACGGGCCGTTCGGATCGTAGTCGGGATCGGCCGGCGCCTTGATGCGGATGCCGCTCGACATGTGCAGGATGTCCTGGATGCGAATCTGCTGGCGCGGGTCGCCAGGCGCCTGCCATTCTGGAATCGGCGCCGGCTGATCGAGCGTGTAGGCGCCCTGGTTGATCAGGATGCCCATCATCGTCGCCGTGACGCTCTTGCCCATCGACCAGCTCTCGAGCGGCGTCGAGGACGTGATTCCGTCCATGTAACGTTCGCCGATCAGCCGTCCCTTGTGCGTCACCACGAATGCGGAGGTCATCGCCTCCGCGGGCTCGAAGGCCGCGTCGATCGCCTGCTTCAGCTTCGCCTGGTCGATGCCGGCCGGTAGCGGATCGGCGGGCAGCTTGTCGCCCATCGGCCACGGCGTGGTCTTCGCGTCCGGCAGGTTCGGCTTGACGGTCTCGGGTTTGAAGAAGACGTCGTCCTTGCCCGGCGGCAGTGTGATGCAGCCCTGCGAGCCGAAGTAGCGCGCCGTCAGCGTCGGCCCGTCGGGAATCGAGATGCGGATTTCCTTCTTCGCGCGATCGACGACCGGCTTCCCCACCTTCTTGCGCTCGGCGTACGGGCCGGTGAAGTAGCCGACGCTCTCCGCCGCGACATCAGGATCGAGGCCGGTGATGAACACCGCGGAGCACATCGTCTTCGCGTAGCCGGACGTGTTGTGCTCGAGGGCGTTGCCGGGCACCGGTTCGTAAGGAGTGTTCAATTCCAGCCCCCTGGCCCGCGCGATGAGCGCTTCTTTCGCGGGCAGTTCAGGGGCGGGTGCCGATGAGGTGGCCGCTGGCGCCGCCGACGGCGAGGTGCCACACGCCACCGACATCGATGCGAACAGAAGGAGCAACGCGACGGCGAAACGCGAGATGACGGGCACAGGAGCCTCCAGCGGTGAAATGGTGGCCGAAGTCTAGCACCGGGCCGGTGGCGTCAGCGATTGCGGCGGAGTACGATCGAAACGATGCGTCCCGCATGGCTGCTCGCGGCCGTCCTGAGCTGGCCGGTCGTCTCGTACGGTCAGGGATCTACTGTCCTGCACGTCACCGTGATACTGCAGGACACCCCTGTCGCGCGGCACGCCCTTCTCATCAGCGACAACCCGTCCACCAGCGCACCGCGCCGGCTGTTTACGAAAGCCGACGGCTCACTGGACGTTCCGCTGAAACCGGGGTCCTACACCGTCGAATCGGACCGCCCGTTCGTCCACCAGGGCAAGGCATACCAGTGGACGCAGATGGTGAACGTCGTGGCAGGACGCGGCGCGACCCTGGCCCTGACTGCGCAGAACGCCGAGATGGTTCCACTGAGCGAGGTGCCGCCGGAGCCCGGCGCGGCACGCGGCGAGCCAACAGCGGATCTCAGCAAATGGGAGGAAAGCGTCGTCGCGATCTGGTCGCCGACCGCTCGCGCCACTGCGTTCGTCGTCGATGCGCAGGGACTCATCGCAACCACGCGCGTGGCCGTCGGCGCCGCCGACACCATCGAGGTCCAGGTCTCGCCTGCGCAGAAAGTGCCGGCCCGGGTGCTGGCAGCGGATGTCACTCGGGACGTCGCAGTCGCATGGCTCGATCCTGGCGTAGTCGGTTCGCGCCCGCCGGTTCCGATGTCGTGCCCACCGCCGCCGGCGCTGTCGATCGACGACCGCCAGGAGCTTGTCGCCATTGCCGCCTCGCTCCGCACCGGCGTGGATCAAGTGACGGGCGACGTGACCGGACTTCAGCCGCGGGCTGCCGAGGCGGACCTCCGCATCGGCTACGGCGGCGTGGGCGGACCGGTCTTCAATCAGGCTGGGGCACTGGTCGGGCTCACGTCAGTTCCGACGACCGAAGAAGCGAGAAAACGAACCGACGTCACCGTCGTCCGCGTCGGAGTGCTCTGCGAGGTTGTCGCCGCGGCACGCGCGAAGATGAAGGGCGACGCGCCACCCTCGCCTGCATCGCTGCCGCTGGAGCCGGCCCGCGACTATCCCGCCGACGCACTCGAGGCCGCCGCCCGCAGCAAGACGACCGTCACCGATCCGCCGGTGCTCTCGTCAACCGATTTCGACGTCGCGTTCATTACGCCGCCGATGATCGCCCGCGCCGAGCAGCGCGCCGACTGGACGGGCGGCCGCAGTACGCGATCGGCTGAAACCGAAGCCCGCATCGGGCGGCTCACCGAGTTCGGGGCCTGGTCAGCGTATTTCGGCGAGCGGCCGCCGGTCGTCATCGTCCGGGTAACGCCGAAGATGGTCGAAGGCTTCTGGAAGCGGCTGGGTCGAGAGGCGGCGCGAACGCAAGGCGCGGAGCTGCCGGCATTCAAGGACTTCAAGACACGCTTCATCCGGATGAAAGCGTCGTGCGGCACGGCGGATCTGACGCCGATTCACCCGATGGTGCTGGAGCACCAGGTGACGGACTCGGTCGTGGTCCGCGAGGGACTGTACGTCTTCGATCCCGGATCGTTGAATCCGGAGTGCGGCACGGTGACGCTGTCGCTGTACTCCGAAAAAGCCCCCGACAAGGCGGACACGCTCATCGTCGATCCGAAGGTGATCGATCGCATCTGGCAGGACTTCGCGCCCTGGCGGGCCGCACCGCAATAACGGTGGTGTGGCGCCTACTTGGCGCGGGTGAGCTTCATCCCCATCGCCTCGACCGCGGCCGGTTTGCCATCCTCGTCGAGCAGGAACGCAATGAGGCTCGTGCCCCGCCAGGCCGCGTTCCACTTCGCCTGGAACGTGTCGAAGTGCCAGTGCTCCAACGGTCCGACGAAGGCGCTGCCATACTGCGCCTTGAGTCGATCGCCGGCGAGCGTTATGACGAGATCGCCGTAGAGCGGGTCGGTGTACGTGCCGGCGTAGGCAGCCAGTGACAGGGACGGCTTCGTGCCGGCGACGCGCTTCGCCTCGGCCTTGTGACGCTCGGCATCGCCTTCCTTCTCGAGGCCGTCGTAGAGCGCACGCAGCTCCGTGCTCCAGTCGCGGCGCGGCCCGCCGATGAAGCGATCGAAGACTTCGAACATGAGGGCGTGCCGCAGCTCTGCGTGATCGCGGTTGGCGAGCACGTAGACACCGACGTTCTGATCGCGCAGCAGGCCGTGAATGGCCACCATCCCGTCGATGCTGCCGGTGTGGTAGTCGACCGCGCGTCCGCGGTAATCCTGCTGGAACCAGCCGAGTCCGTAGGTCTTCCAATTCGGTTTCGTCAGGCGGGTGGTGGGATAGAACGCCTCATCGGTGACGATCGTCTGCGGCGTGAACATCTCGGCGATGGTCTTTTCCGAGAGGATCGTCCGCCCATTGGTCTTGCCTCCGGCCAGCAGCATCGCGCTCCACTTCGCCATGTCGTGAACGCTCGACCAGACGCTTCCGGCCGGCGCGACGCCGCCGACGCTCGCGTTCTCGATCACCGTCACCTTCTTGTCGACCGTGAAGTGCGGCTGCGCGACGTTCGGCTGTTGACCGAGCGTCGCCGCGGTGGCGATCGTTTCGTTCATGCCGAGCGGCTCGAAGATGCGCGTCCGCATCATCTCTTCCCATGACTTGCCGCTGACCGCCTCGACAACCGCCCCGGCGGCCGCGTACATCACGTTCTGGTAGATGAACGACGAGCGCAGCGAGTAGGCCGGTGAGAGCAGCCGGACCCGCTCGAGGATGTCCCGGCGCGAGGTGTCCTGGCCGTACCAGAGATAGTCGGCGTTGCCGAGGCCGCCGCGATGGGTGAGCGAATCTCGGACCGTGAGCTCGCGGGTCACGTAGGGATCGCCAACCGCGAACCATGGCAGGTGCTTCGTGACCGGATCGTCCCAGGCGAGCTTCTTCTCGTCCACCAGCATGCCGACCAGCGCCGCGGTCATCGCCTTGGTGGTCGAGCCGATGGCAAACAGCGTGTGCTCGTCCACCGTCGCCGGCTTCCCGAGCTCGCGCACGCCGTAGCCCTTGCTGAAGACGACGGCGCCATCCTTGACGACTGCGATCGCAAGCCCCGGCACCTGCCAATCGCGCACCGCGCTGGCGACGTGGGCGTCGAAGCCGTCGAGCGGGGCTGGCTGGGCCAGGCCCGGCAACGGCGCGCCAAGTGTCGCCGCCAGGGCGACAGCGAGAGCGATAACGGATCGTCGCGTCATGGGTTCTGCCTTCTGCCTTTTGCCTTCTGCCTTGTCAGGCAATATCGAGCCACCCGAACCACACCGGATGGTTGGCCCGATACCACGTGAGCACGCGACGGATGATCTCCTGTTTGTCGCGCGGCACGACCTGTTCGTCGAGCCAATCGAAGTGCACCCTTACCGTATCCCCGTCGTACTCCAGGGCCTGCGACAGCATCGTCTGCAGCTCGTTACGGATGCGCCCCGAGTCCGAGATCTTGACCGGGCGCGTGGTGTGATCCACGCCCGAGATGAAGCGGACCAGCAGCGGGCTGAAGATGTGCTTCGCCTGCTCAACCCGCTCCATCAGCCGGAACGTGAAGGAAATGCGGCTCGAGGCCTGGCGCGTCGCCAGCCGCGTGGTCACGCGATAGATGCCGTCTCCGATCTGCTCCACGCCCGGCGTCCCCGTGTAGGGGTCGTCGCAGATGTAGGCGGTAGACGCAAGCACGCTCCACTGTTTCTGCGGGAGGAAGTCGCCGGGCTTGAGCGCGGGCCGGCCCATCGGCAGGTTCGACGCCGCCGCTTCGCGGATGGCCTCGGCGTAGGCCTGAACCCGGCCAGCCTCCACGTCGTGTCCGCCGAGGACCTGCGCCACCCGCTGCGCAAAATCCGGCGCGTCGGGATCGAGCTGCATCACCTTCCCCTCGACGTGGCACGGCTGATCGAAGCTCGGGGAGAAGAGCGCCATCGAACAATCGACGTCGAGTACTTCCGAGAGGCTCGCGGCCTGCATCGCTTCGGCGGTCGCAGCATAGCCGTCGCAGAGGAACACGTGCCGAGCGCCGTCCGGATCCAGCCAGCTCCCGACGAGGAACGTCGGCGCGTAGGTGCCGGAGTCGGTGAAGACCGGATAGCCGGCCGGCGTCCGCCAGCCGTCTTCGACGAGGTGGACGCCGAGCGCCGTCCACTCCTCCCACAGCGCGCCGAGCCTGGCCAGGCGGCTCTTGCCCCTCAGGGTCCAGACGTGGATGTGCTCGCGGCGGATGTTGGGATAGGCGGCCTCGACGGCCTGGACCACGCGCGCCCGCGGGGTGCGATAGTCGAGGAGCAGCGACAGCCGATCCGCGGCTTCAGCGACGCACCGCGGCACGGTCAGGCATCCCATGTACGACTCGTACGGGCGCGACAGCACGAGCGGCGAGTCGAACAGGTGGATCACCACCATCGGCCCCGTGTCTTTGCCCTCCGCGAATCGCGACGTGTTCTCGAGCGTGTCGACGGCGGCGCCCCACAATGTGATGCCGCGGCCGCGGAGCCACTCGTGGAACTGATCGAAGGAATGCCCCGGCTCGTTCAGCAGGCGGCGAATGCGGCGATCGACCATGCTCGCCACTTCGGGACGCGCGTAGACACGGCCGAACCCAAGCAGCGGATTGGCGCCCATCTCCGGTGTCTCGCCGGCCTTCGGCATCAGCCCTTCGCCGAGCGACACCATGATGGCGTGGTTCTCGGGCAGGCTCCGGGTCAGGTGCCACAAGCCTTCGCTCATCACGTAGGCACTGATCGCGTCAGCCGCTTTTTTCACCTGGTTGTAGGTGACTTTGTCCCGGCCCGCCCCCTCGCCGTATCCGCCGAAGAGCCGCGTGCCGAGAGCGGTGGCGGCGGAGGTCACCGCCAGGCAGCGGGCGATGCCGCGCGGCGCGAACGCGTGATCCGAGACGGCATTGGCCTGCGACCGCTCGACCTCGACGTCCTCGAGCCAGAGGTGAAACCGCAGGAGCACCGGTCGTGCATCGAAGGCCCACTGGGCGACGAGGTTGCGCTTGTCGATATCGGTCGTCGGCATCGGCCCATGACTGTAACGCATCCACCTGCGTGGCGCACCGGCTGAGAGCGCTACACTCGGCCGCCTCCCGGGGCCGGCAGTGTGTTCGGTGTCCGACGGCGACCGCGGGTGACGCTCCGGGGAGGACGCGTCACTGGGCGTCCAGCGACCCGGCACGCTCGCGCAGGAACGCGACGCAGATCAGGCTGATTACCGCGCAGGCCGCCATGTAGAGCGCGATGGCGGTTGAGGTCTTGTAGGTCTGGTAGAGGATCGCCGCGATGATCGGCGCGGGCCCGCCGGCCGTGATCGACGCCAGCTGATAGCCCAGTGCCGACCCGCTGTACCGCAGACGGCCCGGAAAGCTCTCCGCGATGAACGCCGCCTGTGGACCGTACTGCAGGTCGTGCAGCGGCAGGCTCACGAGAATCGCCAGGAACACGAGCCAGGTCTGCCGCGTGTCGAGCATGGCGAAGTAGACGAACGGGAACACCATCATGACGACGCAGCCGATCGCGGTGATCGTCCGGCGGCCGTAAATGTCCGACAGGTGTCCGCAGATCGGGATCGTGACCAGCGAGAGCAGGGACATCAGCATGATGAACACCAGCATCTGTCCCCGCCCGAAACCGAGCACGCTCGTCCCGTAGGTGAGGACGTAGGTTCCGAACAGGTAGAACGGCACCTGCTGGCCGGTCCGAAGCAGCGCCGACAGGACCACCTCACGCCAGTTCCGGCGCAGCACCTCGACGATCGGTGCTCGCTCGAGGCGCTGCTCCGCCTTCAGCTTCGCGAAGACCGGCGTCTCGGCGATCCCCATCCGAATCCACAGCCCGACGAACACGAGAACGATGCTGAGCAGGAACGGCACGCGCCAGCCCCAGCTCAGAAACTGCTGCTCCGACTGCACGGCCGTCATCACCGCAAGCGCGCCGTTGGCCAGCACGTATCCGGCCGGGGCGCCGAACTGCGCGAAGCTCGTGGTGAAACCGCGGCGTGCCGGATCGGTCCACTCACCCGCCAGCAGCACCGATCCGCTCCATGCGCCGCCGACCGCCAGCCCCTGCAGGATCCTCCCGGCGGTGAGTGCGACGGCGCCCCAGATCCCGATCCGGCTGTAGTCCGGCACGAGCCCGATGCCGACGGTCGCCAGCCCCATGGTCAGCATCGTGGTGATCATCAGGGCCTTGCGGCCGGCCCGGTCTCCGTAATGGCCGAACAGCGCCGCGCCGACCGGCCTGGCCGCGAAGCCGACGAAGAAGGTCGTGAACGACAGCAGCGTGCCGGTGAACGGATCCGATTGCGGGAAGAACTTCTGCGGAAATACCAGCGCCGCAGCCACCCCGTAGAGGAAGAAGTCGTACCACTCGATCGTCGTGCCAATGGCCGAGACGGCCACCGCCCGGATCATCATCCGCCGCCGGGTTGCAGCATCGAGTTGGTCTGGGTGCTGTGTCATGCGGCGCCTATTGGAGCATGAATGGTGGCCCTTCACGCGGTTGCCCACGTCGCGGTCCGCACATGTTCGAGGTCGCCGGCACTGTCGTTAACAACAGTGCGGATGGCGGGGTGCTGACCAGCCAGACGGAAACCATCATCGCCACTCGCGCGCGAATCATCCGCCATTACGACGAGTGGCCGATCGTGACGCAGGCCGACAGTGGCTGTGAGCCGCCATGGGCGACGATGTGAACCTGCTGCTACCGCAGCGGCGGCGCGCTTGCCGGCGGGCGGCGATGGTGCGTCGCCTGCTCGTAGGCGTAGGCGAGCTTGAACAGCGATGCCTCGTCCCACGGCCGTCCGTAGATGGTCATCCCGGCCGGCAGCTGCGCGCCGCGCGTGTAACCCATCGGCACCTGAATCGCCGGAAACCCGGTGGTCGGCGAGAAGAACTGGCTGTTGTCGCCGTGCGGCGAGTTGAGATCGCCGATCAAACGCGGCGGGTTGCTCCACGTCGGATACAGGAATGCGTCCAGCTTCAACGCGTCCATCGTCTTCAGCACGGCCTGGCGTACCTGTTCGCGGTAGGCCATCTCGGCCTGGCACGCCGGCGTGTCGGGACCGTTCTCCGGCCCCTGCTCCGCCTGCTCGAGCCGCCGCTGTACGGTGGGATGGAAGCGCCCGGACTTGATGATCTCAGCCAGCGTCTTCACCGGCACGTGATCGCCGTGACCGGCCAGGTAGCGGTTGATGTCGTACTTGAACCCCATGCACGGTCCCGCGCCGGGAGCGCGGCGAATCGCGTCGAGACCGTCAACGGTGGCCGGATTCACGATGATGGCTCCGGCGCGCTCCAGATCTGCGATGGCCCGATTGAACACGGCGTGAATCTCGGGATCGGTCGTGTCCTTCGGCGCTGTTTGCCCCGGCGCGACAGGACCCGCAGTGCTTCGCTCGTAGGCTTGCCGCAGTACGCCGACTCGCGCTCCCTTCAGCCCGTCGCGCTGCAAGGCCGCGCGGTAGTCCACGCGCGGGTGGCCTCGCGCGGCAGCCGTGGCCGGGTCGTCCGGGTCCTCACCCGCGATAGCCTGGAACACGGCGGCGACGTCCTCCACGCTCCGCCCGATCGGACCGGCAATGTCCGCCAGCAGGTTGAGCGGCATCACCCCGGCCCGGCTGGTCAGCCCCATCGTCGAACGGATCCCGACGAGTGCCTGGTGCGACGAAGGGCCGCGGATCGAATTCCCGGTGTCGCTGCCGAGACCAATCAGGCCGAAGTTGGCGGCGACCGCCGCTGCGGTGCCGCCGCTCGATCCAGCGGTCACACGGTCGAGCGAGTACGGGTTGCGCGTGTAGCCGGGCTGAATCGAACTGATCGTCTCGTAGGGCGAGAACGCCCATTCGGCCATGTTCGACTTAGCGAGCACGATCGCGCCCGCTTCCTTCACCTTCTTCACCTGGAAGGCGTCCTTCTGCGAGACGAACCCCTCGAGCGCGAGCGAGCCGTTCGCGCTCTGCAGTCCGGTGGTCTCGAAGTTGTCCTTGACGATCATCGGCACGCAGTGCAGCGGCCCGGTGACGCCGCCCTGCCTGAACCGCGCGTCGAGCGCGTCGGCCTCGTCCAGTGCGCGCGGATTGGTGAGGATGATCGCATTGATCGCGGGGCCGTTCTTGTCGAACGCGGCGATCCGGCGCAGGTACTGGTCAACCAGCGCCCGGCAGGTGAGGCGCCCGTCGCGCATCGCGGCATGGACCGCGGCGATGGTCGTTTCTTCCACGGGAAACGGCGCGGTCTGTTGCCGTGCGCTGGTCGCGGCAGCACACAGGGCAACGCTCAGAACGATGATGACGATGACACGCGGCATGACGGCCCACTCTACTGCACGCGGTAACCCGCAGGCTAAAATGACTCTCCTTTCCCCGACGGAGTAACGGCGATGTTCGAGTTGACACGTCTATCACGGATGCTCGGAGGTGCATTGCTGCTGGCACTCGCGACCGAGGCGGCGGCTCAGCCGACCGGGTGGTCGTCACAGCGTTATCTCCCTCAGTTCTTCCCGTTCAGATATGCGGTACGCGTGTTTGACCTGGGAACGGGCGGACAGATCGCCAATTTCGATGCGCCACCTGGCGTCGAGCTCGGCTCAGGAGCACTGACGCCGGACGGCCGCTATTACCTCGTCGCGACGAATCTCGGCATTGCCCGATTCACGACCAATCCGCCGGCCTTCGATCGACTGCTCGGTCCCGCCGTATTCTCGAGCGCCGTCTACCCCCATCCGACCGGCACGAACCTGCATCTCATCGGACAGTTCGGCTACGCGGTCCTCGACTGGCAAACCGGCGACTTCCACATCGTTCGCTGCTGCGTGCGGCCTCAGCTCGCGTTCACGCCGGACGGCGCGCGACGTATCGAGATCGAAACCATCATGCGCACGGTGGCCCAGACCACGGTGAGCGTCTACGACACCACGACCGAGGCGCTGTTGTGGAGCCGCACGTGGGACGGCACCGCAGGCCGGGCGGTCGCGGGCCAGACGCATCTGGCGATACCCATTGCGGGCGATACGCTCGTTCTGGCTCTCGCCGATGGCCAGGAAATCGGCCGGCTTCCGTACAGCTTGTCCGGCATGCAGTGGCGTGGCGACGTCCTCGTCGCGTACCGGACCACGTCCGGGTTGCCCGGAGTGGAGCGCTTGTCCACCTACACACTCCCTTCGCTGGCCGAGACCGTGATGGCCGAGGCGCCTCACTACGTCGGGACCATCGATCCGATCGCGCTGTATCTTTCGGCGGACGGACGTTACGCCTACTGGCTGCATTGGGTCTCGCTGCTCGGTCTAACGGTATCGAACACCAGCTACTCGGTCTTCGACCTGGACGAGCGCCGGTACGTCGCATCGGGATACGTCGGTTATCAGTCGCAGCCGTCGCTGTCTCTCGCCGCC
This sequence comes from Vicinamibacterales bacterium, assembly GCA_035495795.1. GTDB lineage: Bacteria > Acidobacteriota > Vicinamibacteria > Vicinamibacterales > UBA2999 > VFZN01. The sequence continues at coordinate 31,608 of DATJFF010000202.1, forward strand.
GAGCAGCAATGCGTCATCGCGGTTCCGGACGGGCTGATTGCGCCGGCTCGCGGCGGCGTTATCGACGTGCCCGTCGTGCCGACGCCGAACTGCCGGCCCTGGCTGGCGCTAGAGGCGCTGAACCCTGGGCCGCACACCGGGCCCGTCACGATTCGGGAGCAGGTCGAGGCAAACAGCAACAGCCAGCCGGAGAACTTCACGCGCGGGATCGGCGGAACCACTGTGCAGATCACGCAAGCAGCGGATCGCCCGGCCGCGCCAGTTCTTCGGGGCGCTCTGGAGGGGAACAGGATCCACCTGCGCTGGGATCCGTCGCCTGGCGCCGGCATCACCGCGTTCGAGATTCGTGGCGCCGCGCTTGGCGGATCGGACAGTGCTCAAGTCGTGGCCAGCACGAGGCGCGACTGGCTCTCTCCCCCGCTCGGACCGGGCTCGTATGCGATCCGGATTGCCGCGGGTAACAATCTCGGCCTCGGCCCGCCCTCGAACGAACTTCGGTTCAGCGTCGGAGTCGCCACGGCGCCGGAGCCGCCGGCCGGCCTGGTTGCCGCGGTTGTGGACGATCAGGTGACCCTGACCTGGCAGAGCGCGACGACCGCGCCCGCGCCGTCGGGTTACGTCATCGAAGCCGCGGCCGCTGGCACGGGCGCGTTTGCGGCTGTGGCCAGAACCGCCGAAGAGCGGCTGTTCGCCACCCGCGTTCCAACCGGTCCATGGCAGGTGCGCGTGCGGGCCGTGACCGACGGCGGCGCCAGCGCCCCGACCGACCCGGTCACGATCGCGCCCTCGCGGTGTACCGCACCTCCCGGCTCCCCGCGGGCACTGTGGACGCTTCGAACGTATCCCGCGTTCACGCTCACGTGGTCGCCTCCGGCGACAGGATCGGTGGAACAGTACGTGATCGAAGCGGGAACGGTCGAGGGCTCTGCGAATCTCGGGCGGGTCGTGCTGGGCGGCGATCAGACGGCAATCACGTTGCCGACGATCGATTCCAACTCCCTCGGCTTCGCGCGAATTCGCGCCCGCAACGCGTGCGGCGAGGGCCCGCCGTCGTCCGACGTCGTCATCCAACGCCCGTAGCCGCGCCGCCGGCTACGCGTCGGGCGCCGGCCCTTCACCGTAGCGGGCTTTGGTGAGCCAGCCGGTGACGAGCGCGAGGACCGGGCCCAAGACCGCGGTGATCAGCACGCCCATGCTGATCTCCGACCGCAGTTGCCCGGGCGGGATCAGCGCTGTGGTGAAGAACAGGCCGACGCTGAACCCGCTGGCAGTTGCGAAGCCCAGCGGAACCAGGCTGCGCCACGACAGCCGGTGCGGCATGTGCATCCCAATCGCTCGGGCAAATGCGACACCAGCCAGCAGGCCAAGGGGACGCCCCACGATCGTCGCGACCGGAAGTGCCCAGGCTCCCGCTTCGAACGCGTGTAACGGGACGCCGCCGTTGATGAGGCCGAACAGGAACAGCGCCGCCTGGGCGGGATACCGGCAGACGCGGTCGAACTGGCTGAGCGTGTCGCGGGCGCCCTCAGGGGCGTCGACGAAGAAGCCGGGGTCGCGCGCCGCGTGCGGCAGGAACGGAAGGACCGGGACGAGCGCGAGCGCCGGGTGCAAACCGCTCCACAGCAGCGCAATCCACGACAGAGTGCCTGGCCCGGCCAGGTACGGCCAGAAACTCCTGACGCCGGATCGCCGCAACCCGCCGGCCACCGCCATCGCGACGACGACGCCGGCGAGGCCGGCCGGACGAAACGGCGTCGGGTCGGTGATCGCGAGGGCCACGAAGCCGAGCGCGTCAGCGGCAATCGACAGCACCAACACGAACGGAATGGCGGGATGGCGCGGGCCGAAGACCAGGCGGGCCACGAAATACGCGAGCGCGACGTCGATCGTGAACGCGACCGGCCATCCGGAGACCAGCATCGGCTCGTCGAAGTAGTCAACGAGATTGGTGTGCAGCCAGGCCGGTATCGTCGCGACGCCGATCGCGGCAATCACCGGCAGCCAGGCCCGCCGCCATGGATGGAGCACGCCGCCGGGGGCGGTGGCCTCGACCACCTCCTTGGTCATCAGCGCGAAGAAGAAGACCATTGCGACGTCATTGATCGCGAAGGCAGCGGCGTAGCTCGTCTGGAAATAGCTTTCGGGCCAGATGTTGGCCCAGATGAGCGCGATACCGGCGCCCAGCGGCAGGAGCAGCAGGTGCTCGAGGGCAAATTGTGACAGTCGTGGGACGCTCGCCCTGAGACGCGCGGCCCGGCTCCGTCGCGGCTCAGCGGCCATCGTCGTTCCCTCCCGTCACGACTGGCACGCGATCCTCTTCGCCCGCGCCCTGGGCGGTCCCTCGCGCCTGACGCCGAATCATGCCGGAGTCCACCACTTTGCCGCTGCGGGCGATCGACGCGAAGTTCATTTGATCGCCGGACACCTCGACGAGCATGAAGCTCTGATCCTGGTCGAAGTAGCCAGCCGTTTCGTTCGGGTCCGGCCGCATGTTCCCGCGCCGCAGCTGGCCAGCGGCGCCCGACACGAAATAGGTGATGCCCTTCTGCGGCTTGACGCGCTCGTAGACGTGATCGTGTCCCGAGAAGACGACGTCCACACCGTATTTGACGAACAGCGGCTCGAGCAGCACACGGAGATCCACCGACGATCCGTGGCGCGCCGCGTTCGAATAAAGCGGATGGTGGAAGTACGGAACCTTCCAGTCCTCCTTCGCGTCGCGCAGCGTCGCTTCGAGCCACGCCAGCTGCTTCTGATCCACCTGCGTGCTGTCGAGTGCGAGGAAGCGGACGTTGCCTCGGACGTAGCTGTAATAGCGCTGCCCTTCCATGTTGTAGAGCTTGTAATTGACGTTCTCGGGGCGATCGTGATTGCCGAGCGAGGCGCGGAAGATCACGCCGGCCTTGAGCAGTTCGGCGTAGGGCCGCTCGAACTTCCGCACGAAGTCGCTGGGCGACTGGCCGCCGTACATGTTGTCGCCGAGCATGATCACGAGGTCGTACGGGAACGTCTTGTGAAGGGCGGTCATCTGCTGGCCGACCTGGTATTGCTCGGTGTCGCCGGTGCCGTTATCGCCGATCGCCGCGAACTTGAGGGAACCGGGAGTGTTAGGGAGAGGCAGCGACTGGGCGGCAAGAGTGGCGACCAGCCCCAGCGCCGCCGCAATGGCGAGTCGTGAACGGCGTGGCCAGGGTCTGTCGGGAGGGCGTCGGTCAGGCACGAGCGTCCACGGTTGAGCAGGCATGTCTCAACCAAAGTGTAGCCTCCCCGCGCCAAGCCGGGCCTTTGCGATAACATCCCGCCCCATGCGCAAGACGTTGCCGTTGCTCCTGATCCTCACCGCGTCGCTCTCGGCCACCCAGGCGACGTCACAGCCCAACTGGTCGGCCGTCGACGAAGAGACGCTTCGGCACTTCCAGGCTCTGGTCCGCATGGACACGACGGATCCTCCTGGCACGCCGCCGGGCGGCGAGAAGCCGGTCGCCGAATACGTCAAACAGGTGCTCGACAAGGAAGGCATTCCCGCCCAGCTCTACGCCCTCGAGCCGAACCGGCCCAACGTCGTGGCGCGGCTCAAGGGCAACGGCAAGAAGCGCCCGCTGCTGATCATCGGGCACTCCGACACGGTCAACGTCGACGCGAAGAAGTGGAGCTACCCGCCGTTCAGCGCCGAGCGCAACGGCGGCTTCGTCTACGGGCGCGGCACCATCGACGACAAGGACAACCTCACCGCGATGCTGATGACGATGCTGCTCATCAAGCGGAACAACGTGCCGCTGGACCGGGACGTGATCTTCCTGTCCGAGGGCGGCGAGGAAGGCGCAACGCGCATCGGCATTCAGTTCATGGTCAATCAGCACTGGGACGCCATCGACGCGGAGTACTGCTTCGCGGAGGGCGGCAACGTCACCCGCGTCGGCGGCAAGGTGAAGTACGCGTCGATCCAGACCGTCGAGAAGATCCCGCGCGCGATCAAGCTGACGTCGAAGGGCACGTCCGGTCACGGCTCGGTGCCGCTGGAGGACAACGCGGTCGCGCACCTTGGCGAGGCGGTCGGGGCGATTGCCCAGTGGACGCCGCCGACCCGGCTCAACGAGACGACCGCGACCTACTTCAAGCGGCTGGCCCAGGTCTCCACGCCCGAAGAGGCGGCGCGGTACCGAGACGCGCTCAGCCCCGATCCGGCGGTGGCAAAATCGGCACAGGACTACCTGCGCAAGAACGAGCCGCGCCACTGGTCGATGCTGCGGACCTCGCTCTCGCCGACGATCATCAACGGCGGCTACCGCTCGAACGTGATCCCGTCTGAAGCGACGGCGAACATCGACGTGCGGCAGGCCCCGGACGAGGACCCGGCGAAGTTCCTCGAGCTGGTCCGCCAGGTGGTCAACGATCCGCAGATCACCGTCGAGTATGCCAACGCGAACTCGGCGAACCGGCCGCCAACGCCGACCGCGAGGCTGGATTCGGACGCGTTCAAGGCGCTCGAGTCGATGGTCACCAAGCACTACAGCGCGATCACGCTGCCGGCGCTCAGCACCGGCGCGACCGACATGTCGTACCTGAGATCGAAGGGGATGCAGTGCTACGGCATCGGCCCGGCGCTGGACATCGAGGATGGCCCGAAGGGCTTCGGCGCGCACAGCGATCAGGAGCGGATTGTCGAGAGCGAGCTGTACCGCTTCGTGCACTTCTCGTATGACGCGGTGGTCGAAGTCGCCCGCGCGCGGTGAGTCGAGGGGGGACAGTCCCCCGACGATTTTGTAAGGGGACACTGTCCGGTTGTGGGAGAGATGATGCAGAAGCTGCGTACTTCGCTGTTGTTGCTCGTCGTGGCGACGGTCGGGCTCGCGGCGCAGGCACCTGCGCTCGAAGAAGAGGTGCTGCGCCACTACCAGGCGGTGCTCCGCATCGACTCCACCGACCCGCCCGGCAACGAGTCCGGGGTCGTCGCCTACGTCAAGGAGCAACTCGAGAAGGAAGGCATCGCCACGCAAACCTTCCAGCTCGAGCCGAACCGGCCGAACCTGGTGGCGCGGCTGAAAGGCAGCGGCGGCAGGAAGCCGCTGCTGATCATGGCGCACACCGACACGGTGAACGTGGACCCGAAGAAGTGGACGTTCCCACCGTTCAGCGCAACACGTGACGGCGGCTACGTTTACGGCCGCGGCACGGTGGACAACAAGCAGGACGTTGCCGCCGGGCTGATGACCATGCTGCGGCTGAAGCGCGACAAGGTGGCGCTCGATCGCGACGTCATCTTCCTCGCCGAGGCCGGCGAGGAAGGCACGACGCGGGTCGGCATCATGTTCATGGCCAATCAGCACTTCGATGCGATCGACTCGGAGTATTGCCTCGCCGAAGGCGGCGGCGTCACCCGGGTCGGCGGCGCGGTGAAGTACGCGTCGGTCGCCACGACCGAGAAGATCCCGCGGGCGATCGAACTGACCGCGCGCGGCCCGGCCGGGCACGGTTCGATTCCGCTCCAGAACAACGCGCTCACCCATCTCTCGACGGCGGTCGCCGCGGCCGCCAACTGGGTGCCGCCGATCAAGTTGAACGAGACGACGGCCGCGTACTTCAAGCGCCTCGCCAGCATCTCGTCGCCGGAGGAGGCCGAGCGCTATCGCAACGTCCTCAGTCCGGATCCGAACGTCTCGGGACCCGCCGACGCCTACTTCCGGAAGGAAGCGCCGATCTACGCCTCGATGCTCCGGACGTCGATTTCCCCGACGATGGTCAACGCGGGCTATCGAGTCAACGTGATCCCCTCCGAGGTCAAGGCCACGCTCGATGTACGCACGACGCCGGACGAGGATCCGGACAAGTTCCTCGAGGCGGTTCGCAAGGTCATCAACGATCCGTCCGTCGAAGTCGCCTGGGCAGCCCGCGACACGCGGCCGAACGCGGCGCCGGCGAAGCTCGACTCCGAGGTCTTCCGCGCGCTCGAGAACAACATCACCAAGCACTACAGCGCCGTCACCCTGCCGACGATGCTGACCGGCGCCACTGACATGGCCTACCTGCGCGCAAAAGGGATGCAGTGCTACGGCATCGGCCCGGCAACCGACATCGAAGACGGTCCGAAGGGCTTCTGGGCGCACAGTGATCAGGAGCGGATCCTCGAAAGCGAATTCCAGCGTTACGCCCGCTTCTACTACGACGTGGTCCGCGACGTCGCCGGGAAGCGCTGACGAGGCGGAAGGCAAAGGCAAAAAGGCAGAAGGCAAAAGGCAGAAGGCAGAAGGGAAGACAGGAACAGGTCACACGTGTCTCGCTCCGAGCCGAAGCCTTCTCCACCCGCCTATCCCGCGACCGCGCGCGGTGACGTCGTCGACGACTACCACGGGACCAGGGTCGCGGATCCTTACCGCTGGCTCGAAGACCTCGACTCGAAAGAAGTCGCCGGCTGGGTCGCGGCCCAGAACGTCGTGACGGACGAGTACCTGGCGTCGATTCCGCTTCGTTCGACGCTGAACGCGCGGCTGACCGAGCTCTGGAACTACTCTCGCGTCGGCTTGCCGATCACGGAATCCGGCCAGCTGTTCTACGCGAAGAACACCGGCCTGCAGAAACAGGCACCGATCTACCGGCGATCGAGCCCAGACGCCGTACCGGTGCTCGTCATCGATCCCAACGTCATCTCCGCCGAAGGAACGACGTCCCTGGCGCAGTGGGCGCCGTCGCCCGATGCGGCGCTCTTCGCCTATTGCCTCGCCGAGGGCGGCGCCGACTGGCAGACCATCAAGGTGCGGGATCTCTCGACCGGGAGCGACCTGCCGGACGAGATCAGGTGGATGCGGTTCTCGAACCTGTCGTGGACGAAGGACAGCAAGGGGTTCTTCTATTCCCGTTATCCGGAGCCGCCGGCGAAGAAGGTGCTCGAAGCCGCGCTGTCCGGTCAGGCCCTCTATTACCACCGCGTTGGCACGCCGCAGAGCGAAGACGTGCTCATTTACGAGCGCCGCGACCTGCCGCAATGGCTGATCGGCGGCGCTGTAACCGAGGACGGCCGCTACCTGCTGATCACGATGGCAAAGGGCGCCAGCAACGAGAATCGGCTCTACTACGCCGACCTCGGCGCCGCGTCGGCACCTGACCTCGGGGCGGCGGTGCAGCCAATCGTCGAGATCGACGGTGCCGAGTTCGCGGCAATCGGGAACCGCGGCACGCTGCTGTTCATCCGCTCCGACCAGGACGCGCCGAACCGCCGAGTGATTGCGCTGGAGCTCACCAATCCAGCGCCGTCGGACTGGAAGGTCATCGTTCCCGAACAGCCCGAAGCACTCGAAGGCGTCGCCCTCATCGGCGGGCGCATCGTCGGCCACTACCTCGTGGATGTGCAGAGCCGCCTCAAGCTGTTCGCGCTCGATGGCGCCGCAGCGGGCGAGGTGGCCCTGCCAGGCGTCGGGACTGTGAGCGGGCTCGCGGGACGCGAGGACGCGCCGTCACTGTGGTTCGCATACAGCTCGCCGCTCGCACCGGCCACGATCTACCGCTACGACCCGGCCAGCGAGCGGTCGATCGCGTTCGATCCGCCGGCACTGCGAGTGGACCTGAGCGACTATGAAACCGTGGCCGGGTTCGCCACGTCGAGGGATGGCACCAGGGTTCCGTACTTCATGACGGCGCGCCGGGGTTTGCGGCGCGACGGCACGAATCCGGTGATGCTTTACGGCTATGGCGGATTCTCGGTCTCGATCGCGCCGGCGTATCGCCCCGACGTGCCGGCGTGGCTCGAGCTCGGCGGCGCGTGGGTAACGGTGAGCCTGCGCGGCGGCTCGGAGTACGGCGAGGCCTGGCACAAGGCCGGCATGCTCGAGAACAAACAGAACGTGTTCGACGACTTCATCGCCGTCGCCGAGCAACTCGTCGCAGACAAGGTCACGTCCCCCGCCAGGCTCGGCGTGATGGGCGGGTCCAACGGCGGCCTGCTGGTCGGCGCGGTCGTCAACCAGCGGCCGGAGCTCTTCGCGGCATCGCTGCCGGCCGTCGGCGTCATGGATATGCTGCGCTACCAGCGGTTCACAGGCGGGCGCTTCTGGGTGACCGAGTACGGGTCGGCCGAAAGCGCGGAGCAGTTCCCGTTCCTGATCGAATACTCGCCGCTCCACAACATCAGGCCGGGCGCGTGCTATCCGGCGACGCTGATCACGACGGCGGATCACGACGATCGGGTGGTGCCGAGCCACTCCTTCAAATACGCGGCGGCGCTGCAGGCGGCGCAGTCGTGCGACCGGCCCGTGCTGATTCGGGTGGAGCTCGCCGGCTCGCACGGCTATCGCCCCACCGACAAACTGATCGCGGAGCGAGCTGATCAGTGGGCGTTTGCGGCGGAGGCGATGGGCATCCGAACGGGTGGACCTAGGGCACGCTGACCAGAACCTCGTTCGATACCGCGCCGGACCCGCAGACGGCGTTGGCGACCACGCGGATGAAGTACGACCCGCTGGCCACCGGGGCTGAGACGGTGTTCGTCAGCCCGACGCTGCCGTTGAACAAGTTGCTCGCACCGGCGGCGGAGCCGGCAATGACGGTGTAGCCGGTCACCGGGCCGCCCGGCGGAGTGGACCAGTCGATGGTGACGACATTGCCGCTGCGGCTGCCGGTGAGCACCGGCGCCGATGGCGTGGTGCACGCGGGCCCGACCGACACGCTGGTTTCGTTCGACGGGATGCTCGTGCCGCCCGCGCCCTGCGCGAGGACACGCAGGAAGTAGGCGCCCGGAGCCACTGCACCGCTCACCGCCGTGACAGCTCCCACTCCTCCGTTGAACAGATTGGCCGCTCCGCTCGCAGTGCCGGCCTGGACAATGTAGTTGGACACCGCACCTCCGGAGACCGGCGGGGCCCACGACAGCGTGATCACGCCGCCGGAAGCCATCGCCACGACGTTCTGGGGCGGCCCAGGCGGCAGGCCGACTTGCGCCACGACGTCGGCCGAGGCAGGGCCGGTGCCGGCGAGGTTCTGGGCCGCCACGCGAATGTAGTACGTGCCGTTCGCGATCGGCGAGGAGACCGTCGTGACCAGGCCCACGCCTCCGCGGTAGATGTTCGAGGCGCCCGGGGCCGTGCCGGCCTGAACGATGTACGTCAATACCGTCGATCCGCTTGGCGGCTGCCAGGAAACGCTAATCGTGTTGCCCACCACCGCGGCCTGGACGTTCTGCGGCACACCGGGCACGGTCGCGGGTGCGCCGGTGCGGAAGCCCTGCACGATGGGGAAGGCTTCGCTTTGCGACAGCGCGTTGTTCTGTGAGGCGGTGCCGCTCGGCATGCCGCTGTAGGCGACTGCGGGGTTCGACATGTTGAGGATGCGCGGCGCGTTGGCGCCGGACGCACACGCATAGGCCATCACCGTTCGGAATCGTGTGCCCGCGCCGCAATTCTTGTAGCCATAGCTGTAGGGCCGGTATCCACCGGTGGCGCCGTCTTCGGGCGCATGGTGGTTACCGAAGTTGTGCCCGGTTTCGTGCGTGAAGGTGAACTGCGCAAAGCACTGCCGGGCGCTGACGGCGTGCGCAAAGTCCGCCCTCGGTCCAAGCCAGCCGATTCCGCAGGCGTTGCCGGTGGTGTTGGCCACCACCAGGTGCATGAGGTCGGCCTGCACGGAATTGCGGGCCGCCTCCACCGCCGGAAGAGACGTGAATGCTCTGAGATCGTCGCTCATGTCCGTCGCGCTCTCGACGAACCCCGCGAGTTCTCCCATGCCGACCAGCCGCATGGTCGCCTGGATGTTGCTGCGCGCATACGCGGTGTTCGAGTCCGAAATGCCCTGCGCGATGAGCGCCTCGATGGCGGGCTGGCCGCCGGCACCGGCACGCGCTGCCGCCGTGTAGAAGACGGCCACGTCCACGACCTCGCCCGCAGCCAGTCGCGACGGCTCGCCGGCGAGCGGAGCCTCAGTCGTGCCGGTCGGGGGAATCAGCGGCGGCCGCTCCTCGCCGAAACTACCCGGATCGAGCTGCTCGATTACCGTCCGCCCCTCGGCGCTGCGGACGCGATAGAGGGCGTCGCGTACCTGGACTCCGCCGGACAGCACGTCACCCTTCCATGTCAGCGTCACCGTGCTCAATGGATCGCCGATGATTCGACCGACCCAGGACTGATGGCCGAAGTCGTCCCGCTCGAAACGTTCGTACTCCACCGAAAAGGCGACGTCCGCGAACAGGTTCAGCGTGAAGGCCGGCGTGCGGTCACCCGCCGATCCGGCAGCCAGCGCGGCGGCGAGCAGATTGAAGCGGGCCGAGGTGGTGCGGGCGCGGACAACGGTCGGCCCGTCGCCGGCTATGGCGGGCACGCCGATCGCCGAATCACCGAACAGGGCGGGCGGCTGCTGCGCCGTGAGCTCACCGGAAAAACTGGTGATGACGAGTACAGCAGTCGCGGCGGCGGCGAAGGCGGCGAGGGCGCGGATGATCACGCCGCGGATTATTGGCCGAGATCACCGCGAGAAGATACAGATAACGCACGGTTGTCGCCCGGCTGATAAGCTCATTGCGGAGAAAGCAGACCAAATGCGCGTTTTCGCACAGGCTCTCGGCATCAGCGCAGTCGATGATCCGGTGATCGCATGACCGCTGCACGCCGCTTCTCGCCGGCGACGATTGCCGCGCTCGATCGCGCGAAGATCCTCGGGGTTCGCGCCGGTACCGAACACAAATACACCGCCGTCTGGGTGGTCGTCGTCGAGGGGCGCGTGTTCGTGCGCTCGTGGAACGACAAGCCGACGGGGTGGTATCGCGCGTTCCTCGCCGAGGCAAGGGGACAGATTCATTTCGCCGACCACGTCGAACGGCTGGTGTGTGCGGTGCCGGTCAGGAGCGCGCGGCTCCGTGACGCGGTCTCGACAGCGCTTGCGGCGAAGTACGACACAAAAGCCTCCAAGAAGTGGGTGGATGGCTTCGCGCTGGCCGACCGGGTGGCGCACACGCTCGAACTGACGCCGCGATGACGCCGAGGATGCCGGGTTCGTGTTGATCTACCTGGGCCTGTATCCAGGCCTGTGAGAGCCGGAGCGCCGACATGCCGCTGCTCTTCTCGTACGGCACGCTCCAGCAGCCGGGCGTGCAAATCGCGACGTTCGGGCGCACGCTGACCGGCCGGCGCGACGCCTTGCCAGGCTTCGGCACAGCGCTGGTGGCCATCTCGGACCCAGCGCGAGCGGCCGCCGCTGGACGGTCCCACAACGTGAACGCGGTGCCGACCGGGCGCGACGACGATCGATTGAGCGGTACAGTGCTCGAAGTGACTGAGGCGGAGCTCGCCGCGGCTGACGGCTACGAAGCGCCGGACGCCTACCGGCGGATGCTCGTGACGCTCGCCTCCGGCCTGCGAGCGTGGGTATATACGTACGCTGGGGGCGACTCGACGTTTCCACGAGACTAGCCGGACCGCCGCTGGGAGGCGAGCTTCAGGTGTTGATCCACTACGCCATCGTCTACGTCAGCGACATGCAGCGCGCGCTCGCCTTCTACAGAGACACACTCGGCTTCTCACAACGGTTCGAGTCGCCAGGGTGGTCCGAACTGTCGGCCGGCGAGATCACGCTGGCGCTTCACAAAGCCGAACCCGGCGACAATCCGCCGGAGCGCGGCCATCTCCGCGCCGGGACCGCGACAATCGGAATGCGCGTCCCGGACCTCGACGCGTTTCATCAGCAGATGATCGCCAAGGGTGTGCGCTGCATCCAGGAGCCGCGTGACGTCTTCGGCACCCGCGTCGCCCAGTACGCCGATCCGGACGGTTTGGTGTTCTCGGTCGGAAAAAGATAAGAAGATCGCGAATCTGGAGACCTCGTGATGTGGTGATCTGGTGATCAATCTGATGATCTGGTGATCTTGAGATCTATCTGGCGATCTTGAGATCTATCTGGCGATCTTCAGATCTATCTGGCGATCGCGGTCCATCCGCGCAAGCAATCCTTGAGCGCGGCCAGATCACAGATCAACAGATAGATCGCTAGATCAAGAGATAGATCACCAGATCGAACGATCGCAAGATTGATCACGAGATCACCAGATCACGAGATCACCAGATTCGCTGAAATCTATTCGCCGACTTCTATTCATCTCTCAGTACGACGATCGGATCGACTCGCGACGCTCTCCATGCCGGCAGCAGGCTGGCGAGCGCGGCGACCGCGGCGATCGTGCCGACCACCGCGGCAATCGTCATCGGGTCCGTCGGCTTGACGCCAAACAGCAGCGAGGTGACGAGCCGCGTCAGCCCGAACGCGCCGGCAAGGCCCGCGGCGACGCCGATTCCCGCCAGCGTCAGTCCCTGGCGCAGGACCTGCCCCAAAACCACGCCGCGCTCGGCACCGAGCGCCATGCGGATGCCGATCTCGCGGCGCCGCTCGGCGACCATGTAGGAGAGCACGCCGTAAGTGCCGATCGCCGCCAGCAGCAACGCGAGCCCCGCGAAGCCGCCGAGAAGCTGCGCCAGCAGCCGCGGGCGCCTGATCGATTCCGCGAATACCTCGTTCATGTCGCGCAGCCGCACGACCGGCACGGCCCGGTCCGCCTCGCGCATCACCCCCTCGATCGTCTGCGCCACGCCCGCCGCCGGCAGCGTCGTCCGAAGCACGACGTTCATCGTCGCCGGGCTTCCGCCGAATGCCGGGTAATTGGCGATCTGGTCGGCAAGGAAATAGAACTCGGTGCCGGTCTTCTGGTCCACGCCGCCCTGCTTGACGTCCTTGACCACGCCGACGACGGTGAACCACGGGATTCGATCGCCGCAGCAGGGGCGCAGGCGCTGCCCAATCGGGTTGAGGTCCTTCCAGAACGTTCGCACCAGCGTCTCGTTGACCACTGCAACCAGGCCGGTCGCAGAGGCGTCCGTGGCCTGGAAGCCGCGCCCCTGGACGATCGGGATGCCCATCGTCTCGAAGTAGTCGGTCATCACGAACTGGTAGTAATCGACGTTCTCGAACGGCCCTTCCGGCGGCGCGGTGTAGTTGTCGATCTCGGTGTCGTTGGCGTTGACGGGACGGTTCGGCGGCAGGCCTGACATCGCGGAAGCGGCCTGGACCCCGGGAAGACTCCGGAGCCGGGTCAACACCCGCTGCATCACCTGGGCGCGCGCCAGCGGTTGCGGGTAGCTCGCCGGCGGCAGCGTCATCTGGAACGTGACGAGCCGCGAGCGTTCGAAGCCGGCGTCCACGGTAGTGAGGTTGTAAACGGTACGCAGCAGCAGGCCCGCGCCGATTACCAGCATGACGGCGAGCGCCACCTCCGCCATCACCAGGCCGCGCCGGACGTTGTGCCGCGCGGCGCCGGTCGCGCCGCGCGTGCCGCCTTCCTTCAACGACGCGGCGAGGGCGCCGAATCGCGTGTGGAGCAGCGGCGCGAGGCCGAACACGACGCCGGTCAGGGCCGAGATCGCCAGCGTGAAGATCAGTACCCGGGGGTCCACGCTCACCTCGCTGGTGCGCGGCAGGCTCTCCGGGTAGGCGGTGACGATCGCGGCGACGCCGGCTCGCGCGAGCACGAGGCCGAGAACGCCGCCGATCAACGACAGCAGCACGCCCTCGGTCATGAACTGCCGCAACAGGCGTCCGCGACCTGCTCCGAGCGCGGTGCGCACCGCGAATTCGCGATGACGCGTCTCGGCCCGTGCCAGCAGCAGGTTGGCGAGATTGGCGCACGCAATCAGCAGCACGAAGCCGACTGCCGCCTGCAGCACCCAGATCGCGCGGCTCGCGCCGCCGACAATCTCCTCCTGTACGGGTGTCATCTGCAGCACGTGGCCGCCGCCCGCGTCGGGGGGTCGGCCCGCCGCGGCGGGCCGCGGCGGCGAGAATACGTGCATCTTGGCGCCAGTCCGCTCTCCCCAGTTCGCCAGCAGCGAGTCGAGCTCGGCGCGGGCCTGGTCCATCGTCACGCCGTCCTTCAAGCGTCCGATCAGATACAGGTAGTGGCTGCCGCGATTCTGTCGGTTGGCTGGATTGAGACCGATCGGCAGCCAGATCTCGGCGCGGCTGTCCATCACGTCGGTGGCCGGCGGCAGGATTCCGATCACCTCGCGCCTGATGCCATTCACCTCCACCAGCTGCCCGACAATCGGCCGTCCCGCGAACTCCGACTGCCAGAGCTCGTGCGACAGGATTGCCACGTTTGGCGGCTGCGGCGGAGGCGTCCCGGGCGGCGGCGCGGCGGAGCCGCCGACGACGTCGGTTTCCCCTTTCGCGAACAGCCGGCCCTGCGCGGCCTGGATACCGAGCGTCGGGAGCAAGTCGTCGGTGATCGCGGCCGACCGCACGCGCCGAGGCCGCTCGGCCGCCATCAGGTTCACCTCACCGGTCGTGAACGCACCGACCGAGGAGAACGACTGGTTCAAATCGCGAAACTCCAGGAATTCCGGCGGCGATACCCAGAACTGATCGAACCCCTGGTTCGGGAATCGGGTCGTCAGGTAGGCGAGCTGCTCCGGTTTGGGATACCCCAGCGGCCTCAGGATGACGCCGTTGACGATGGAGAAGATGGCGGTGTTGGCGCCGATACCGAGGGCCAGGGTCAGCACGGTGACCAGCGCAAACCCTGGCGCCCGCACCAGTCCGCGAATGGCGTGACGAACGTCCTGCAGGAAAGAATCCATCGTGACCGCATTGGACGGATAGCGCTGTCCCCAGGTTGCAGATGGGTCGAGCTCTGCCTTCTGCCTTCTGCCTTTTGCCTTTTGCCTTTCGCCTTCTCCCTCTTGTCTGATGTAATGCGCCCGGCGGTCCGCGCCGGGGCCGCCCGTGCCGCTATGTCGTTGTTTCTTTGCCGCAGGCCTGGTGCGTGGTGCCTGGCCCTGTCGATCGGCGTCCTCGCGCAGCCGGCTGTGTTCGCCCAGCCCGCCGAACCACCCGTCGAAGACCGGTCGGCCGACCCGCTGCCGCCCGCGGCCCCCGCCCCGTCCGGCTATTTCCTGCTCCCGCTGCCGGGCGGACAGCCGGTGTTCGAGCGGCTCGGCATCCAGCCCGAGGAACGCGGACACGCGTTGATGCTGATCGCCCGCGCGCTTCACGGCGCAGCCGTCATCAACCCGACTGGCAGCCTCGCGATCGCGTTCACGGAGGTGTTCGGGCCCATCACATTGCCGTCGGCCGGGGTGCCGTCGGCCGAGACCACCGACCCGAACGCCGTCCTGCTCGCGCCGTTCGACGATCGGCTGTGGCGGCAACTGCTGACGCTTACCCCGGAGGCGGATCTGTTCACCCAGTTGGTGAAACACCGCGGCGCGCTGCTGGTCGCCGCCGGCGCGCTCGAAGCTGGTCCGGCCGTCCGCGAGTGGCTCGCCGACAACCCGCGCCTGCTGCGCCAGATCGTCCGCGAGTTGCCGGGCTCGTTCACCCAGGCAGCACCGGCGCTCGTCCTCGGCGATGACGGCTGGGCGGTGCCGGGCGATCGCGCCGCGTGGACCGCGCTCGTCGGAGTCTCGCCAGCCCGCCGCGAGGACTTCCTGCGGCGGCTTCTCAGCCGCGACGAGGGCCGGCTCGCCAGGTTCTTCGCGAACCTGGCGCTGATGCCGTCGGATCGACGCGCCGCGTTGCTGCAGCCCGAACACGAGGAGAGCGCCGAAGCCGCGCTCGGCTCGCTCTACTCGTCGGCCCGCGAAGCCGAAGCACCCTGGTCGCCGAACGACCACCCGTATCAACTGAGCTACGCCGACCTGCCGGCCATCCTGCACTCGCTGTCGGACCTCCCGATCGATCGGCTTCCCGCGACGGCGGGACTCTGGCCATCGCTGATCGAGAGCGAGGTCGAGACACGCGAGCGCGCGAGCCAGTTGCTGCAGGCCGAGCGAGCGGCAGCGCCGTTCACGGCGACGGTTCGGGCGCTGCTCAAGGGCGGCCCGCGCGAGCGGCGCGATCGCGTCACGATGCTCGCGCTTGCGCGCCGGGTGTGGGACGGTGACCTGCCAGCGCGCGATCAGGCCGACGTGCTCTATGCCCTCGGCCACTATCGGCGGTTCCGCGCGATGCTGCTCATGCTCGATCGGATCGAGGTGCGGGCGCCGCACGTCTGGGGCCGGCTGGTTGACGCCGCCCGGCGCATCGACGGCGGCAGCGGAATCGACCGCGCGCTGCGGCTGCAGGCATTCCAGGGTGCGCTCGCGCTCGTCGAGCGGACCGCCCTGACCGGTTCACTCGCCCCCGCGCGACGCGACGAAGTCCTCGTAGCCCTCGCGGAGGCCGTGGACAGCGAGACGGCGACGCACACCGCGGTGCGAGCCTGGCTCCTCGATCACTTCATCCCGGCGCTTCCGCCGCTGGTGCAACCGGATCGCTTCACCGGCGCCACCGCCTACGAGTCGCGCGTCATCCAGGCACTCGCCGGGCCGCCGCCAACCGAGCCCCGCCCGGTGAAGTGGGAGGGGCTCGACTACGTGGTGGACATCGGGGCTGCGGAACACGAACGCATCCTCCGCATCCGAGGTGAAGTCCCGTCGCCGGGGCTCGACGCGGCACTCGAGAAACGCGACGCCGCGTCGCTGCCGGCGGCGCTTCGCGCGCTGATCTATGCGGTCGCGCTCGGCGACCCCGACGGCGCGGTGACCTTGAGTCCGGACGTTGCCGAGCGACACGACCTCCTCGGCATGCGGGCCGCGGGCCGAGAATTCGCCTGGATGCCGGCGGCCGAGCGGACCGGATCCAGCATGCCGTGGCATATCGCCGGGAGCCTGCTCGGCGTCGATCTGGCGATGGCGCGGTCGGCACTGCGTCGCCTGTCGGCGGACGAGATGCCGCCGGTGCCGACGATCAACCTCAACGACGAGATGACGCTTGCCCGCACCGCCGTTGCCCTCCGGCCGCTGGACCTCGATGATGCCGGCCAGTCCGCGATCGCGGCAGCCATCGCGCGCGGCCGGGCGCGCCTTGCGGCGGCGGCAGCCGATCCGCGCTCGGTGCTGGCGCTCGCCGACGAGGTGGCGGTGCCCATCGCAGTGCGCCGCGCGATCGGATGGACGCTGGCCTCCATCCCCGAGACAGCCGGATCGTTCTTCAGCCTGCGCGATTTGCTGTGGCTTGGCCACCCCGATCTCCCCGCGGAGAAGCTGGCACGATGGGGCGTGATAGGAGATGCGGTCGACGGGCGTCTGGTTCCGCGCCTTGGCGCGCCGTCGGCGTGGGACCGTCTCGCAGGTCGCCCCGACACAGGGATACTCGCCACCGAAGCGCCCGACCTGACGCTTCATCTCGTCGAGCTAACCTCAGCGCTACACGTGCCGGCCAGCTTGATCCCGGCGCTGCTGCTGTATGCGACCCAGGATTACTGGCACGAAGTAGAGGCGCGCTTCCCCGACGACTGGCCCGCGCTGGTCCGTGGCGCGTTGGCCCTGCCGCCGTCCCGGGTCGAAGACTACATTGCGGCCTTGGGAAGCGGCGGTCCGCTCAGGCCGAGATAACGACCCTTGTGGGCATGCGCTAACGCCCGCCCCAACTGTAAATCATGAACGCGTCACCCGGGAGAGCTGTGGGGTTAGAATCGGCGCCTCCGCCCGCGATGTCCGCCCGAGCTGCTCGTGCGATCGTGCTGATGGTCCTGGCTACGCTGTCGGTAGCGCGCGCCCAGGACGTGGACGTATCGGTGCGGCTCGTGTCGCCCGGACCCGACACCTATCTCTCCGGCCCGGTGCTGCTGAAGGCGGTGATCGAACCGCCACCGCGCGCCCGCGAGGCCGCGCGCGTCCTGTTCTATGCCGACGGCCGCCTCGTCTGCACCATCATGGACGCCGCACGCGCCGAGTGCCCGTGGGACGCCGGCGCCGAGGTCAAGGAGCATCTCGTCCGCGTCGTCGTGGACATGAAAGACGGGAAGCGCGCGGTCGCCGCGACGCGAACCAAGGGGCTCGAGCACGCCGAATCGGTGACCGTGGACGTCGTCCAGGTCACGGCGGTGGTGAACGACGGCAACCGGTTCGTGAAGGGGCTGTCGAAGGATGCCTTCCGCATCATGGAGGACGGCGTTCCCCAGACGATCTCTCACTTCTCCAGCGAGGGCTCGCCGCTCGAGCTCGTCGTCGCCGTGGACGTCAGCCAGAGCATGAGCCCGAGCATGCCGCAGCTGAAAAACGCGGTCCGCAAGTTCCTGGCCGCGCTCGGTCCGAAAGACCAGGTCACGCTCGCTGCCTTCAACGATCAGCTGTTCACGCTCGCGCGGCGGGAGACCGTGCCGGCGCAGCGGCTGCGCGCCGTCGATCGGCTCGCGCCCTGGGGCGGCACGGCGCTGTTCGACGTCATCGTACGCGGGGTGCAGCTGCTCTCGAGGGCCCCGGGACGCCGCGTGCTGGTGGTGTTCTCCGATGGCGACGATCGCACCAGCCACGCCACCATCGCCAACGTCGAATCTGCGATGCGCTCGACCGACACGACGCTGTTCATGGTCGCGCTCGGCCGCGGCGCCCGCGAGGCACAGCTGCGCTCGGGCATACAGCGGCTGATCACGATGAGCGGCGGCCGCGGGCTGTTCGTCGAGAAGAGCGAACATCTCGAGGACGCCTTCGCTGACATCGTCAACGAGCTGTCGAACCAGTACCTGATCGGCTATCAATCCACCAACAGCAAGCGCGACGGCTCGTGGCGCGAGATCACGATCGCGGTTCCGGGTTCGGGACACTCCGTCCGCGCGCGCCAGGGCTATCGCGCGCCGGGAGGGTCGTAGCCTCATGCGAGAGGGCGGAGTGCGGAGATTGCCTCTTGCGGAGTACGGCGTGAGACGTGTCGCGCGCCTGTTACTGGCCTGCGCTGTCTCGATCGTCTTCGGCTCACCGTTCGGGATCGCCGTCGCTCAATCCGGGCAGACCGCAACCCAGTCGAGGGCTCAGTTCGGGGCGCGCACCGAGCTCGTGCTCGTGGACGTGAGCGTCACTGACGATCAGAGCCGCCCGGTGACCGACCTCACGCCCGCCGACTTCGAGCTCGAGGTCAACGGGCAGTCGCGGCCGATCGCGAACCTGCAGTACATCTCCACGGTCAGCGCCGCGCCACCGGGAACGGCGGCCACCGACGGGGTCTCGTCCAACGACGCGCCAACGTCCGGACGCCTGATGCTGTTCGTCATCGACGATGCGCATATTCGCGTCGGCGGGTCGCAGGGAATCATCCGGACCAGCGAGATGCTGCTCGAGCAGCTCGCCCCAGGCGACCTGGTCGGGCTCGCGCGGATGCCGACCGGGACCGGCAGCGTCGAGTTCACGGCGGATCGCGCTCGCATCCGCGAAGCGCTGCGTCGGCCGGCCGGCGCGGCCGGCGGTGGACGGCTCGGGTTCGGGGACTCGGTGCAGATCAGTGAGGCCTACGCGCTGGAGACCGGTGACGTCGTGACATGGGGCCACGCCGTCGAGCGGGAGTGCCCTGGACTGTCCGACTTCATGCTCGAATCCTGTATCGACTCGCTCGAGGTCGAGGCGCGGACGGTGTTGACCGAAGCCAATGCCCGGGCGATGCAGACACTGCGCTACCTGGACACGCTCTTCGGGCGCCTCGCGCGGCTGAACACGCCAGTCAACGTGATCATGATTTCCGAGGGCTTGTTTCTCGGCCGCGCGCCAGTGAGCGTGTCCGACGTCTCGCGACGCGCCGCCGAGGCCCGGGTGACGCTCCACATCGTCCGGCCGCAGCCGTCGTTGATGGTCGATGCGTCGCGAGCCACCGCACCGGGCATGAGCTATTCGCTCGACGACTACATGCTGCGGGACGGGCTGGAGCAGCTCGCCGGCCAGACTCGGGGTCGGCTGCTGCAGATCTCGGCCGGCACCGGCGCCGGTACCTTCGAGCGGCTCAACCGCGAGCTCTCCGGTTATTACCTGATCGGCTTCGAGCCCACGCAGTCGGACCGCACCGGCAGGCAGCGCCGGATCAAGGTGCAAGTCCGTCGCAAGGGCCTGACCGTTCGCGCCCGTCCGACGTTCGCGCTGACCCGTGAGGCCAATTCCGCCAGCGCGGGCGGCGCGATCGTCGATACGAGCCGCGCCCCGGAAGAGATCATCAAGGAGCTGCTCTCCTCGCCGCTCCCCGATCGCGGCATTCCGATGCGCGTCGCGACCTACAACCTCGCGGAGCCCGGCAGCAGCCAGGTTCGGGTGGTGATCAGCGCCGAGGTCGGCGAACCGGCGCGCGAGCCCGCGGAAATCCAGGCCGGCCTCCTGGTCGCCGACAAGAACGACAAGATCGCCGCCGGGAACGTGACCCGGATCATCCTGTCGCCGGAAACGCCGCGGCAACCGTCGCCTCGCTTGCTGCAGACGACGGTGCTGCTCGATCCAGGGGAATACACGCTCCGCCTCGCGGTCGTCGATCCGGAGGCGCGGACCGGCAGCGTCCACCACACCATTCGCGCCCGGTTGACGCGGACGGCCGCGAAGCAGGAAGTGTCGGACCTGCTCATCACGCCGGAGCCATCGCCGCCGGATCCGCCACGCCTGATGCCCACTCCCTTCGTGGACACCGAAACCATCTCGATGGTGGTGAACGTCGTCGGACAGAACAATGCGCAGCTCGCCAACACGGCCGTGACCGTCCAGATCGTCGAGTCCCCTCAGGGCCCGCCGCTGACCTCGATCGATCTTCCGCTTGCCGTCCGCGAGGGTTCGATGCGCACGTTTGGCGGGTCGGCGCGCCTCAGCCTGCTTCCGCCCGGTCAGTACATCGCCCGCGCGGTCATCAGCGCGCCGGGGCATCCGGATACGAACCTGACGCGCACGTTCAAGTACGCGCCCTCGCTCACACCCACGCCGTCCAATTCCACGACGACCGAGGCAGCGCCGGTTTCCGTGGACGACGAGGTGCCGCCGCCACCGCCGCCGCGCATCGCCATACGGCTGCCGCGGTTCAACCCCTCGACCGTGCTGCAGCCCGAGGTGGTGCACGCGTTCCTCGACTCGCTCGAGACGATGTACCCGCCCTCGTCGCAGGCTTCAGCGGTGCTGGCGCAGGCGCGCGAGGGGAACTTCGAGGCGCCGGAGCCGAAGGACAACATGTCAGCGGGCGACGAGGCGACGTTCGCGTTCGTGCGCGGCCTCGGCGAGTTGCAGAAGCAGCGCTATCCGCAGGCCACCGCCTGGTTCCAGGTATCGCTCAAGAGCGCGTCGGATTTTCTCGGCGCGGCCTTCTACATCGGCGCCTGCGCCGCGGCGAGCGGACGCGATCAGGATGCGGTCGGGGCGTGGCAGCTCTCGCTGCTGAGCGACGCGGCCGACGTGGTCTACCCACCGCTGGTCGACGGCCTGCTCCGTCTCGGTGACGGGTTGCAGGCGCTGTCGTTCATCGATGAAGCGCCGGATGCCTGGGCCGACGAGGACACTCGCGACGAACGCCAGGCCGTCGCCGAAGCCATGACCGGCGCCTACGTGCCTGCGCTCGAGAAGGTCCACGACCTGCTCGAACGGCGGTCGGACGACATGGACCTCACGTTCCTGGCGCTGCAGGTGATGTACCGCCTGCGCCAGGAGACCGGCTCGCTGCCCGACGCAGACCGCGCGAAGTTCCTCACCTACGCGGATCGCTACATTGCCGACAAGGGGCCGCAGGCGGCGCTCGTCGCCAGCTGGCTCAAGTTCGTCGCCAAGTAGCAGGGCTCGGACTCTCGGACGTCAAGGCTCCGGCAGCGGCCTCGAACGCCTGGACCGCGGCGCGGATTGCCGCGCGCCGCGAGGCATCCTGCCGCCACACCGCGTAGACGTGGCGGCGCAGCATCGGGTCCGGTTCGACCATCTTCACGCCCCGGGGCACGGGACCGCGCCCGAGCCGAGGGATGACGGCCGCGCCAAGGCCGGCATCAACCAGCGCGAGCTGCGTCGCGTACTCCGACGCCGTGTGCGCCACGCGCGGCTCGTGGCCGCGGCGACGCAGCGTGTGCATCAGCCAGTCGTGACAGATCGAGCCTTCGAGCCAGGTGATCCACGGCTCCGACACCATATCGTCGAGCGACACCTTCGCCTGCCGGGCGAGCCGATGCGACCGCGGCAGCGCGATGTCGGCGACGTCATCCAGCAGCGGCGCCTTGACGACGCCGTCGGGGAGCGCGAGCGGCGCGTTGGCCCAGTCCTGGGCGATCACCAGATCGAGGTCGCGCCGCGCGAGCAGCGGCAGCGCGTCGCCGGGCTCCAGCTCGCGCAGCGTGGCCTGGAGGTGCGGATACGCCTGGCGGAGCGAGAGCAGCGCCTGCGGCGCGAGGCCTCGGACGCTCGTCGCGAAGGCGGCAATCTGGAGTCTCCCGCCCACGACCTCGCGGCTCGCTTCGAGCTCGGCCTCGGCCTGTTCGAGCATCGAAAGCACCTGCTCGGCGTGCGCCACCAGGCGGCGGCCGGTGTCGGTCAGCGTGACCCCGCGCCCGCGCTTCTCGAGCAGCGGGCGGCCCACTTCGCGCTCGAGCTTCGCGAGCTGCTGCGAGACCGCGGAGGTGGTGACGTGCAGCGCGTCCGCGGCGGCGAGAATCGATCCCTGAGCCGCGACGGCATGGAGGGCGCGAAGCCGATCGACGTTGAGCATGTAGTTATGCTAAACCATTTACGAAGAACAATTCACTTGTCCTAACTCCTGGCCAGGCGCATCGTGAAGCCATGTCCGCGCGGCGGTGGCTCGATTGGATCCTCCTGGTCGTGCCCGGTACCATCTGGGGCGCGTCGTTCCTGTTCATCGCCGAGGGGCTCGATGCGCTGGCCCCGAACGGCATCACCTTCATGCGGGTCGCCATTGGCTTCGCCTGCCTGGCCTGCGTACCCGCGGCGCGGCGTCCTCTCGCGAAGGGAGACGCCTGGCCGACCGCGATGCTCGGGGTGCTGTGGCTCGCGCTCCCGCTCAGCCTCTTCCCCTTCGCCGAGCAGCGGGTGTCTTCGGCGCTGACCGGCATGCTCAACGGCGCGACGCCGATCACGACGGCGCTCGTCGCTGCGCTGCTGTCACGGCAATGGCCCGAGCGGCCGATCGTTGCGGGGCTCGTCACAGGCGTCGCCGGTACGGTCCTCATCGCACTTCCCGACCTCGACGGATCGAGCAGTGCCGCCGGCGTCGCGATGATCGTCGTGGCGATCTCCTTCTACGGCGTTGCGCTCAATCTCGCGCGTCCGCTTCAGCAGCGCAGCGGCGCGCTGCCGGTGGTGTGGCGGGCGCTTGGCGTCGCGGTGTTGCTGACAGCGCCCCTTGGTATCCCCGCGGTACTCGACGCGCAATGGACGACGGGCGCGCTCGTCTCGATGCTGGCGCTCGGCGCGCTCGGCACCTGCGCGGCGAACGTGCTGATGACGCTGGCGGCGGGACGGCTGGGTGCGACGCGGGCCTCGGCAACCCTGTTCCTGATCCCGATCGTCGCGCTCCTGCTGGGGGTCATCGTCCGAGGCGAACGGGTGGCGCTGCTGTCGGTGGCCGGCGCGGTGGTGTGCCTCGCGGGCGCGGCGCTGCTCCGCCGGCGGTCTTCGGCCCCAGTCCATGTTTCCTCGCAAGTACCTGTGCGCGCGGCAGTTAGCGCCTGCGACAGAAGTATTACAGTCCCCCTCAGCGAGTGCTGATACCTTCAGCATCCGCATGGCTCAATTTGTCGCGTCGCAGATCTACGGCCGCAAGGTTTCAACCGGCACCAACGTGATCACGGTCATTGCCATGACCGCCTTCCACGTCGGCGCCGTCGCCGCGTTCTTCTTCATCGACTGGGGCGCGATCGCCGCCGCCGTCGCCCTCTGGTACATCGCAGGCAGCCTCGGCATCGGCATGGCGTACCACCGCCTGCTCACCCACCGCGGCTACAAGACCACGAAGTGGATGGAATACATCCTGACCCTGTGCGGCACCCTCGCGCTCGAGGGCGGGCCGATCTTCTGGGTTGCCACCCACCGCATCCACCACCAGCACTCGGATCACGAAGGCGATCCGCACTCCCCGCGCGAGGGTACCTACTGGGCGCACATGGGGTGGATCATGACGGGCAAGGCCATGCACCATGACACCCAGGTCCTGCGGCGCTACGTGCCGGACCTGGCGAAGGATCCGTTCCATGTCGGGCTGACCACCTGGCACTGGGTGCCGCAGGTGGTCGTCGGTCTCGGACTGCTGGCCTTCGGCGGCATTCCCTACGTTCTCTGGGGCGTGTTCTTCCGCACTGTGTTCGGCCTGCACTGCACGTGGCTGGTCAACTCGGCCACCCACATCTGGGGCTCCCGCCGCTTCCAGACCCGCGACGACTCGACCAACAACTGGTGGGTGGCGCTGCTCAGCTTCGGCGAAGGCTGGCACAACAACCACCACGCCCATCCCGTGTCCGCGCGCCACGGCCTCGCCTGGTACGAGCTCGACGTCAACTGGATCGGCATCAAGACGCTCGAGAAGCTCGGCCTGGTCTGGGACATCAAAGTCGCAAGAATCAACCAGGATCTCGAGGAAGAAGC
>DATJFF010000203.1:0-6333 GCA_035495795.1 Vicinamibacterales bacterium
CGATATGAGACTGGCCTATTCCATGATCGCACTCGCTGTACTCGCCGGCGCCGGATGTACGGACGAGAAGATTGTGTTCCGCGACCGTCCGGCCTTCAATCCACCCCCTGACAGCGTCAACGGTTTCCTCGGCTACTTCACTGTCTCCACCAAGCAGACGACGTGCGGCAATTGCCACGTCGGTGTGCAGAACCAGTGGGCCTCGACCAAACACTCACAGGCGTGGGCCGATCTCCAAGGGTCCGGGCACGCGAGCGGCGCGTGCACCAAGTGTCATACCGTGTCCGAGCTCGGCAACAACATTGGCCATCCTGCCGGCTACTCGACCGTTGCCGACTCTGCGTATCACGACGTGCAGTGCGAGAGCTGCCACGGTCCCGGATTCACGCACGTGGAGAACCCGGACATCGCGGCCAACCAGCCCCTGGCGCGGATGCACGTGGATACGGGCGTGACCAACTCCTGCAGCGGATGCCATACCGGCGTGCATACGCCGTTCGTCGAGCAGTGGAAGGAATCGGCGCACGGCTCGGGCCCCGGGTTCGCGGCGGCCGCCACGAACACATCCTGCCAGCCGTGCCACGAAGGTCGCGTCGCGATGCAGGTCAAATTCGGGGAGAACGCGAACTTCGTCGAAAAGGCGAGCGCCACGCCCGAGCGGATCGGCTGCGTGACGTGCCATAATCCGCATGGCTCGCCCAACACGGCGCAGCTCCGCGCCCCGCTCGAGACGCCGACGCGCGATCAACTGTGCGTCACGTGTCACTCGCGGACCGGTGTACCGCCCTGGCCGACGGTGACCGGGACGTCGACCGCGCGCGGTCCGCACGGCGCGCAAGGTCTCCTCGTGCTCGGCGAGAATATCGGTTGGATTCCACCCGGCTTTGCGTACGATACCAGCCAGATGGCGAGCAGCCACGGCACCGGAGCCAATCCGCGTTTGTGCGCGACCTGCCACGTGGTCCGCACGACGGTGACCGACAAGCTCACGGGCGCGTTCTCGTTCCAGAGCGTGGGTCATACGTTCGACGCGATCCCGTGCACCGATACGGCCGGCGTTCCGAAGCCGTGCGCCGACGTCCCCGACACCACTGCGCCTGGGGCCGGTGGCCACAACTTCGTCGCATGCTCGAGCAGCGGGTGCCACGTCGGTGGACCGGGGGTGGCGAAGCTCGCGTACCAGACGCTGAAGGGCGAGCTGGACAACTACCTCGATCAGATCTGGACCGATGTGAACGGCAATGGGATCATCGATTCAGCCGGCGTGGATCAAGGCCTCGTGCCGCAGCTCGTGTCCCGCGCGCTGCGTTCGGGAGCGACCGCGGCCGATTCGGCGCCGATCAACTTCCGCAACAACGTGACGTCGGTCGCCAAGGGAACGCTGTGGAATGCCGCGCTCGCGGCAACAGAAGAGCGGGCGGTGTTTACGAGCGGCAAGCTGCTCGGGAACGGCTTCGCTGCCCATCGGTCGGCGGGCAACGGTGTGCACAATCCGTTCCTGCTGAAGGCACTGCTCATCGCATCGATCGCGTCGATGCACAGCACGTACGGGTTGTCGTCTCCGGTGCCGTCGCCCAGCGCCCAAGTGCCGGGCCCGCTGCCGCCGGGTGTACGGCTCCGGAGCACGCAATAGATTAGCGGGTGCTTCTGAGCCTTCAGCAAACGGCCGTCGGCCCGCCGCCCCTTCCGGGCGGCGTGGCCGCCGTGCTGCGGTTCTTCTTCAATCTCCCGCAATGGATCCAGATCGGGGGCTTTGTCATCGGCCTCCTGGTCGCCGTTTGGTTCGCGGTGCTGTTGTGGCGCCGGCGGCAGGCCATCGTCCTGTGGGTGAAGACGCGCGAGCGCGGCGTGAAGATCGGCCTCACCGCCGCCGCCGCCGCCGTGGTGCTGGGCGCTGCCGGCTTCGGAACAGTCAGCTGGAACTACATGCAGCACGACAACGCGTTCTGCACCGGCTGCCACATCATGAAGGTGCCGTTCCAGCGATTCACCGGCTCGAAGCACGACTCGCTCAGCTGCCATAACTGTCACCAGCAGTCGATCTTCGCGAGCGCTCGGCAGCTCTATCTCTGGGTCGCCGACCGGCCGGAGAAAATCCAGATGCATTCGAAGGTCCCGACGGCCGTGTGCGCGAGTTGTCACGTGCAGGGGGACAAACAGAAAGACAAGTGGAAGCGCATCGCCACGACGGCCGGCCATCGCGTCCACCTCGAATCGGATTCGAGCGCGCTGCGCAACGTGCAGTGCACGACGTGCCATGGGCTCGAGGTCCATCGCTTCGTGCCCGTGGACTCGACCTGCGGGCAATCGGGCTGTCATTCGACGGTGCAGATCAAGCTCGGCAAGATGGCGGGGCAGACGGGGTTTCACTGCATCGCCTGCCACCAGTTCACCGCCGAGGTGCCACTGCTCGCGACGCGCGATTCCGCGGCCGGCACGTTGCGGCCCGGCGCACACGAATGCTTCAGCTGTCATGCGATGCGAGCGAAGCTTGCGGATTTCGATCCGTCCAAAGATCCGCACCGGCAGAACTGCGGGATGTGTCACAATCCGCACGAACAGACGCGCCCGGCCGATGCGCTGAAGAGCTGCACGACGGCCGGCTGTCACGTGGATTGGCGCGACGAGCCGTTCCACATGGGCAAGCCGCACGCGCGGGTCGCGCAAAACTGCGAGCTGTGCCACGTGCCGCACGCCGCCAAGGTGGATGCGAGCGACTGCGCGGGCTGTCACGCGGCCGTGAAAGCGCGGACCGGCGGCCACGTCAATCCGCCGCAGGCATTCGACACGACTCGCGCGCTGCGGCGGGTCTCGTTCGATGCGATTCCCGACGGCGAGCTGAAAGGGAAGGGCGACGCGAATCCTCCACGCGCCGCTCCAGCGCCGGTCTCCCGACCGCTGGCCCCCCCCGACTCTTTCTCGCACGATCGCCATAAACAACTCGCCTGCCTCACCTGTCACGTCACGCGGCAGCGCAACGCCACACTGACCTTCGTGCCGCCGCGCGGCTGCCAGATCTGCCATCACCAGGCTCCGGCGACCAGCGACTGCGCGAAGTGCCATACCGCGACCGAGCTTGGGGCGGGGCACGTCGAAACGGTCGCCGTCGCCGTCGGCAACCGCGCGCCGAAGCCGCGGGACGTGACGTTCGCGCACGAGCGGCATGCCAAGATCGCCTGCGCGACGTGTCACACCACGCCAGTGTCGCTCGATCCGGAGGCGCCCACCAAGACCTGCACCGCGTGTCACGACGATCACCACAGCGCGCAGCGTGACTGTGCGACGTGCCATCGCGCCGACGAGGCAGTTCACGCCGCGCACGTCGACAGCGCGAACGCGCACGTGGGCTGCGACGCCTGTCACCGTGCAACCACCATTGCCCGTTTAACGCCCGATCGCGGGCTCTGCATGACCTGTCACAGCAAGCAGCGCGATCATTACGTCGATCGCGAGTGCACGACCTGCCATTTCCTCGCATCGCCGGACGCGTATAAGAGCCATCTGCACGCGGTCGGGGCGGGGGCCGGCTCGTGAAGCGGATTGCCATGATCGCTCTGGTGGCCGCCGCGCCGCTCGGCGCGCAGGGATACCGCGTGCATCTCGACGCACGCTTTCAGGCGGTCGAATTCCGCGGCGTCCAGCTCGACAGTGTTCCTGTCGCCGACACGGTGACCGGTCCGACGGGCGGTCCGACGACCACCGACGGGTTCGCGGTCCGTTGCCCGCCCGGCGCCGCATACTGTCTGTTCTTCCGGTCCGGCCAGGTCCGCCACGGCGCGCCGTTCGTCACGAGCGCCGACATCGCACTGTGGGGCCTCGGCATTCCCGGGTTGAGCGTGCACGCGAACGGCCGCGCCGCAATCGATTTCACGGGCGGGGCCGCGAGCAACTGGCCCGGCACGGATCCCGCGCTCGAGCTCGTCAGCGGCTACGCGGAGTACGCGAACGACCGTCTGACGGTGCGGGCAGGCCGTCAGTTGAACAGTGGCCGGCTGGGCATGATCGGCTTCGACGGCGGTGACCTCGCGATTCGCGACGCGCGCCGCGGGCTCGACGCGTCGGTGTACGCTGGCTGGGGTCTCGCGCGCGGCGTGGCGTTACCGGAAACGAGCCCCGCCGTGAACCCACTGGGGCAGTTTCAGCCCACGCGCCGGCAGCTGGTGCTCGGCGCCGACATCGGCTGGTCGGGGACGCGCGGCGACGTGCGGGCGGAGTACCTGCGCGAAGTGGATCCTCGAACGGACTACTTCGTTTCCGAGCGCGTCGGATTCTCCAGCGTCGTCCGACCAGCGGGGCAGTGGAGTCTGGCGGCCGGTGCCGACTATGACCTCGCCGCCGGTTGGTGGGGCAGCGCCGAGGCCACACTGGGCTACGGCATGCGCGACGTCTCGGGCTCGATCGGTGTGAAGCGTTATCGCCCGCATTTCGACCTCTGGACGATCTGGGGCGCGTTCAGTCCGGTGCCCTACCGCGCCGTGCAGGCCGATCTCAGTGTGCGCGCGTTGCCGCAAGTGCAGCTACGCGGCCACGTCGAGCGTTACCGGTTCGACGACGCTGAAGCCGCGACGCCGCTCGTCGACGTCGAGCAGTCTGGATGGCGCGGCGAGCTGGGCGTCACGGCGACGCCCGCCCCCGCGTGGACGGTGGATGCCGGTTACACCCGAGAATTCGGGCCAGGCGCGGCCTCGGTCGGCACGGGAGCAAGCGTCACCTATGCGCCGCCCGGGCCCTACAGCGTGACGCTGCACGGCTCGTCGATGGACAGACCGCTCGAGCTGCGGTTCAGCGAATCGGTCCTGCACCTCTACGGCATCGAAGGCCGGATTCAGCCCCGCGAAGGGCTGCGCTTCGAGCTCGGAGCGGCTCGCTATAACGAAGATCGCCGGCGTCCCGATCCCGCGGCTGTCGATTGGGGCCAGTGGCGCGTGACGTTGCGCGCCGTCCTGTCGTTCGGCACGAGCGGCGATCTGGATCACCTGCCGCCGGCCGTGCGACGCCTGCCGGGCGGACGGGCGGAGCGATGATGATCCTGACAGCGCTCGCGAGCCTCGCCCTGCTGCAGCAACCGGTGCAGGGGTTCGATCATCTCAAGCACAAGGCGCTGTTTCCGTCATGCACGACGTGTCACGCCGGAGCGGCGCAAGCGGGCGCACCGCTGTGGCCGGCCGCGACATCCTGCGCGAGCTGCCATGACGGAACGATTCAGAAGGCGGTCACCTGGACCCCGCCCGCCGCGGCGCGCCATTCCAACCTGCGGTTCGACCACGCCGATCATGTGCGTGAAGCCAAGGACAAGGCGCCGCGCTGCGAAGGGTGCCACACGCTCGAGGGCGAGCCGCGCATGGCGGTGCGTGAACCCGTGGTGCAGCGCTGCTTCGACTGTCACGCCATCCGGACGGCGCATCTTGCGGCGCCCGACACCGCCTGTGCGACGTGCCACGTGCCGCTGGTCAAAGCGGCGAGCCTGACGCGCGCCGATATCGCGCGGTTTCCCGCGCCGCCCTCTCACCGCGCACCCGATTTTCTCAGCCGCTCCGGTCACGGCGCGGCGTCCCGCGCGACGCTCGGGACGAGCTGCGCGACGTGTCACGCCCGCGAGTTCTGCTATCAATGTCACGCCGGGTCGGCACCGCCGCGCGCGATTGCCGCGCTGGCGTCGGATCCGCGGTCTGCGGCCATCGTAGCGCGCGCCGCGCCGCCGAGTCACGACGACAATTTCGCGGATCGGCACGCGACCGTGGCAGCGGCCGGCACGACGCGCTGCACCGGCTGTCACGTGCGCTCGGATTGCCTCGAGTGTCACCGCCCCAACGCCGCGGCCCGCGGTGCGGGCTATCATCCAGACGGATTCTTGGCACGGCATCCCGCCGCCGCGTACGCCCGCGCCTCGTCCTGCAGCGATTGCCACAATGTCGGGGCGTTCTGCGCCACGTGCCATGCGCGCGCGGGACTCGTCGCTACGAACGTGCTGCGCGCCGGGTACCATGACGCCCGCCAAACCTTCCTCGCCGGCCACGGTCAGGCTGCACGCCAGAGTCTCGAGTCCTGCGTGTCCTGCCACGCCGAGCGCGACTGCCTGACGTGTCACTCGGCGCTCGGCGGCCGCCGGTTCGATCCCCACGGCCCGGGATTCGACGCGGCGCGGCTCAAACGCAAGAACTTCGCGATGTGTACCGTCTGCCACGGGGCTGCCGTCCCCGACCGCTAAGTCTCACACTCGTTTCACCGCTGCTTCAGTCCCGCCGGCGTATGTTGCACGCGGTCACCGGGCGGGTGACCAAATGCGGGATCCGACGCAAAGCCATCGGCCGCATGTTCACCGGGACGACCGGT
>DATJFF010000204.1:0-40699 GCA_035495795.1 Vicinamibacterales bacterium
GCCGCGAGAACGCGCGGCGGCGGTGTTGAAGGATTCTCGTTGGCCGACAGGTCGCAGATGTCAGACGCTCGGCCGTCGCTCATACCCGATATCCCACGACCACGGACTTCAGTTCCGTGTAGAGATCGATCAGCGACGTGCCGTGCTCGCGGCCAAAGCCGGATGCCTTCATGCCGCCCATCGGCAGGTTGGGATCCGTCCGGGCCGGTGAATTGACGAAGATCGAGCCGGCCTTGATGCGCGGGATCATCCGGTGAACGCGGGACAGGTCTTCGGTGTAAAGACTGGCGCTCAACCCGTACGAGGTGCCGTTGATTGCGGCAATGACTTCGTCCTCGTCCTCGAACGGCTGCGCCACCAGAACCGGCCCGAAGATCTCCTCCTGTACGATCGCCTGCTCGTGCTGCGCATTGACGATGATCGTCGGCTCGACGAAGTAGCCACTGCGGTCCGGTGACCGGCCCCCCGTCAGCACCTGAGCTCCCTCGGATTGTCCGTCGGCCACGTAGCGCAGGACGCGCTCGCGTTGCGCGGCGGACACGAGCGGTCCAAGCCTTGCCTCCGGGTCGAGCCCGGCGCCGAGCGGCATGCTCCGGGCGGCCCGGACCAACCGCTCGAGCACGTCGTCGTAGCGCCAGCGCTGCACGTACAGCCGTGAGCCGGCCGCGCACACCTGGCCCTGGTTATAGAAGATGCCCTGCGCGATCATCGACGGAACGGCGTCGAGATCGGCGTCCTCGAAGACGACGGCCGGAGACTTGCCGCCGAGTTCCACCGAGACCCGCGCGAGACGGCCCGCCGCGGCCTTCGCGACCTCGCGTCCCACTTCCGTCGAGCCGGTAAACGACACTTTCGCAATCTTCGGATGTGCCACCAGCGCGGAACCGGCTGACGCTCCGCCGGTAATGATGTTCAGCCATCCGGCCGGTATCCCCGCTTCCGCAGCGAGCTCGGCGAAGCGCAATGCGGCGAGCGGCGTTTCCTCCGCGGGCTTCAGGATGACTGCACATCCGCACGCAAGCGCGGGCCCCGCCTTCCACGCCGCCATCGAGAGCGGCATGTTCCACGGCAGGATGCCGGCGACGACGCCGACGGGCTCGCGGCGGGTGAAGGCGTCGAAGCGCATGCCAGGTTGATCGAAGCTGACGTCGAACGTCTGACCGCCGATCTTCGTCGCCCAGCCCGCCGCGTAGCGGATGTATCGGGACGTGCCGTCCACTTCGCGCCGCGCGGCCGAGAGGAGCTTGCCGTTCTCGACCACGATCAGGTGCTGCAACTCGTCGGCGTGAGACTCGACGAGGTCGGCCAGCCGAAGCAGCGTGCGTTCCCGGGCGGCGGGCTGGAGCGAATTCCAGGCGCCGCTTGCGAGCGCGTCGGCCGCCGAGTCGACGATGCGATCGACATCGGACGGTGTCCCGTCGGGCACCGTCGCGACCGTTGCCGCGCTCGATGGATCGTGGACGTCGATGCGTGCGGACGACGACCCGGCGAAGGGGCGGTTGTCGCACCACATCGCCTTGGCCGGATCTGCCAGCCACGCGCGGACATCCGGGTGGACGCGGGGATCGAGCATTGCCTCAGCCGGGACCGCCGGCGCCCAGTCGCGGGATGCGATGGTTGCCGAGCGCGATCGCGATATTCCTGGTTTCCATGTAGAACTCGAAACTGTAGTCGCCGCCGTCGCGCCCTATCCCGCTCGCTTTCGTGCCGCCGAACGGGGTCGGCAGGTGGCGGACGTTCTCCGAGTTCACCCACACCATCCCGACGTCGAGCGCCTGGGCGATGCGATGCGCCCGCGTGACATCGCGCGTCCAGAGATACCCGGCGAGCCCATACCGGGTCCCGTTCGCGACGTCGAGCGCCTCGCTCTCGGTGTCGAACGGAATGACGGTGAGGACCGGCCCGAAGATCTCCTCCTGCGCGATGCGCATCGAGGGCCGCGCGTTCACGAAGAGCGCCGGCGAGACGTAGTTCGCGCCGAGCCCGCGCGTGACGGTTCCGCGCCGGACCTCCGCTCCCTCCGAGGCGGCAACCGAGAAGTAGCTCTCCACCTTCTGCACGTGGCGAGGGTGAACGAGCGGGCCGATCTCGGTCGCAGGGTCGAGCGGATGACCGACGCGAAGCTGCGCCAGGCGAGCGGTGAGCTTTTCGATGAAGGCCTCGTGAATCGGACGCTCGACGAGCAGCCGGCTGCTGGAGGTGCAGCGCTCGCCGTTCAGCGAGTAGATCATGAAGACCACGGCGTCGAGCGCGCGCTCCAGATCGGCGTCGGCAAAGACGATCACCGGGTTCTTGCCACCGAGCTCGAAGTGAACGCGCTTCAGCGTCGCGGCCCCTTGCGCCATGATCGCGGACCCCGTCGCCGACTCGCCGACAAAGGCGACCGCTTTGATATCAGGATGCTCGGTGAGCGCCTTGCCGGCTGCCTCGCCGAGACCGTGAACGAGGTTAAAGGCGCCAGGCGGCACTCCGGCCTCGAGGATGACATCTGCCAGGATGCTCGCGGTAAGCGGGCTCCACTCCGCCGGCTTGTGGACCACCGTGCAGCCGGCCGCCAGCGCCGGCGCAATCTTCCAGGTGGCGAGCATGAACGGCGTGTTCCACGGGGTGATGACGCCCACCGGTCCAATCGGCAGCCGCAGCGTGTAGTTGAGATGCTGATCCGTCGGCAGCGTCTCGCCGTCACGAGCCCCGGGCGCGCGATCGGCATAGAAACGGAAATTCTCCGCCCCGCGAATCGCCGCCTTTTCCATGAACCGGATCGGCTGGCCGGTGTCCATCGACTCGACCACGGCGATCTCGTCGGCCCTGGACTCGATGAGATCGGCAATCCGGTGGAGCAGCGCGCGCCGGCGCTCGCCGCTGACCGCAGCCCAGGCGGCCTGGGCATCACGGGCGGCACGCGCTGCCTGGTCGACATCGGCGGCCGTGCCGGCGGCAACCTCGCCGAGGGGCGAGCCATCCACCGGGGATACGTTGGGAAACGTGCCCTGGCCGATGACCGCGGCCCCGCCGATGCGGTGGGGCAGGCGCGCGGCGCGAAACCGATCGAGCGCGCGCTCGGCGCGGGCGACGTTCTCGTCGAAGGTGGCCGGCATCACCCGCCCGGTGTGCGCGCCGCGAGGCGCTGGTGGATGTTGTTGAGGCGAGCACTGAACGCCGGGGCGATCTCCTGGAGCTCGAACGAGATCGCCAGCCCCCGTGTTTCCATCACGCCGGCGAGCGCGGATGTCAGCGCCTCGAAGACGTGCTGTCCGGCGCGATCCCGCGTGACCTGGTCGCGGCCGGCGGCAATGCGGACCACGACGTGGACGAAGGCATGGCTGGGGTCGCCGTCGGCGATGCGGTAGTGGTCCCGGGCGGCGGCGCGGGTCCGGATGCCGCCGAGAGGGAAGACGCCGGTCTCGATCGCAGCGGAGTGGAGGCGGTCGACCAGCGCCTGGATATCGATTCCGGGTGTCAGGTTGCTGGAGTACTCAATCGTCAGGTGAGGCATCGTCGCCGCCCGCGCAATATGTGAGGCTTGCGACGCGATAGTTATCATGGTAACTATTTCGCGTCAAGTCGAGGAGGCGCATGCGTTCAGCCCTGGCCGGATCGATTCCACCGCTCGTGACCCCGTTTCGCGGCGACCGCGTGGACGAGGATACGTTCGCCGATCTGGTGGAACGGCAGATCGTCGAAGGGTCGCACGGCGTCCTCGTCAACGGCACGACGGCGGAGCCTTCGTCGCTCACCGTCGAGGAACGCAATCGCCTGGTCGACGTCGCGGTTCGCGTGTCGAACCGGCGGCGCCCGGTGGTCGCGGCGACCGGCTCGCAGTCGCTGGCCGAAACCCGCGCCCTGACCGTTCACGCCGCCGAAGCCGGCGCCGATGCGCTCCTGATCGTGACGCCCTACTACATCCGGCCGCCGCAGCGCGGGATCATTGCCTATTACCTGGCCGCGGTCGAAGGGATCTCGGTACCGTGGATGGTCTACCACATCCCCGGCCGGGCTGCCGTGTCGGTGACGCGCGAGACGCTCGACACGCTGGCCGCGCAATCACCGACGTTCATCGGCATGAAGCACGCCGTCAACGACCTGGGCTTCGTGTCCGAGTGCCTGGAGTCGCAGCCCGACCTGCGGATCTTTGTCGGCCTCGAGGAGCTGAGCTTTCCGGGCCTGGCCGTCGGCGCCTGCGGGTTGATGAACGCGGTCGGCAACCTGCGGCCGCGACTGCTCGCCGACATGTGCGAAGCCGTGTGGCGCAACGATCTCCCGCACGCGCGAGCGCTGCACGACCAGCTCTTCGAGGTGAACCGCGCGGTGTTCTTCGACACGAATCCAATTCCGATGAAGTACATGATGAAGCGGCTCGGCCTGTTGCCGGCGAACGATCATCGGCTGCCGCTCATGGCAGCCACTTCGGAGCTCGAACGCAAGCTCGATGCGGTGCTCGAGCGCGCCGGCTTCCTCGGGTGAGCGGCGTATGCAGCTCCTCAGCTTTGCGGCGAACGGGCGGGAGTCGTTCGGCGTCGTGTCCGGCGATGGCGTAATCGACCTGGGCTCGCGGATGACGTCCGCGCGATCCCTGGCCGCTCTCCTCGCTGCCGGGGCCCTCGACGAGGCCCGGCGTGTCGCGGCCGCGGTTCGTGCCCCGGACCTCGGTCTGGACGCCATCGAGTTTCATCCTCCGATTCCGCGGCCTGCGAAGATTCTCTGTATTGGCGTCAACTACGCCGAGCGTCACGAGGAGTACGGAGATCGCACGCCGCCGCCGGCCTACCCCAGCATCTTCATCCGCACGCCCGGCTCGTTCGTCGGGCATCAGGCGCCGCTTCTGCGGCCGCGAGAGTCGCGCGAGTTCGATTACGAAGGCGAGATCGGGGTGGTGATTGGCCGGCGGGCCCGGCGCGTACCGGAAGCGTCGGCGGCAGAGGTCATTGCCGGCGTGACCTGCGCCAACGACGGGACGTTGCGCGACTGGGTCCGCCATGGCAAGTTCAACGTCACCCCCGGGAAGAACTTCGAGCGGAGCGGATCCATCGGACCGTGGCTCACGACTCTGGACGAAGCAGGGCCGCTCGATGCACTGACGGTCACCACGCTGGTCAACGGCGAGCGCCGGCAGCACGACACGACCGCGCATCTCATTTTCTCGATACCGCGCCTGCTGGCGTACATCTCCACGTTCACGACCCTCGAGCCAGGCGATGTCATCCTGACCGGAACTCCGCCCGGCGCCGGGGCCAGGCGACAGCCGCCGGTCTATCTCCAGGCTGGCGATCGCGTCGAAGTGACCGTCGACGGCGTCGGTACGCTGTCGAACGTGGTCGAGGACGAGTCAGCCGAATGAGTGCGCTGCGCGAGTTCTCCCGTTCGCTGCCGATGGCGCTGCTGCGCGCGCGCGAGGCGGTGATGGAGCGGTTTCGCCCGCTGCTTCGCCGGCACGGCGTGACCGAGCAGCAATGGCGCGTGCTCCGGGCCCTCAGCGTGGCGCCGGAATCCAGCGCGTCCGAGCTCGGAGAAGCAACTTGCATCGGCCTCCCCAGCCTGTCGCGGATTCTGCGGGCGCTCGAAGCACGCGGGCTGATCGGCCGACGGCTCAAGTCCACGGATCAGCGCACGACGCTGGTATCGCTGACCGCGGCCGGCCGTCGCTTTCTCGGCAAGGCAGGCGTCGAATCGGAGGCGCGATACGAAGCGCTCACCACCGAAATCGGTCGCGAGGATCTCCGCCAGCTCTATGCGCTCCTCGAGCGTTTGAGCGCGATGCCTTCGGCCGTCGGTGATCCGCGCGACGGCTCGACGGGTTCGTTAACGGGCAGCCGCGGCCGGCGCGCACGGTCGCGAAGAACGGGGTAAGGGTCTTTACTTCGGCGCGAGGACGCCGACGATCGGCTGCCCTTCGGCGTCGGGCAGCTGGAGCCCGAGCAGCATCGCGATCGTCGGGGCCACGTCGTACGTGTTCGTCACCGGCAGCACCCAGCCGGCGCGGGTCCCGGCTCCCCAGGCGATCAGGCCGGTTTCCATTCCCGGCGTGTCCGGACGATAGCCGTGTCCGGCGGCCCGGCGGTGCGGCTGCGCGAACGGCGGCGCCAGCCGCTCGTCGAGCACATACCCGGGCGTTGGTTCGATGCCGAGCACGGCGTCCTTGTCAGCGCCCCACGCATCGAGCTCGGTGCGCTCGACCAGGCGGAAGCGGCGCGGGTACTTCAAGGCGTATTGCTCGAGCACCTGGCGCGCCTTGCCCAGCGCCTCACGCGCGTCGTCCTTCACATAGAGCGAGCCGAGTCCCCGATTCGCCGCCACGATTGCGGTCCATGACGGATGGCCATCGGCGCCCTTGGTAATCAGGCCGGCCTCGATCAACGGCAGGTTGATGGCGAGCTCGGTGTGCATCGGCAGGAACCCGTGGTCGCCGGTGACGATGAGCGTCGTTGAATCGCGGACCCCGGCCGATTCGATGCCTTCGAGCAGGCTTCCGATGTTCTGGTCCGTGGCTTCCATGGCCGCGAACGCCGCCGCGGTGAGCGGTCCGTTGTCGTGCTGCACGCTGTCGGTGAGCGAGAAGTGCACGGCCATGAACGCGGGCTTGTAGCGTGTGAGGACCTCGACCGCAACGCGCGCCTTCTGGACATCGGCGAGGCGAACGTCGGTCGCGTAGATCGGGCCGAGCGCGGTTTCGACCGCGTCGAGCCAGCCGGCGGAGGCCCCCTCCGTCGTGCGCTGGCGGGAGGCGCTGCCGGTAGGCGCGACCGCGATGTCGATCCGGTAGTCGATCGGCGCGCCGGCGGTCTGCGGCCACCCGATCGCCGCCGTCTTCAGTCCTCGTGCCCGCGCCGCCACCCAGAGCGTCGGCACGCGAATGTCGGCGTGATCCCGATAGGCCGGCTGCAGATCGTAGTTGTCGGGGTTGTCGTCACGATAGACCCACGTCGATGGCGCGAACCGGTTGTTGCCGAGGATGCCGTGACGTTTCGCGGTGACGCCGGTGACCAGCGTCGTGTGCGCGGTGCCGGTGAGCGTCGGGAAGACGCTCAGCGTTCGCGGGCTGTAGGAGCCCTCGCGCATGAGCCGTCGAAGATTGGGAATGCCAAGGTGATATGTGTCGGCGCTGCCGATGTAGTCGCCGCGCATGCCGTCGATCGTGACGAGGATGACCTGGCGGGCGGCTTGCGGTCCTTGCCGGCTGCGAGCGTCGGGCGACGCCGCGGCCAGCATCAGGGCCATCACCAGCGTCAGTTTTGGGAGCGGGATCATGACGGCTGCGACACTAACACAGGCGGATACAATACCGGCCAATGGCCCCATCGACCGCCTCTTCGGATCGCGCCTTCTTCGGTCATCCTCGCGGCCTGTCTACGCTCTTCTTCACGGAGATGTGGGAGCGCTTCAGCTACTACGGAATGCGGGCGCTGCTGCTGCTCTACATGACCGCGCCGGTGACCGCCGGCGGCCTGGGCTTCGACACGGCGCAGGGCGGGGCGGTCTACGGGCTCTACACCTCGATGGTGTACATGGCGTGCCTGCCCGGCGGGTGGGTCGCGGATCGTCTCATCGGGCCGCGCAAGGCCGTCCTCTACGGCGGCATCCTGATCGCCAGCGGCCACTTCAGCATGGCCGTCCCGTCGCTCGCGACGTTCTACCTCGGTCTGTTCCTCATCGTCATCGGCACGGGACTTCTCAAGGGCAACGTCAGCGTCATCGTCGGACAGCTGTACACGCCGGAGGATCGCCGGCGCGACGCCGGCTTCTCGATCTTCTACATGGGGATCAACCTCGGCGCGTTCATCGCGCCGCTCGTCTGCGGGTATCTCGGTCAGCAGATCAACTGGCACCTCGGGTTCGGCGCCGCCGGCGTCGGCATGACCATTGGCGTCATTCAGTACCTGCTTGGAAGCGCGAAGCTGGGCAGCGCCGGTATCGCCCCGGGTCAGGATCAGTCTTCGACAGGCGCCGCGCGCGATCGTCGTACGGCGATCACCTGGAGCCTGATCGGGATCGCGCTCGCCCTCATTGTCGGCGTTGGCGGCTACACCGGTACGCTTCCGATCACGCCGACGCAGGTCTCCGATGCCGCGGGCGTGTTTCTGCTGCTGTGCACGATCGGCTTCTTCGGCTGGCTGTTCTTCTCGACTGGATGGACCCCTGCGGAGCGAAAGCGCCTTTACGTGATCGGCGTCTTGTTCCTGGCCGCAGCGCTCTTCTGGTCGGTGTTCGAACAGGCCGGTTCCACTCTCAACCTGTTCGCGGATCGGAGTACCGACAACCGGATGTTCGGCGTGCCTTTCCCGAGCAGCTGGTTCCAGTCGCTGAACTCACTGTTCCTGATCATCTTTGCGCCGGTGTTTGCCGCGGTGTGGGCGTGGTTGTCGTCCCGTGGCCAGGAACCCTCGAGCCCCGCGAAGTTTGCGATGGGGTTGATCTTCGCCGGCCTGGGCTTCGCGGTGCTGATCGGCCCGGCAACCCGGGCTGGGAACGGGACCCTGGCCAGCCCGCTCTGGCTGACGCTCACCTACCTGCTGCACACCATCGGCGAGCTGTCGCTCAGCCCGGTCGGCCTGAGCGCGATGACGCGGCTGGCGCCGGTGCGCATCGCCGGCCTGGTGATGGGCGTCTGGTTCCTGGCCACGTCGGTGGGCAACTTCATCGGCGGACGCGTCGCAGGGTTCTACGAATCCTTCGCACTCCCGTCGCTTTTCGGGGCTGTTGCCGCGTTCGCGATCGCCGCTGGTGTGTTGCTGACCTTTGTGGCGAGGCCGATCACCAAGCTGGCCGACAGCAGGCTGCCACAGCGGCCTGCAGCCTGAAGTGAGAGGTGCGAAGTGAGAGGTGAGAAGCAAGCCTGGAGGCTTTGAAGCCAAGCTTCTCCCTTCTCACTTCTCCCTTCTAACTTCCGGCTGACGTCTTTTCGTCAGCCGGCCAGGCCGTTCTTGATCACGCCCCGCATCGCCTCGACGAAGTAGTCCACTTCCTCGAGCGGCGTGTAGATGTTCGGCGTCACCCGCAGCCCGCGATACGTCATCTTGGGGTCCTTCGGGTTCTCGTGGCCGATCGCGACGATGACAATGCGGTGCTTGTCCCAGAGGTGGGTGACCAGCTTATTGCTGTCGATGCCGTCGATCGACACGACCGCGAGCCCCCATGTCTGGCCCGGCTCGAGGCTGGAGTGCAGCTTGATCCGCGGCTCCTTCTTCAGCTCGTTGGCCCAGCGCAGCGTCAGGTGGCGCAGGCGCGCGGCCTTGCGCTCGATCCCGATGGCCTGCTGGAACGCCACCGCTTCGTTGATCGCCGCCTTGGGTCCCGGCGGATGCGTGCCGATCTCCTCGAACTTGCGGATGTCGTTGTCAGACCGTTCGGGCGCGGCCTGCAGCGGCCAGGTGGACTTGATCCGCTCGCGACGCACGTACAACAGGCCGGTGCCGAGCGGGGCGAGCAGCCACTTGTGCAGGCTGACGCCGTAGTAGTCCATTTCCAGGTCGCGCAGCTTGTACGGGAAGTGGCCCATGGCGTGGGCGCCGTCGACAATCGTGATGATGCCTCGGGCCCGCGCCCACAGGCTCAGCTCGCGGACGGGGAAGAGCTGCCCGGATTGGTTGGTGATGTGGCAGAAGTGCAGCACCTTGGTGCGTGGCGTGACCGCATTGGTCAGGCGTTCCAGCAGGTCCTTCTGGCTTGTCGGGACGGGGAAATCGATCCGCGTCAGCTTTATCTGGTCGCGGCGGACCCGCTGATCCCAGGTGGTCAGCATCCGTCCGTAGTCCTGCTCGGTGGTGATGATCTCGTCCCCTGGTTCCAGGTCGAGCCCGTTCTGCGCGATCTGCAGCGACTCGCTGGCGTTGCGGGTGATCGCGATCTCCTCCGGATCGGCACCGAACTCCTCGGCCAGCCGCCGGCGTGCGGTCTCGACGTTGCGGTCGATCATGCCGCGGTGGTAGACCGGCGCCTGGTTGGCCCAGTCCATGTAGCGCTTGCATGCGTCGTGGACGACCGTCGGGCTGGGGCACTGGTTGCCGTTGTTCAGATTGATCAGCGTGCGGTCGAGGGTGAAGGCGAACTGGATTTCACGCCAGTAGTCTTCGTCGGCCGCCAGTTGCTCGGGCGTGCGCCCGGCGGCGGATGCGGACTGGGTGAGCGCCGCGACGTCATCGATGCCATAACGGGTGGCGGCGAGACCGGCACCGGCGGCGGCGCCCGACAGGCGCAGGAATGAGCGGCGTGTCCACATGGGCGGATGTCCTCCGCCCGGGAGTATAGAGCTATCCCTGCTCTGGGACGTAGCCGGGCGGCAGGGCCGCGCCCTCGCCGAAGAAGAACTGTTCGAGCTGCTGCTTGATCACCTCCTGGCCTTCCTTCTGCCAGGGCATGATGCGGTACTCGTTGAGAATCATCTTCTGGCGCTCTTCCCACATCTTCCAGGCCTGGGCCGAGACGTTGTCGAAGATGCGCTGTCCGAGCTCGCCGGGCCAGGGCGGCGAATCGAGCCCGGGCAACTCCTTCTGGAACTTCACGCAGAACACCGTCCGGCCGCTCATGTCGTCGACGCCTCCACCCCCATTATGATCAACGGGGAGCCCGCGTGGAACCCGAAGACCGCCATCGACTGTGCTGGTACGGTCGCCGTACCGATCACATCCCCGCGGATCCCGGCCTTCACACAATCGTGGACGGGCAGCTGCTGTTCTGCGCCCACCCCCTCTTCTATCCGGTGATGGGTTACGAGTTCGACGTACGGAACTGCGAGCAGTGCGATGTGTTCCGTCCGAAGCGGCCGGCGGCTCCACCGTATTGATTCCGACCGCCTCAGCCGCAGCATTGTATGGTTTTCATACGGCTGTGACGGCTGCCTCTTCTGGACGAAATTCGTAAGTCTTTGAAGACAAAGCGTTTACGAATTTCACCCTTGAGCCAAATGTGGCAAGCATCTCGCTACATGGATTGGCACAGAAAGGTAGGGTGCCCACGTGCTCGAAGTTGTCCGCAAGGCCCGCCGAGGCTTCGCCTCCATGTCTCCCGAGAAGCAGCGTGAGATCGCCAGCAAGGGTGGCCGTGCTGCCCATGCCAAGGGAACGGCCCACGAGTGGTCAGCCGAAGAGGCCCGCGAAGCGGGTCGCAAGGGTGGTCAGGTGTCCCGTGGCGGTCGTGGCAAGCTGCCGACCGGCGTCTAACGTCGGCCAGTCCGGTTTCCTGGCGCCAGCTATCGGCCGTCCCGTGATCGGGGGTCGATAGCTGGTGACACCGTTCCTGAAACTTCTGCTTTAGCTGATTTTCATCATGTTGACTCGCGCGTCATTGAAGCATGCGCCCCCACCCAGGTCCGTGAGCGTGTCGGGAACCAACGCGTTGGAGGTCCACCCGTTGCCGGTGTGGCGTCGCCAGACGCCCTTCGGCATCGAAAGCGTGCCGGGCCGCACCAGCGCGGACACTCGCGCCCGGACGTGGACTTCGCCCTGGTCGTTGAACAGGCGCACCGTATCGCCGTCCTCGATCTGCTGCGTTGTCGCGTCCTGAGGGTTGATATCCACGACGACGTCCGGGCGGGTGAGCTCCCCGAGCGTGGAGCTCACCGTGCGTTCGCTCGCCGGTGAGATCAACGCGAACGGGAAGCGATCGTTCCCCGGATCCGCCTGATAGCCGTACAACCCGAGCGGCGCCTCCGCGTCGAGATCTGGCGGACAGAGGTGCGCCTTGTTGTCCGCCGTCTTCGGGAACACATCCACGAACTGAATCGGCCTGCCGCCATAGGGCGGCGTCGCCTTCCACGTCTCACGCAGCTCCTCGCCAATCGCTCCCGGCATCCCGGCGAGGCTCGCCAGCATCGCGTCCAGATCGTCGTCGGGGTCGCCGTCTCGAGACAGCCCAAGGCGCCTGACCAGATCCAGGAATACGTCGTTATTCGAGCGCGATTCGCCGACCGCCTCGATCACCGGCTTGGCCAGCTGCAGCGACAGTGCGCCATAGGACTTGGCGTAATCGTAATGTTCGAGGAACGTCGTCGCCGGCAGGACGACGTCCGCATACACCGCGGTGTCGGTCAGCACCTGGTCGAAGACGACGGTGAACAGGTCCTCGCGCTCGAGGCCCTTGATCACACGATGCTGATCGGGCAGCGTCGCCGCGGGGTTGCAGTTGTAGACGAACAGGCTCTTGATCGGCGTGCCGCTGGGTGTGGTCAGCTCGCGGCCCACCTTGTTCATGTTGACCGCGCGCGTCGTGGGTTCCTGGTCACGGAGCCAGGTCCTCTCGATGCCCCACGTCGCGGAGTTGCTCATTGAGTAGCCGCCGCCACGCACGCCGAACTTGCCGCCGACCGCTGGCAGGGCCAGCACCGCCGCGGCCGCGCTCCCGCCGTTGCGGTTCCGCTCGAGTCCCCACCCGCACTTCACCAGCGCCGGCGACATCGTCGCGTACAGCTCGGCGACCTGACGCAGTCGATCGGCGGCGACGTCGCAGATCTCCGACGCACGCTCGAAGGTCCAGGGCGCTGCGCGCTCACGCAGCTGAGCGGCGCCGGTGGTATGCCGATCGAGGAACGCCTGATCGGCGCGGCCGGTCTCGAACAGATGACGGTGGATGGCGAGAGCGACGACCAGGTCGGTCCCGGGCTTGACCGGCAGGTGGATATCGGCCTGGCGCGCCACGCTGGTCGCTCGCGGATCGATGACGACGATGGTGGCGCCGT
This sequence comes from Vicinamibacterales bacterium, assembly GCA_035495795.1. Taxonomy (GTDB): domain Bacteria; phylum Acidobacteriota; class Vicinamibacteria; order Vicinamibacterales; family UBA2999; genus VFZN01. The sequence continues at coordinate 12,668 of DATJFF010000204.1, forward strand.
TGTTACGCGCGTCCTTGAGATAGGGCATCAGGTGGATGCCGGAGGCGCCGGGGTTCACGCCCCAGATCAGAATCAGGCGCGCGTTGGGGTAGTCCTGATAGACCACCGACGCCATCTTGCCGTAGAGCCCGAGGTTCGCGGCGCCGGTGGGCGCGGCGCACACCGTGCGCAACAGGCGCGACGTCTTCAGCCGGCGGAACAGCATCGCATCGCCGAAGTCCTGCGTGAGCATGCCGTTGGATCCGCCGTAGCAGAGCGGCAGGATCGCTTCGCCGCCATGCGCCGCCACCGTGGCCTGCAGGTTTTCGGCAATCCGGTCCAGCGCGTCGTCCCAGGTGACGCGACGGAACGTGCCCGCTCCCTTGCCACCGCGGCGGATCGCGGGGAAATGGAGCCGGTCGTCGCCATAGACGCGTCGATCGAAATGGCGGACCTTATTGCAGATGTAGCCGTGGGTGACTTCGTTGTCACTGCCGCCGTCGATTTTCGTGATCCGTCCGCCGCGAAGCGTCACGGTGAGCGAACACGCATCTGGGCAGTCGAGCGGGCACGCCGTCTCGACGGTGGATTCCGGTGGGGCGACTGCGGGTCGAGCCATGGAGGTAGCTTACAGTTAACAAGGGCGGTTACGTGAACTCCGAACCTCCACCTTCTGAAACCAAGGTACCGCACATCGTCATCATCGGCGGCGGGTTCGCCGGGCTCGACGCCGCTCGGGCGCTGGCGCGGGCCCCGGTCCGCGTGACGCTCGTCGATCGCCACAATCATCACGTGTTCCAGCCGCTGCTGTATCAGGTGGCGACTGCCGGGCTCTCGCCTGGCGACATCGCGTCGCCAATCCGCTGGATCCTGCGCAAGCAGGAGAACCTGCACGTCCTTCTGGCCAGGGTCGAGCGCATCGACCCTCCCGCGAGGCAGCTGCACCTCGACGGCGGCGATGTACTCGCCTACGACGCGCTGATCGTTGCGACGGGCGTCACCCATTCGTACTTCGGCCGGCAGGACTGGGAGTCGCGCGCGCCCGGGCTCAAGACGCTCGACGATGCCCTCGAGATTCGCCGACGGGTGCTGCTCGCGTTCGAGCTTGCCGAGCGCGAGACCGACCGCGCCCGCCAGCAGGAGCTGCTGACGTTCGTCATCGTCGGCGGCGGCCCTACCGGTGTCGAGCTCGCCGGCGCGCTCGCCGAGATCGCACGCCAGGCGCTAAAAGAGGAGTTCGACAACATCGATCCCGCCAGCGCACGCATCCTGCTGGTCGAGGCCGGCCCGTCGATTCTGACGACGTTCCCCGAGTCGCTGCGCGCGTCGGCCCGGCGCGCGCTCGATCGGCTTGGAGTGACTGTCATCGAGGGCCAGGCTGTGACGGCGATCGAAGAAGGCGCGGTGGTGTTCGGCGGCCAGCGTGTCGCGGCGGGGACGGTGCTGTGGGCAGCCGGCGTTCAGGCCTCGCCGCTTGGCCGGCTGCTCGGCGTCGAAGTCGATCGCGCCGGACGCGTGGCGGTGAATCCCGACCTCTCCGTGCCGGGTCATCCAGAGATTTTCATCGCCGGTGATCTGGCGCTATTCACGCATCAAACCGGCAAGCCGCTGCCCGGCGTCGCCCAGGCCGCCAAGCAGCTGGGCAAGCGCGCCGCGCGAAATGCGCTGCGCCGGCTTCGGGGCGAACCGACCGAAACGTTCCGCTACATCGATCCCGGCAACCTTGCGACGATTGGCCGCAATTCGGCGATCGCGGACTTCGGCTGGCTGCGGTTGTCAGGCTATCCCGGCTGGCTGTTCTGGCTGTTCCTGCACATCTTTTTCCTGATCGGATTCAGGAACCGCGTGTCGGTGATGCTGCAGTGGGCGGTGTCGTACCTCACGTACCAGCGGAGCGTAAGGCTGATCACCGGCCTGCGCGGCGACGCCGCGCCTATCGAGCGGGCCTCAGCACCTGGCCAGCGAGCGCCGTCGTGAACTGGTTGTCGCGCCGCGCCCACTGGCCGTTCACCATGATGTCGATGAACCCTTCGGACAGGCGATGCGGATCCTGGTAGGTGGCGGCGTCGTTGACCTGTGAGAGGTCGAAGATCAGCAGGTCTGCGAACGCTCCGGTGCGGAGCTGACCGCGATCCTTGAGGCCAAATACGGCGGCCGGCAGTGACGTCATCGTACGGATTGCGGTCGCGATATCGATGGTGTTGCGCTCCCGGACATATCGCTTCAGCTTCCGCGCGAACGCCCCGTACGCGCGCGGGTGCGGCTTGCCGACTCCCATCTCCACCAGATCGCCGTCCGTACACGTCATCGTCCACGGCTGGCGCATGATGAGCTCGATGTCGTCTTCGGACATGTTGAACGATACCAGGCTGGCGTCGCCCTTCTCGAGGAGCTGCAGCGCGTATTCCTCGGGCGGCACGCCCGCCTTCGCGGCGAGATCCGAGAGCCGCTGCCCTTCGAGCGACGGGTCGGGCCGGTAGCGGCTGATCATCAGCGTGTCCGCGCCGCCGCGGCGGGCGATGTTGTCCTTGACCTGCGCCCGGATCTCGCCGCGGAGCTCGCCGGTGACGCGCTTCATCATTGCCTCGCGGCCGCCGACCTGGGCGGAGCGCGGCATCAACGCGCCGACGATGCCGGTGCCGCTCGCTTCATAGGCGTACTGGTCGGCCAGAACCTGGACGCCGCGAGTCCGTGCCGCCTCGATGTGCTGAACGAGCGTCTTCGACAGTCCCCAGCTTGCCGGCCCGAGCGCTTTCATGTGCGAGACGACGCCGACCACACCGGCCTGCTCGGCGATGGTGATCACCTCGTCTACCGCGGCGACCACGCCAATCGTGTAATCGGCTTCGTCGCGAATGTGACTGGAATACACGCCGCCGAATGGAGCCGTGGCTTTCGCCATCGCCACCACCTCGGCGGTCTTCGAGTAGCTGCCGGGCGCGTAGTAGAGGCCGCTGGAGAGCCCGACTCCGCCGGCCTGCATGCCCGCACGGGTGAGCGCCACCATCTTCTCGAGCGCGGCCGCGTCGGGATCGCGGTCCGACATGCCCATGACCTCTTGCCGGATGGAGCCATGCGGCACGAAGAGGCCGACGTTCAGGCCGATCCGCTGCTTGTCGTAGGTCGCCCGCTGCGCAGCGAGATCGATCGGGCCGCCGCCATCAGGGTTGACGAGCACCGTCGTGATGCCCTGTGCCAGGACCGGCTGACCGTGCTTCAACTGTTCGGTCGCGAGGCCAGGCCCGGCGTGCGAGTGGACGTCGATGAATCCGGGCGAGACGAACCGGTCCTTCGCATCGACGGCCGTCTTCGCCTTCGCCGTGCCGAGGGCACCGACCGCGGCGATCCGCTCGCCGATGATGCCGATGTCGGCGCGGTACCACGGGTTGCCGCTGCCGTCGAGGACGCGGCCGTTGCGAATCAGGATGTCGAAGGTCAGGGCCGCCGGCTGCTGCGCCGCCAACCAGGCTGTGGCCGCAGTGAGAACGAGCATCGTCCACAGCACGATGCCGCGAAGGGGCTTCATGCGGTAAGCCTAAAGCCTGGAGCCTGAAGCCTGAAGCCTTTTTGCGTATTTCGCCTCGACGTAGTCGTCGACGAGCTTCTGGAACGCGGCCGCGAGCTCGTCGTAGGTGCCGCGCAGGGTGGTCGCGTGCTGACCGTCGATGAAGACGGGGCAGTTCGGGGCCTCGCCCGTACCGGGCAGCGAGATGCCGATGTTCGCGGCCTTCGATTCACCCGGCCCGTTCACGACGCAGCCCATCACGGCGAGCGTCAACGTCTCGACGCCCTCGTACTGCTGCTTCCACGATGGCATCTGGTCGCGGATGTAGCCCTGGATCCGCTCGGCCAGTTGCTGGAACGTGCTGCTGGTGGTGCGGCCGCATCCAGGGCACGCGGTGACGCTCGGCGCGAACGACCGCAGTCCGAGCGCCTGGAGGATCTCGCACGACGCGTACACCTCCTCGCGACGGTCGCCGCCCGGCCGCGGCGTGAGCGAGACGCGAATCGTGTCGCCGATGCCTTCGTTGAGCAGGATGCCGATCGCGGTCGCGGACCACACCAGGCCTTTCATGCCCATGCCGGCCTCGGTGAGCCCGAGGTGCAGCGGCTGCCGCGTCTGCCTCGCCAGAGCGCGATACACCTCGATCAGGTGCGACGGGCGCGAGACCTTGCACGAGATGATGACCTGGTTCTCGGTCAGGCCGCTCTCGAGCGCCAGCTCGGTTGACTGCACCGCCGAGAGCACCATGCACTCGTTAATGATGTCGTCGGAGCCGCGACCGAGCTGCCGGTCGGTGTTCTCCTGCATCTTCGCCATCACCAGTTCCTGGTTCAGCGACCCGCCATTCACGCCGATGCGAACCGGCCGGCCATGATCGACCGCGACCCTGCAGATGGTCGAGAACTGCTCGTCGCGCCGCTTGCCGGTACCGACGTTGCCCGGATTGATCCGGTACTTGTCGAGCGCGGCGGCGCAGGCCGGGTAGCGGGTGAGCAGCAGATGCCCGTTGTAGTGGAAATCGCCAATCAGCGGGGCAGTGCAGCCGGAGTCGAGCATCCGCTGCTTGATCTCCGGCACCGCGGCCGCGGCCTCGGGCACGTTCACGGTCACCCGGACCATCTCCGAGCCGGCTTCCCACAGCTCCACGCACTGCTGCGCGGTGGCTGCCGCATCGGCCGTGTCGGTCATCGTCATCGACTGGACGACGACGGGGGTGCCGCCGCCGACGGTGACGGCGCCGACACGGACCGGTACAGTGGAGTGCCGGGTGGTCAGTTGGAGCATCCCTCCATTCTAGCGGGCGCCGCTTCGCGGCGTGGGCCTGCGGTAAGCCGGCCCTGCCGGCCGGTGGGCCGCGGCTGGCGCGCGGTAAATTGCGGAGTCCTGCCCTGCGCGGCAAAGCCGCGCCTACTGCGCGGCCTACCGCGGGCCTGCGCCGCGAAGCGGCGCCTATTCCTCGCGCCACCCTTCAGCGAGGAGAGTGCCTTTTACATCCTCAGCCCTGAACAACGCGAGTTCAACCGTCTCGTAGTTCTCGATTCGATCCAGCTGGCCGCCGACGAAGAACGCCAGCGTGAACGGCGGCCCACCTGGCAGGATCGCCGCGTGCGCGGCCTCGCGCTTCGGCGTTCTCAAGCGCCACAGCACGGTGGTCGGGGGATCGTTCATCGCGGCTCCGCGGAGGCTCGCAACATCGCCAGCGCGGCCGCGACACGTCGACTCTCGCCGAGCGTCATGACTGGCGGCGCGCCGTCGATCACCGACGCCACGAAGTCCGCGATCTGCCTGACGAAGTGCAGCGGCGACCCAGCCACCTCCACCGGCAGCTGCTCGCCCATCCGCTCCACCTCGATGACCTCCCGTTCACCTGGCTTGAACGGATTCGGCACCCGCATCCAGCCCTCGGTCCCCGTGATCTCGAGCCACGTCCGGTAGGCGGCACGGAAGCCCGCATACACGGCGGCCGTGCGGTCTCCGGCGAAGCGGAGCAGGCCGCTGAATTCCTCGTCGACACCGGATCCGGCGCGCCGTGACATAGCGGCGGCGGCGACGGCGTCTTTCCCCACCAGAAGGCAGGCATAGCTCACCGGATAGCAACCGACATCGAGAAGCGCGCCGCCTGCGAGGCCGGCGTCGAGCCGGACGTCTCCGGCGCGGCTCTGCGCGTAGGTGAAACCCGAACTGATCGTCCGAAGTGCGCCGACGGCCCCATCGGCGATCAGGCGGACCACTGTCCCCGTCAGTGGTTCGTGACGGTACATGAAGCCCTCTTCGGCGATGACCCGGCGCTCAGCGGCAGCAGCCGCAATCTGATCCACTTCTTCCGGCACGAGCGCCAGCGGCTTCTCGCACAGCACGTGCTTGCCGGCGGCAATCGCCGCCAGCGTCCATTGCACGTGCAGGCTGTTGGGGAGCGGCACGTAGACCGCGTCGACGTCGTCACGATCCAGCAGCGCCTCGTACCCGGCGACTGCGGACGGGATGTCCCATTCACGAGCGTAGGCGTCGGCTCGGGCTCCGTCACGGCTGGCGACCGCGACCACCCGGCTCCGCTCCGCCGCTCGCATGGCGGGAATCAGGCGGCGGTTGATGTGAGCGGTGCCGAGAAGGCCCCAGCGCAGACACTGCATGTCAAGGCAGAAGGCAGAAGGCAGAAGGCAGAAGGCAGAAGGCAAAAACGCGAGAACGTCTGCGGGCTTAGGATCGCGCCTTCAGCCGCTCGATCATCATGCGGTTGAACTCCTCCGACTGACCCTTTGGCACCGACAGCGTCTTCCACCCGCCGCCCTTGAGGTGCTTGCCGACGAAGAGGATCTGGTAAACGTGCCCGGCGTAATGCGCCACCTGCCGGCTGATCGCCTGGTAGACGCTGTGCGGTTCGGTGCGGATGATGACCGTCCGCTGCAGATCGGCGTCGGTGAGCGGCGCGAGCGCGTCGAAGAGCCGCGTCCAGCCGTCCTCCCACTCCGTCATCAGCGCTTCGCGCGACACCAGCTGTTCCTCGAACTCCCGATCGCGCATGCGATCCGGCTTCTCGCCGTCGGAGGTCAGGAACTCGGTCCAGCGCGACCGCATGTTGCCGGCCATGTGCCGCATGATGATCGCCACCGAGTTCGACTCGGGATCGATCTTCGCGTGCAGCTGCTCGTCGGAGAGCTGCGCGATCGCCTTGTCTCCGAGCTTCTTGATCTTCTGGAATTCGTCGCGGGCGGCATCGAGGACGGGCGAGCTCATCGGGCATGCTCCAATGCGAGAAGGGCGGCCGAGACCACCGCCAGCGCCCACGCACCAAGCCCGACCTCGCGGCCGCGGCCGACCAGCTGGTGCAGCAGCGCGTGCAGCACGAACCCCCAGAGGATACCTTGGGTGATGGAAAAGGTCAGCGGGATCAGCACCAAGGTCGCGAACGCCGGGACCGCGACCTCGACGCGATCGAAGGGGATCCGTATCACCGTCCCGAACATCGATACGCCGACGAGCAGGAGTACTGGCGCGGTCGCGTAGTTGGGGACCGCGGCGGCGAGCGGTGCGATGAAGAGACAGGGCAGGAAGCACAGCGCGGTGACGATCGCGGTGCGCCCGCTTCGCCCGCCCATCCGGATGCCGGCAATGCTCTCGACATACGCGGTGCCCGATGAAGATCCGACCAGCCCCGCGATCAACGTCGCCCACGCGTCGACGATCAGTCCCTCGCGCAAACGGAGCGGCTGTCCTCTCTCGTCGATCAGTCCGGCCGCGTGCGCGACGCCGATGAACGTCGAGAGCGAGTCGAAGAGGTCGGTCATCAGCACCGTGACGATCGCCGGCGCGAGCGACCAGCGCAAGGCGCCGACGACATCGAGCTGGAGGAACGCGGACGAAAAGTCCGGCGCGCTGAACCATTGGCGCGGCGTCTGCACGTATCCGCCGGCCCACGCCGCGGCGGTGACGACGAAGATGCCGGCAAGGTAGGCGAGCGGATTTCCCGAGCGGGTGAGACGCACGCTCACGAACAGGCCGGCCAGACAGAGGATGGCGCGGTAATCGAGCGGGCCGACGCCGACGAGCGTGGCTGGATTCGGGCCGACGAAGCCGGAGTTCTGCAGGCCGATGAACGCCAGCAGGAGACCGATGCCAGCTGCCGAGGCGACCCGCAGAGAATCGGGAATCGCCAGCGCCGCCAACTCGCGCAGCCGCGTCAGCGAGGCGACCAGGAACAGCACGCCGGCCCAGAAGATGATCCCGAGCGCGACTTGCCAGGGGATGCGCTGCGCGACGATCAGCGTGTAGGCGAAAAAGGCGTTCAGGCCCATGCCGGGGGCCACGCCGAACGGCAGCCGCGCGTAGGCTCCCATCACCAGCGTCATGCTCACCGCCACCAGGACGGTGGCGGTCAGGGCGCCGGAGAACGGGATGCCGGTACCGTCCGAGAGGATGGCCGGGTTCACCACCACGATGTAGGCCATCGTGAAAAACGTGGTCAGCCCGCCGACGACGTCTCGGTGGATCGGGTTCGCGGGGTTCTCGAGGTTCGCGGGGTTCGCGGGGCTTGCCGCGCCGAAGCTCGTGCCGGTTGGCGGGAGCGAAGGCGGGTTCACGCGAGCCCCGCGTCAGAACGAGCGTGTGAAGAGGTCGTGAATGGCGGCCCGGCCGTGCTCGTCGAGGAAACGCGTGCCGGTGCCCGTGAAGTGCGCGTGACGGACGACGGGAAGCTCGGCGCCCTCGCGGGCCTGCCACTCATCGCCGTCCCACTCGAACCAGCGGCGCTTCGCCTGGTCGAAGACAAATAGCGGCTTGTTACAGAGCTTGGCGAACTCCGCCCCCCACCCGGTTCCGCCGCGCACCGTCCGGTCGGCCTCGATCGCGCCGACGACGTAGACCTCCTGGCCGCTGTTGATCTGATACCAGATGCTCTGGAGGATCTTCCGGAACGTCGGGGTGTCGGGATAGCGCCGGTTCATCAGGCGCGACACGTAGGCGAGGCTGACCTCGCCGGCGTGCAGCTCCTCGTGATTCAGCACCCGCAGGCCACGGGTGCGCACTGGCTTGTGGCCATCGAACGAGAAGTTGACCTCTTCGATTCCCAGGCGCTCGGCGGCCGCGCCGAACTCGGCCTCGGCCCCTTGCGCTCCACCGCTGAAGAGGATGGCATCGGCCCGCGCAACCATGCCTCTACTCCTCGTCCTTGCTGTCGTCGGCTTCCGGTTTCATGAAATCCGGCAGCGCATCGATGGCCTCGTCTTCCTTGTCCTTGTCCACCTCATCGAGATCGTACATGCGGCCGGTGAACTTCGTCGGGATAGGACCGCGTGGACGGTTCTCATCCTTCTTGAATCCCGGCTTGGCGCCCTTCTTCCCCTTGGGTGGCGCGGGTGGACCGAAGTTCTTCGCGCCCGCCGGCGCCGCGCCTTCGCCGCCCGGGCGAGGACCGCCGTAACCGCCGCCGGGGCGGGGGGCGCCGTACCCGCCGCCGCTGGGACCGCCGGGACGTGGTCCCCCGTAGCCGCCCCCAGGCCCGCCAGGGCCGCCGGGTCGTGGACCGCCGTACCCGCCGCCCCCGCTGTACCCTCCGGGACGCGGTCCGGTGGACGGGCCGCGATCTTCGCGAGCACGGGCCTCGCTGACCGCCAGCGGACGGCCCATGAAGAGTTGCCCGTCGAATTTCTTAATCGCCTCCTCGGCCGCGGCGCGGTCCGCGTATTCGACGAAGGCGAATCCACGGGCCCGACCCGTCTCGCGATCGAGCGGACGCACAATCTGAGTGGGCGTTCCGACCTGCGAGAAATGGGTGCGCAGATCGTCTTCCGTGGCTTGATACGGCAAATTGCCGATGAACAATCGGACTGATGGCACAGGGTGACTCGGACAGGAGGCTAGGTCGTAGCGAGAGGCGATGGGGCAGCGAAAGTCAGGCTGACTGGGCCAAGAGCTTAACAAAATGACCGAAACGCTTCAAGACAGCGCCTCGAGCTGGCTGCGGATGGCGGCCAGCCGCTGCTGCAGCATATCGCGATGCGCCGCGCGGCACGAGGCACCCAGCTCGGCCTGGGTTTGAGCCAGGGCGAGCTCGAGCGTGCGTCGCTGCTGCAGCCTGGCGCGCTCGTCTTCGGTCAGCGCGGGCTGTAGACGCCGCTCGCGATCGGCATCATCCTGCTGCGACTCGACCGCTTTCGATTCCCAGCCGCGGGCCATAGGACCTCTCATGGTACACGCTCGTCCCACGTCCGGACAGTCCCGTCGCCGATCTGGCTTCGGTGCGCGAGTGTAAATCGTTGCCGTGACGCGACTTGAGCGCGGCTGCCGGGGCTGGCAGGAAACGTGCTCAAGCCAGCCGCCATGGATCGTGTGCTGCAGGATCTCCGTCACGCGGCGCGCATGCTCGCGCGCACGCCGGTCTTCACGCTCGTCATCATCTTCACGCTCGCGGTCGGCATCGGTGCCAACACCGCCATGTTCTCGGTCGTCAACGCCGTACTGCTCCAGTCGCTGCCCTTCAAGAACGCCGATCGCATCGTCGACATCAACGAAGTGGAGAAGCGGCAGCGCAACCGCGGCGCGATCGCGCCGGCGAACTTCGTGGACTGGCGTGCACAGGCGGCGTCGTTCGAGTCGATGAGCCTCTACTCCGAGCGGAACATGAACGTTGCCACCGCCGGCGGGGAGCCGGAACGTGTGTCGGGCGCGGCGACCTCGACGACCTTCTTCGACGTGCTCGGCGCCGAACCGGTGCTCGGACGCGCCTTCCAGCGTGGCGATGCCGAGCCGGGGCAGTCCAACGTCGTCGTTCTCGGCTACGGGCTGTGGCAGCGCCGCTTTGCAGGCGCCGCCAACGTGGTCGGTCAGTCGATGCGCATCAACGGCGCGCCCTACACGATCGTCGGCGTGATGCCGGCGACCGTGACCTTCCCGGCGCGCGCCGAGTTGTGGGTGGCGTCCACTTACGACCTGCCTCCGGGTGGCGGCGGCGACCCGCGCGAGAATCGAGGCATGCATTACCTGCGCGGTGTCGCCCGGCTGAAGTCGGGCGTCACCGTCGCGGCCGGGAACGCCGAGCTCGACACGATTGGGCAGCAGCTGGCGCGCGCGTATCCCGACACCAACTCGAACTTCGTCCCGGTCGTCACTCCGCTCCAGGACGTGCTCGTGCGCTCGGCGCGGACGCCGCTCCTCGTCCTGCTCGGCGCAGTGCTGTGCGTGCTGCTGATCGTCGTCGCCAACGTCGCGAACCTGCTGATGGCCCGCGCCACCGTCCGGTCCCGCGAGCTGGCCATTCGCGCTGCGCTCGGCGCCGGGCGGCAGGTGCTGATTCGTCAATTGCTCACCGAGAGCGTGCTGCTCGCCATCGTCGGCGGCGCCTTCGGGGTTCTGCTCGCGTTCTGGGGCGTGGACCTGATTCTCGCGCTCGAACCGGGCGAGATTCCCAGAGTCGCGCCAATCGCCGTCAACGGCCAGGCGCTGTCTTTTGCAGTTGGACTGTCGGTGATCACCGGCCTTCTGTTCGGTGTGGTACCGGCGTGGCAAGCCTCCAGGCCCGAGCTGCAGAACACCCTCAAGGACGCCACCCGCGGCACCACCGGCGACGGCCATCGCCATCTCGCCCGGATGGGCCTCGTGCTCGCGGAGGTTGCGTTGTCGCTCGTCCTGCTCGTCGGCGCGGGACTCCTCTTCCGCAGCCTGATGAATCTCCTCAACGTGCCGCTCGGGTTCTCGTCGTCTCAGATCACGACGATGCAGGTGGCGCCGACTGGCGAGGGGTATCGCTCGCCCGAGCAGGCCGTGGCGTACTGGGAACGGGTCCTGGAGCGGGTGCAGGCAGTCCCGGGCGTCGAAAAGGTGGCGCTCACCAACAGCATGCCGATGAGCGGCAACATCGGCATCTTGTCCTATAGCGCGGAAGGGAAGCCGCAGCTTCCGCCAAACCAGTCGCCGTTGTCGCACTTCGCCAGCGTCTCGCCGAGCTATTTCACGCTGCTCGGCATCCCGGTGCTGCAGGGACACGAGTTCACGGCGAGCGACGCGGTGATCAACCCGCGGGCGATCGTGGTCAACGAGGCAATGGCGCGGCGCGAATGGCCGGGCGAGAACGCCATCGGCAAGCGCATCACGTTCGGTCCGCCCGACCCCGGCTCGAACGATCCGGAGTGGCTCGAGGTGGTTGGCGTCGTCGGCAATATCCGCCAGTACGGCGTTGACCAGGAGCCGGTCCCGACGACCTACGTGCCCCACACGTCGGCGCCGACCCAGGCGCTGACGATCATGGTCCGCTCGGCAGGCGATCCATCCAGCGTCGCCGGCAGCGTGCGCGCCGCGCTGCAAGGCATCGACAGCTCGCTGCCGATCTCGCGGCTGCGGCCGCTGGACGAAGTCATCGGCGCGTCGCTCACGCAGCGCCGCTTCAACATGACGCTGCTCGCGGTGTTCGCCGGTATCGCGCTCGTCCTGGCAATTGCCGGCATCTACGGCACGGTATCCTACGCCGTCGCCCAGCGGACCCAGGAGCTCGGGATCCGCAGCGCCCTCGGGGCGACGCGGGCCGACGTGCTACGGCTCGTCCTGTTTGACGGGCTGAAGCCGGTGGCACTGGGCCTGGCGCTCGGTATTGCCGGCGCGTTCGTCCTGCGCCGTTCGCTGGACCGACTCGTCTACGGCGTGACGACCTCGGATCCAGCGACCTTCATCGCGCTGCCGACGCTGCTGGCCGTCGTCGCCGTGATTGCCAGCCTCGTTCCGGCGCTGCGTGCCGCAAAGGTCGATCCGATGACGGCGTTGAGAGTGGAGTGAGATCGATCGCGAACCTGGTGATCTGAGGATCTGGTGATCTCGTGATCAATCTTTGGACCTGTTGATCTCGTGATCTACCTGTCGATCTCGTGATCTACCTGTCGATCTCGTGATCTATCTGTCGATCTCGTGACCTATCTGTCGAATCTTGGGGTACAGTCATCGCGATGCAGCGGATCACGCCGCGACGAGAGAGATCGACAGATCATCAGATAGATCACCAGTTCGCAACGTCATCAGATTGATCGCCAGCTCACCAGATCACAAGATCTCGAGATTCGCGTTCTTTATGACTTTCTCGTCTGTTACACCCAACCTGATCGTCAACGACGTTGCCGCGAGCACCCGGTTCTATCAGGACGTGCTCGGTTTCCAGATCAAGCAGACGGTTCCCGATCAGGCGCCGCACGTCTTCGTGTGGCTGGAACGCGACGGCGTTCCCGTCTTCCTCAACGCACGCCATGCCGCCGCCGAGGATTATCCGGACGTGATGAAACGGCCGGCGGGAGGCACGGCGGCGCTCTTCTTCATCGTTTCGGAAGTTGATGCGCTGCACGCCGCGGTCGCGCCTCGCGCCGTCGTCATCATGCCGCTCAAGACGCAGTTCTACGGCATGCGCGAGTTTGCGGTGACCGATCCGGACGGGCACATCCTGACCTTCGCCGAGCGCGTGGGTTAGGCGGCTTGGATCGAGAGACTCGGGGTGATCGTCCTGACGCAGCTGGCAATGGTGGAGATGTGCCAGGCGATGCCCTCGACCAGTCACGACGGTTGGGTTCTCGACGCGACCGGTGAGGATGGCCGCGCGACGCTGACGCTGCTGCCGCCGGTCACGGTGAGCCAGGCACCCGCACCTGCGCCGCCACCGGAGGAAACGCACGATGAGGAGTGGCAGGTCGGAACCGGGTTCGCCTGGAGCATCGACCTGCTGCAATCGAAAGGTGATCGACGGTACGTGCCGGTCACCGTCTCGTGGGCCCGCCGTCTCACCTCCGAGGGCGGGCCCGGAATTCTCCGCGGCAGCCTGTCGTGGGGTGTGGAGGTGATGCCGCTGTACCTGCAGACCGCTCCGAGCTCCACGACCGGCTTCGGCGTCTCGCCCTTGGTATGGCGCTGGCGATTCGTTCCGCACCACGCCGCCGCGCCGTTCGCTGAGCTCGCCTTCGGCGGGATCTTCACCGCCGACCCCGTGCCCGAAGGCACGCGGACCGCCAACTTCCTCGCGCACGGCGCCTTCGGCCTCCGCTGGCGCCCGGCGAAACGGCTGTCGCTCGTCACCGCCTACCGTTTTCAGCACATCTCGAACGGCAACCAACTCGCCCGCAACCCTGGCGTCAACGCCCACGTCGCCTGGGCCGGCCTCTCGCTCACGCGCTAGTGCGACGCTTCGGGCCGGCAGCCCGCACGCGGCACTTTCGCAGGCCGCAGGCCGCACTTCGCACCGCAATCAGCACCCCGACTCCGCACTCCGCACGCCCTTGGCACTTCGCACCCCGCACTCTGCACTCGTCTGTTATCTTTAGGCTGTCCATGCAATTGGGTTTGCCGTTTGCGTCCGACGAGCCGGCGCCGCGGTTCGTGCGGCACCGACGCGCCCGCCGCTACATCCTGCGCGTGCTCGATGACGGATCGCTGCGGGTCACCGTACCGCGCTGGGGCTCGAAGCGCGGCGCGCTCCAGTTCGTTGCCGCCAGCGAGGCCTGGATCGAGGATCAGCGGGCGCGGCGTCGCTCGCGTCCGGCGCGCAATGCGGCTGACACGACCGCGGTTCGCCGCCGGGCCGAGGCCGAGCTGCCGGCGGAGTTGTGGCGCCTCGCCGCCACGCACGGGATCGATGTTCGCCGCGTCTCGGTTCGCGATCAGCGGTCGCGATGGGGATCGTGCTCGCGGCGAGGTACCATCACGCTCAACTGGCGGCTCGTGCTCGTGCCCGACTTCGTCCGCGAGTACGTCATCCTGCACGAGCTGATGCACCGGCGTGAGCTCAGTCACTCACCCCGCTTCTGGCGGCTGGTCGCGGCTGTCTGCCCCCGTCTCGTCGAGGCCCGGCGCTGGCTTCGCACCGAGGGACAGGCGCTCTTCTGAGGGACGTTCCCATGATGCGACTCTTCACCATCGTCGCCACCGCGGTGCTGCTGCTGGCAACGACGCGGCCCGCCGCGGCGCAGATCAGCCTCGGGCCGATCGTCGGCGCGGCCACGGCGCACATCGGCCCGGCGATCGGGACCGACGATCGCGGCTCGACCCTGTCGGTGGGCGGATCGGTGGCCGTCGTGGAATCGACCGGGTGGGGCGCCGAATTCGACGCCGGGTTCGCCAACAACGACGACGGGCGGACTGGCGGCCTCGACGCCCAGAGCTACATGATGAGCGTCATCGGTGTGTGGCCGAAAGGGCGGCTGCGCCCGTTCGGCACGTTTGGCGCCGGTGTGATTCACGCGCACACGTGCGAGAACGGCTGCGCCAACACCACCGCCTGGACCGATTGGGGCCTCTCCGGCGGGGGCGGGGCGTTCTATTTCCTCAACGAGACGTTCGGTCTGCGCGGCGACGCTCGATACTTCTCGACTGCGGGTCGCGAGAACGGCGTCGGCTTCTGGCGCATCACCATCGGCGCCACGTTCCTGTGGTCGGCCGACTGATCGTTGCGACCCTGCTCGCGTGCACGTTGGGCGCGACGGTCGATCCGCTTCCTCGAGTCCAGGATGCCCGCGAACCGTACGATGCGTTGACCGCGGCGCAACGAGCGCTCCTGCCAGGCGTCGTCACGCGAGCGCGTGACGACTACAACCGGGCGCCGGCATCATTCCGGCAGGCGTTCGAGGTCGTCACGACGCGGCTTTCGTCGCTGCTCCTCTGGGATCCGGAAAACGGCGAAGTGCTCGGCTCCGCGCTCGAGTTGATCGAGCAGGCCGAAGCACCTGCCGCGCAGCCGCGGTCGGAGCCAGGGGCGATGCGGCTGAAGGTGACGCTCGCCTCCGCGGCACGCGACAGGCTGCGCCGCTCCCGGGAGTTCGTCCGCGCTGTCGCGAACGGCGCCGTCACGTTCGTGTATGGCGAACCGCCGCAGGTTCGGATCGAGCTGACCGGGAAGGCCTCGCACGCAGTCGTCGCCGTGATCGGGCGATGAACTTCCGTGCACGGCCGCCGCGATTTGCACGGAAGTTCGCCGTCGCACGCGCCACCGCTCGCTTTGGGATTGCCTCGGCCGCTGCAGCCCGGCATCCTATAGTCCCCCGCCAGTTCGATCGCTCATGAACGAAACGCAGCCCAGACTCTCGATTCTGATCGCGCACCATGATGCCGCCGTCGGCGGACGCCTCTGCAGCCTGTTGTTCGAAGCCGGTCACGCGCCGCAGCTGGTTGGCAACCGCGAGGCCGCGCTCGAGCGGGCCCGCCTGCTCAATCCCGATGTTCTGCTGGTGAGCCTCGACGTCGCGGGTCGCGACGATTTCGCCCTGTGCCGAGACTGGCACGCGGATCGGCAGACCAGGCTGACGCCGCTCGTGCTGGTCAGCGAGTCGGCGGATCGCGAGCGCCGGCTGAAAGCGCTCGAGGCCGGCGCTGACGACTTCGTCACGCTGCCGGCCGATCGCGCCGAACTGCTGGCCCGCGTACGATCGTTGGCTCGCATCAAACGGCACGTCGACGAGATGGATTCAGCCTCGGCAATCATCAGCACCCTGGCCGTGATGGTGGAGACGCGCGACGGTCATTCCGAGGGCCATTGCCATCGGATGGCGCACTACGCGACGGCATTGGGGCGGGCGATTGGGCTCGGCGAGTCGGATTTGCAATCGCTCTACCGCGGGGGGTTCCTGCACGACATCGGGATGATGGCCATCCCGGACTCGCTCCTTCGCACGCCCGGTCCCTTGAGGCCGGAAGACTACGAGCTGATCCGCTCCCACACCGTCGTCGGCGACGAGCTGTGCGGCCGGCTCCGATCGCTGCAGGCGATTCGGCCGATCGTCCGCAGCCATCATGAGCGCCAGGACGGATCGGGCTACCCTGATGGATTGAAAGGCGAGGAGGTGCCGCTCCTCGCGCAAATCATCGGCATCGTTGACGCGTTCGACGCCATTACCTCCAAGCGCGCCTACAGCCAGCAGCAGCCCGCCGCCATCGGGGTGACCGTGCTCCAGCGACAAGTCGAGCTCGGCTGGCGCCGCGCCGATCTGGTTGCCGCATTCAGCGACGTGGTGGAGCAGGGCAAACTGGACGGTTTGCTTCTCGAGACCACTCACGCGTCGTGAACCGCGCTCCCGCAGGGGTGGACGGCGGCTAATCAGGTGCGAGCGGCTTTACGCCGTTTAGTCGCGCGTGATATACCGTGCGTCCTGAACAAGATAAGTTGCGTCAATGGCTCCCCTCGGAGGTGCTTATGCGCAGATGGTCTTTGTCCTATAGCGCTTGGCTGTTCGGCTTGACGATAGCGGTCTCTTTGGCGCTTGGACAACTCACCCGCAGGGATTGGCTCGACCCCGACGCCGGGATGTCCCCGGGCGGGGAAGAGGAAGAAAACATGCCGCCAGCGCTCGCCAAGCGGCTGGAGCGGCTCAAGTCGATCCCGGGAGCGGGCGGGGAAAGCCCCGACGGCCGGTTGGCAGCCGACGCCGAAAAGTTCCTGGCCCTCGCGTTCCCATCCGATGACATCCCGCTGGCGAACCTCGAAGCGGCGCGCTCCGCGTCAACCAGGCTGAAGGGGAAGGGCTTCCCGTCCGGCAAGGGGCGCAAGGGCACATGGGTGTCCGTGGGGCCGAACACAGCGCTCTATCCGGCCACGATCTTCCGCAATTCTTTCAGTTACGTGCCGGCCAGCTACGTGGCCGGCGGCCGCACCACGGCGTTGGCTATCGACCCGAACTGCTCGCCCGGGCACTGCCGGATCTGGATGTACGCGGCTGGCGGGGGCATCTGGCGGACGAAAAATGCACTGAACGGTCAACCGTCGTGGGAGTTTCTCTCCGGCAGCTTCGGCATCCAGTCGGGCAGCAGCATCGTGCTCGACCCGAACGACCCGACCGGCGACACGCTCTACGTCGGCACGGGTGAAGCCAACTCTTCCGCCGACTCAGCGGCTGGCGTCGGCGTGTACAAGTCAACCGACGGCGGCAATACGTGGAGCGGTCCGCTTGGCGCATCGGTGTTTGGTGGCCGCGCCGTCGGCACGATCGCGGTGGTGCCCGGAAGCCCGAACACAATCTATGCCGGAACCGTGCGCGGCGTCCTGGGCGTCAGCTCCGTGAACGGCGGGGCGGTCAGCCTCATTCCGGGCGCGGCGCCTTGGGGACTCTACAAGTCGACCGACGGAGGCAACACTTGGACCTTCCTCCACAACGGCGCACCGCTGGCAACGCAGTGCGACACGGTGGCGGAAGCCACCGTCGCAGGATCGCCGTGCTCGATCCGCGGCGTTCGCCGCGTGGCGATCGATCCCGTCAATCCCTCGATTGTCTATGCCGGCTCGTACGTGCGCGGCATCTGGCGCTCCAGCGACGCCGGCGCCACGTGGACGCAGATCAAGCCGACGCTGGCAACCAACCCCGCGGCTGACACGACGATGCGGCCGGAATTCGCGGTCACGCTCCTGCCCAACGGCAGGACGCGGATGTACGTCCACGAAGGCTCCACTGGTAACCCCACGTCGCGGTTGTTCCGGAGTGATGATGTCGCGACCGGCGCCCCGGTCTTCACCAACCTGTCGAGCAGTGCTGTCACCAGCCCGGGGTATGCCACGCACAACCTGTGCACCGGGCAATGCTGGTACGACAACTTCGTCTACACTCCGGTCGGCCATCCCGACATCGTGTACGTCGGCGGCTCGTACTCCTATGGAGAGCTCTTCTCCAACAAGCGCGGCGTAGTGCTCTCCACCGATGCCGGCGTGACCGCCACCGACATGACGATGGACGGCACCGATCCGCTGCACCCGAACGGGCTGCATCCCGATCAGCACTTCCTCGTCACCAACCCCGGCAATCCGTTCCAGTTCTTCGAGTCCAATGACGGCGGCCTGATGCGCTCAAGCGGCGCGTTCACTGACGTTTCGGTGTGGTGCGACGGTCGCGGAATCACCAACGCCGATCAGCTGGCTCGCTGCCGGCAGCTGCTGTCTCGTGTCCCGACCGAGCTCGAGAGCATGAACAAGGGGCTGCCGACGCTGCAGTTCCAGAGCCTTTCCGTGAGTCCGTTCAACT
This sequence comes from Vicinamibacterales bacterium, assembly GCA_035495795.1. Classification (GTDB taxonomy): domain Bacteria; phylum Acidobacteriota; class Vicinamibacteria; order Vicinamibacterales; family UBA2999; genus VFZN01. The sequence continues at coordinate 31,112 of DATJFF010000204.1, forward strand.
CCAACATCGTCCAGGGAGGTTCACAGGACAACGGCACCTGGCAGACGGAGGGCAATCCGAACAAGTGGCTCAACACGATGATCGGTGATGGCGGCCAGTCGGGGTTCGACATCGCCGAATCGGCGTTCCGCTTCCACACGTTCTTCGACGCGCAGCCCGACGTGAACTTCAGCAACGGCGACATCGCCGACTGGAACTGGATCGGCGATCCGTTCTTCGTCGGTCTGGGCGCCGCCGAGCCGCGCTCCTTCTACATCCCGATCATTTCCGACCCGGTCGTGAGTCGCTCGATGTACACCGGCCTCGGCCACGTCTGGCGCACCAAGACCTGGGGTATGGGGACGATGGACCTCGCCACGTTCCGAACCCAGTGCAATGAGTGGTTCGGTACGTTCACGGTGCTCTGCGGTGATTGGCAGCCGCTCGGTACCGCGACGGTGAACGGGCGCCTGACCGGCACGGACTACGGTGCCGATCGCACCGGCGGATTCATCGCCGCGGTGGAGCGCGCGACTACCGACAACTCCACGCTGTGGGCGGCGACGCAGACCGGCCGAGTGTTCATCTCGAAGAACGCTAACGCTGAGCCGGCCAGCGCCGTCACGTTCACGCGTCTCGACAGCCTCGCCACGAACGACCCGAACCGGTTCGTCAGCGGCATCTACATCGATCCGGCGAACTCGAACCATGCCTGGGTCTCCTACACCGGGTTCAACGCGACCACGCCGACCACGCCGGGACACATCTTCGAGGTGACCTACAATGCCGCGGCCGGGACGGCGACGTGGACGGACATCAGCTACGACTTCGGTGACATTCCGGCCAACGACGTGGTCCGCGACGGTGCCACTGGCGACGTCTACGTATCCTCGGACTTCGGTGTGTTCAAACTGGCATCGGGCTCGACCGACTGGAACCTCGCCGCACCGGGCATGCCGAACGTGGAAGTGGCAGGCCTGACGATCGTGCCGGGCGCGCGGCGGCTTTACGCCGCGACCCACGGGCTGAGTGCCTGGCTGCTGAACTTGCCCTGAACGGGAATAAGGTCGAGGCAGAAGGCAGAAGGCAAGAAGCAGAAAACGGCACGGGGCGAGTCGCGCAGGAGTGCGGCTTGCCCCGTTTGCTTTTCGCATCGCAATTCGCCCGACGCGGGCCAGATTTCCCACGCCCTCGCGACCCACCCGGCGCTATAGTCGGCCCTGCGTAGCCCCACTCCCGGGGCGCCCGTACAAACCGATCACTCGCGAGGTGTCCGATGGCATCAGGATTCGGCCTCAGAGGGGTTCGTGTTTTCACTGTGCTCGCGTTGCTCGCGAGTATTTCCCTGATCAGAGGTCAAGCGCAGGAACAGCGTCCTCCGGACTCGACTGCCGTCGAGGATGGGCAGCAGGTGAGAGACGTGGCAGATCGGGACGCCGAGCAGGACGACCCGACGCGCCGGCTGGCATGGCAACGGGGCGCGTGGGGCGTGGTCACGCCGACCTTTCGCGCCAGCGCCCTTCGCAACGGCAAGGATCACTCCGACAAGAAGAACGCGCGCGGGCCGAAGTGGGTGAACATCGGGCCCACCGAGTCGCTGTACGAGCAGAACGGCAGCTTCACTGGCCACGAAAGCGACAGCGGACGCGCCCGCACCATTCTGCCGCACCCTACCAACGCCGACATCGTCTACGTTCTGACCTCGGGCGGCGGGTTGTGGCGGACCAACAACTGGCGCGCCGCGGAACCGACCTGGAAGGTGCTGACCGACGATCTGCCGACCACCGGCGGCGGGTCTGTAGACTTCGGCCGGAACCCGAACACCCTGTATCTCGGTCTCGGCGATTTCGTCGACCAGATTCTCGTGGGCGGCGCGATGACGAAGTCGACCAATGGCGGTGTCAGCTGGGGTCCTGTCGTCGAGCTCGGCACGGCGGTGTCGGTGCGCGACGTCAAGGTCGACACGAGCACCAACCGCGACATCGTTCTCGTGGCCACCGACAGCGGACTGTTCCGCTCCGGTGACGAAGGCGCCAGCTACTCGGCGCTCGCCACCTTCGCCGGGATGTCGGTGTGGAGCATCGTCCGCACCAGCGCCGGCTGGCTGGCCTCGGCGCAGCCGTGCCCCGGGGCCTTCGTCGGGCTGCAGTGCGGGCTGGCGACCACTCTATTCATCTCGACCGATCGCGGCGCCACCTGGGCGCCCATCCCAAACGGCGGCAATGTGTTTTCGCTCAACGGCCGAACGACCCTCGGTGTGGGGCTGCCCGGAGACGGCGTCGTCTATGCCTATTCGAGTACGCAGAACGACGCGCAGATGCGCGACGTCTACCGCTCGAACGATGGCGGGCGCAACTGGGTAGCCAATAACGTGAATTCGACGAAGATTCCAACCAACCCGGTGCCGATCACCAGGCCTTCCAGCATGCCGAACATGAATATCTGCCACGGCCAGTGCTGGTACAACCAGATGGTGCTCGTGGATCCCACCGATCCATCGCGCAACACCGTCTGGATTGGCGGCGATCTCGCGACGGCGCGCACGCGAGACGGAGGCGTCACCTGGACCATCGAAACGTGGTGGTTGTACAGCCAGGAGCCGGCGCTTCGTTATGCGCACGCCGACCATCACGCGGCGGTCTACAAGCTCACCGGGACGCCGACCATCATCCTCGGCGATGATGGGGGATTTCACGTCAGCGAGGACGACGGGGCGACGTTCAGCAGCGCGAAGAACAACGGCCTGGTGACACACCTCTATTACACCGTCGCCGGGAATCACGACCTGCCGAACCTCGTGATCGGCGGTACGCAGGACAACGGGACTCGCGTTCGTACCGACAACGGCACGATCCACAATCAAAGCATCGGCGGCGACGGCATGGGGACGGCCTACAGCCAGGCCAACACCAACACGGTCATGGGGAGCGCGCAGGGGTCCGCGATCAGAACGAACTTCTCGAACAATCCGCCCGACGTCTTCCAGAACTGGGTGGCGAGGGGGGCGTTGGCGGACTCGGCTGGGGCCGGCTTCTTCACCGCGACGATCGCGCCAGCGGCGCCGCTCGACGCGACGGGCCGGGTGTTCTTCCATTTCACGAACTCGCGGGTGTGGCGCACGAACGACGGCGGTCTCAATTTCGTCCTGATCGGGTCGGCGACGCCGCCGGTGTCGCCTGGACTGCCACCGGCCCGCCGCTTCCGTTCGAGCCCGTACAACCTCGGCGTGAGCCCGACAGATCTGAACCGGATTGCCATCGGCGCGGCCTCAGGGTTCCTCGACATCACCACCAACGGCGGGGCGAGTTGGACCGATATTGACCTGATCGCGAGAGTGCCTGGTTACCAGGGTTTCGTGACCAACGTCACGTGGCAGGACAACCAGACGCTGTGGATCACGTCGGTGGCGCAGGCGCCGGGCGCGGTGCGCGTCATTAAAGCCACGATCGGGAGCCCCGGGGACAGCTGGGCGGGCGCGACGTTCACGCCGCTACAGAGTGGTCTGCCCGATCTGCCGGTCACGCGCGTCTATGTCGATCCGCGCGATCCGGCGGGCAATACCCTCTACGCCGCCACCCACGTCGGCGTCTACCGGACCGTTAACGGCGGCCTTGATTGGGAGTCGTACAGCAACGGGCTGCCCACCGTCCCGGTCAACGACATCTACATGCCGCCGGACGGCAGCTTCATGCGGATTGCGACCTACGGCCGCGGCATCTGGGAACTGTCGCAGATCGAACTCGTGAACACCACTTTGACCGACGATGGAGCGTCGTGCGATCGCGACGGCGTGCTGGACAACGGCGAAGTTGGCGCCCTGACGCTCACCTTCGCCAATCAAGGGCCCAACAATCTCAACCAGCTCGAGCTGACGGTGACGTCGTCGAATCCGCATGTCAGCTTCCCGTCCGGCAACACCGTGAGGTTCCCGCCGCTCCAGAAGAACGGCGAGAGCACCGGACAAATTCGCCTGGCCTTGAGCGGCGCGATCGGGGTCGAGGCCGCTGACTTCGACTTCACGATCGTCGCGCCCGAGCTCGAGCTGCCGGGCGGCCTGAGCCTCACGGCAACCCATCGAGTGAACTACGACGAGGCGCTCTCGTCGTCCGCGACCGAGTCGGTGGAGTCGGCCGACAACGGCTGGACCGCGACCGGCAATCCCGTCGCGCTGCCGAACATCACCTCCTGGCAGCGGCGGGCGCTGTCCCCGATTCAGCACGTGTGGTGGGGGCCCGACAACAACGGTCAGATCGACGGGATCAAGCCCAGCACGCCGGATCAGCAGTCGCTCGTGTCGCCGGCGCTGCAGGTCGGGGCCGGTCCCCTCACGATTGCGTTCCGTCACCGCTTCGCGTTCGAAATCGGCGGTTGGGACGGCGGGGTCATCGAGCTCAGCACCGACGGGGGAACGACCTGGACCGACATTGGGGCCGGGGTCTACAACGGCTCGACCAACGCCGCGACGACTGCGCCGATTGGCGCCAATCGCCCGGCGTTCGTGAACCGCAGCGTTGGCTGGCCGAACGCCGTCGCCGCCGTCCTGAACCTCGGGACCACCTACGCCGGCCAGACAGTGCGGGTTCGTTTCCGCGTCGGCGCCGACGAAACAACCGGCGCACCGGGATGGGAGATCGACGACATCGCGATCGGCGGCCTGACCAATTCGCCGTTCACCGCGCTTGTCGCGAATGCCGCTGTGTGCACGACGCATCAGTAGAAGGGGCCTTGACCACGGGCCCGGCGGCTCTGGGCCCGTGGCCACCAATTGCGCTGGCTGACACGAGGAAGCGATGACGTTTACCGAACCCGCACCGAATGCGACGTTCACGATCACGACGCTGCCGTTGTGGCCCACGATCGTCTTCGCGACCGATGCCCATGGGCCTCACACGTGGGAGTGGACGATCGGCTGGGACGTGTTTTCAGCCGCGGGAAGCGTGAACACCGCATCGGGCCAGTGGAATGCCGCCATGGCGATTGGCAATCGGGGCGGGAAACTGACGGTGAGGGCGACCGCGGGCGGCGCCACGGCGACCATCACGGTGAACATCAGGGCCGCGAACCCCTCCGTGACGGAGGTCACGAACTACCTGAACTCCAGGCCGAACAGCGACGGGTTTGGCGCCATCGTCGCGCACGAGACGAATTCGATCCAATTCAGGAACAACCTTCCGGTCAAGTCGGGCGACAGCGGCTATGGCATCTGTCAGTTGACGAATCCGCGACCGACGTTCGAGCAGGCCTGGAACTGGAAGATGAACGTCGATGCCGGACTCGCACTGTTCGCCCAGAAGCGTTTCGCGGCGATGACCTTTCTCGGCCAGAGCGGCCGGACGTTCACGAGCGAGCAACTGCGACGCGAAACGGTCTGCCGCTGGAACGGTGGTCCGTACCATCGATGGGACGACCAGGCAAAGAAGTGGGCGCGCAATCCAGACATCCTGTGCGACACACAAACTCGAAATATCGGCTGGGACCTGACGCTGGCCGCGAATACGGGCAGGACCGAGGCCGATCTCCGGACGCGCGATCACCCGTATGCGGTCCCGCGCCCTGCCGGTGCCGGCTACAACTTCTTCGGGGTGTGCTATGCGGACCGCGTCCTGGGTTAGCGGCCTGCTGATCGCGTGCCTCTCGTTCGCGGATTGCAACCGGAAGCCCAACCCGCCGCGGGACGACACACCGGCCGCCACGACAACGGCTGCGTCGGGTCCCGCCCGCGTGACTGGCAGCGGAGTCCAGGGCGGCGAAACCTTCGTTGACGTGCAGGTCTCGGGCGGCCGCAGCATCAGGCTCGTCCTCCCTCGCGACGCCACCGTCGGCCCCGAGACAGCACCCGAACGGACTACTGTCGTCGGCGAGGTTCCGGGCACTGCGATCGTGCTGACCGACACCTACTCCTCGCTGGCTGGAGGGATGTCGTATTGCCAGGCCGGCGAGGAGCAGTTTCTTCGCGTGGTGCCGCTTGCGCAGGGAGCCCCCCACGACCTTGCCACGATCAAGCTCGCAAGCTGTCGCGAGAACCTGGAGCTTGCCGATCCCGGCGTCGATTGGATTGCACCCTCGCGCACCGTGCGCATCCACTGGCTGTCCGGGCCTGGCGGCAGGCCCGAAGTGCGCGACGTGGTGATCGACGCCGACGGGCGAGTGCAGCGCCAGCCCTGAGGTTCCGGCGGCCTCCCAATCGCGCGCCGGCGCCCGCGCTGGCGACGAAACTGTTGATTACGTGCGGCTTACGGCGTTATAGTGCAATTCCGTGCACCGTCACCGGGTCAGCGTCGAGATGCCCGTTGGGGCATTACCCCCACCCCGACCGCTTGCCCTCACGTTCCAGGTCCCCCTTTGCCGCCCGGCAAGGAGTGTGTAGGTGAACAGTTACCGTTCCATATTGGTGGCCGCCGCGGTGGCGTGCGTCCTGTTGCCCGCCTCGGCGCGGGCACAGGGGATGGAGGGCGCCCGCTCGGTGACCCTCGCCCTGGGCACCGGCCTTGCGCTGAGCGGCACCGTCATCAACGAAGAAACCGGGCGCATCAACGGCACGCCGACGGTGTTCGTCGAGCAGGGTTACGGCAATCATTTCAGCGACGCATTGCGCGTCCGGGTCATGGGCAATTTCGGTCTTGACTACAACAAGGAGGCGTTCGCCACCTTCGCCTACAACAAGATGAACGCGACCGAGCGCGTGACTGGATCCACTGGCGGCTATCCGCTCTACACACGGTTCGGCAACACCTCGGCGCTCGATATCGAGGGCGGGCTCCGCTACTACTTCCGTCCCGAAGGTCCGACGAGAACCTACGTCGCTGGTGTAGCTGGCCTGCGGTTTGCGGATGATGTTGGCGCGACGATTCGCGTGCTCGAACTCGGCCTGACCCTGACCGACCTGAAATACTGGGAGAGCTCCACGATGTTCCTCGTCGGCGCCGATACCGGAGTCAGCCACGACCTCTCCGATACCATCGCGATTGGCGCCGAAATTGGCCTCCGATATCAACCGAAGCCGAGCCCCGCGCCGATTCTTGAAGGGACGGGACTCGAGAACATAAACGACACCGGCAGCCGGTGGTCCCTGCCAATCAGCGCGTTTCTGACATTGAGGTTCTGATGCATACCTCGACATCCACGTGGCTGGCGCTTCGCCGGACGAGAACAGCATGCGCGGCGGGTCTACTGGTCGCTACGGCCCTGTCGCCGGGTGCGGCGGCAGCGGGTGCCGGACAGGTACCCGCCGACGCAGTGACGTTTCGACAGCTGAGCGCTGACGTCAACAGCGCCGAACCGAAGGTACGCCGCGCGGCTCTGAAGACCCTCGCGACGATGGGCCCGGAAGCCTTGGACCCGATCAGCCTGCTGGTGGCGGATCCGATCCGGGACATCCGTCACGACGCCATCCAGGCGGTGGTCGGGATCTACGTCGAGCCGCCGCCGAAGCGCCGGGTCTCGTCCCCTGAAGATGCCTTCGAGTGGTCGCCGTATCTCACCACGCCGTGGGCAGTGCCTTCGGTACTGACGACCAATCTCGTGCGCGCGCTCGCCGACGACTGGCCTTCGGAGCGGCGGGATGCCGCCTACGCGCTCGGCGTCGTGTTGTCGCCGCCGATCGACGCTCGCGTGGCTGACGAACTGACCTACTCGTTGTCCGATCCCGCGAGCGAGGTACGGCTGGCCGCGGTTCGCGTGCTCGGGCGCCTGCAGGCGGCGAGGGCCGGCGACCAGCTGATTGGCCGCATCGTCGATTCGGACCTCGCCGTGAGGCTGGCGGCGATGCGAGCGGTCGGCGAGCTCCGCGAGGCGCGTGCGCTGGTCGCGCTGCGTCAGCAGATCGACTACTACGGGTCGGCCACTGCCGGCCGGGCGGCACTCGATGCCCTGGCCCGCATCGCGCATCCTTCAACCGCGGGATTGATCGAGCAGGAGCGGTTCTCCCACAACGGAGAAAACCGCCGCATTGCCTATGAGGGGATCGCTCGGCTCGGCGGCGTCCGCGACGCCGATGCATCGTCGGTCGAGCAGAAGCTCACCGAAGAACGGGACAACGAAGTGCGCCTGGCGATGGCATTTGCGCTTGCCGCGGCGGGCCGTCCGTACGTCGAGCGTGTGGTCCAGGCCGTCGCCGAGCCGCCACTCGCAGATCAGGCGATGGGCTACCTCGTCGAACTCGGCCGCATCCAGCCTGATGCGCTGGTGCCGCACCTGCAGGATCGCGATCCGGTCATCCGCGCACGCGTCGCGACCGCGACCGGGCTCGTCGGCGGTCAGCTCGCGGAATCCGAGCTTACCCGGCTGACAACCGATGGCGACCCGACGGTGCGTCGAGCGGCCGAAGCGGCCATGCTCCGTCTGCGGACGGTCAGCAAGAAACCGGGGACGGCACGCTAGGCTCACGCGTCTTACGCCCCATCGAGTCCGAATACGATCAGCGCATTTCCCGCCGCAATAGCGATGTACTGGTGTCCGTCGACCTGGTAGCTGATCGGGTTCGACCAGATCTCGCCCCCGGTCTGGAATCGCCACACCGGTGCGCCCGACTCGGCGTCGAGCGCGAAGAACATCCCTTCCATCGTGCCTGAGAACACGAGTCGGCCGGCCGTCGAAAGCAGGCCGCACCAGGGCGGTGTGGTGACCCTGAATTCCCATCTCACCTCGCCAGACAGCGGGTCGAGCGCACGCAGCGCCCCCCACGGCTCCTCGCCGGGAACGGCACGCTTGCTCGCGCCGAGGTACATCCGTCCAGGCTGGTAGACCGCTTCGTTGCGGTAGTAGATGCCGCCCTTCTCGCGCACGTTCTGGTAGAACGTCTTCGTCTGCGGACTGTAGGACGGGCTGAACCAGTTCGTGTATCCGTCATCGTCGGGGTAGACGAGCGCGCCTTGCGGGCTCGGCACAGTGTCCGGATTGGGAGTCGGCCGCCCCTTCCCGTCGAGCCCCTTCGCCCACGTCTGACGTGCGAATGTCTGGGCATGAAGGTACTCGCCCGTGACGCGGTCGAACACGTAGTAGAACCCGTTGCGGTTCGCAAAGAGCAGGAGCTTGCGCAGCCGTCCGCGGAACTCGGCGTCGATCAGGACGGGAATCTCTGTCGAGTCGATGTCGTTGACGTCGTGCGGAATGAATTGGAAATGCCACTTGAGCCGACCGGTGTCGACGTCGACGGCAATCAGAGAATCGGAGTACAGGTTGTCGCCGGTGCGGACGTCTCCGACGAAGTCGGGACCCGGGTTGCCCGTTCCCCAGTAGGTGAGGTTGGTGTCGGGGTCGTACGCGCCCGTCACCCATGTTGTCGCGCCGCCGTACTTCCAACTGTCACCCGTCCAGGTCTCGTGACCGGCCTCGCCCGGTCCCGGAACGGTCCAGAGGCGCCACGCCCGCTTTCCCGTGCTGGCGTCGTAGGCGTCGAGAAAGCCGCGGACCCCGTACTCCGCACCCGCGATGCCGATGACGATCTTGTCCTTCACCGCCAGTGGCGCACCCGTCATCGAGTGCCCCGTCTTGTAGTCGGCGACTTCGATGTCCCACCGGACCCGGCCGGTGCGCATGTCGAGCGCGACCAGGTGGGCATCGATGGTCGCGATGAAGATCTGATCGCCGAGGGCGGCAACGCCCCGATTC
>DATJFF010000205.1:0-36605 GCA_035495795.1 Vicinamibacterales bacterium
CTCATGGCACCTCTCCGTTTGCGCGCCTTGGATCGCATGGGACTCCCTCCGCTCTGGCCCGGAACTGGGTGGGTGGAAGGGGTGCAAGGCTACCATGCAGACGCGCGCCCGCGCCACCCCGAGGCGCACCCGCTGCGGCGCGGCGCTCCTCCGGCATACCACTTGCTCCGGTGCGTTCCTGGCGTGCGAATCCGTCTCATTCGGCGGACAAGGCCCACGGCGGGCGACGGCGGCGGTGCCCTCGCCACAGCACACTCAGGAGCAGGTATGTCAAATGTCACAAAATCGGCGCCGTTCGTGGCGCTGATTGCCTTCCTTTTACTCGTACCCGCGTCGGCCCGCGCCCAGGACGAGCGGCTGCGCGTTTCGTTCGCGCCGGCGGTGGCCACCGTCTCCGGCGACGCGGAGCTGGCGCTCGGCGGGACCGTCGGCTATCGCTTTTCCGAGCACTTCTGGTTCGAGGGCGACTTCACGTGGATCGACGCCGCGGCCGGAGGATTCCGGGACAACATCCTGGACTTCGATCGCAGCGCGACCAGCAACGCGGTCCGCGATCTCCTGACCCGCCGGTCGGTCCGATTCGGTAACGGACGTTTCCCCGGCAACAACTTCCCGAACCTGCCCGACCTGCCTGGCCTGGGCCGGCTGCGCGCAACAATCGACGGCCGGACGCTGATCGGTACGCTCGGCATCCGTTACGAGCTGCCGGTCCAGACCGCGCGTTTCCGCCCGTACCTGTCGGGCGGTCTCGGCATCAACGACACGGAGCAGGACTTCACGCTCCAACAGACCACGCAGAGCTCGGAGAGCAACCAGTCGGTGTCCCACGCCGGCTATGCCTTCAACGGCGGCGCCGGCGCCAGCGTGCGCCTCTTTAAACAGCTGTGGGGTGATGTGGACGCGAAGTACTTCAGGCTCTCGCAGGATCGCAACATCATGCGGCTCGGCGGAGGGGTCAGCTTCAGGTTCTAGGCGCCGCCTCGCCGCTGAGGCAGTTAACAATTGCGCAGTTCAGAGTTCACAGTTGAAGTTCACAGTTTCGGTGGCAGTCAGCACTGAAAACTTTCAACTTCAACTGGCAACTCTAAACTGCCAAACTCTTAACTGCCTCGAGCGCCCTCCTCACCGCCGTGCGCGCCCTATTCACTTCTCTGACAAGTTGCGTCCTCAGGAACCCGTGCTCCGCTGTCCCACGCAGGGGCGCGAGCCCCTCCGCCTTGTTCAGCCCTGGCAGCGTAAAGCGTTTCGTCGCGCGCAGGATGGGCGACCACTCGGCGGGATCGTGGTGGAAGCGCCCGCCGCGGGTGTACATCACCGGATTGAGGATCCTTCCGAGCCGCATCGCCGTGTTGTTCCAGGCGGCCACCGCCTCTGGCGTGGTTTCGCCGCGCCGCGTTTCGAAGGCTTCCAGGGCTGCGGCCAGCCGGCCGGCGTCGGCAAGCAGCGGCTCGAAGTCCACGTCTTCAGTCTTCGACTGAAATCCCCGGACGGCATCGATCAGCTCGCGCACGGTCGCGCGGTAGTCGAGCGGCAGCGCGTTCGCGTTGACGAAGCCCCACACCGCTTCGAGGCCGACCTTCGCGTCTGCCGCGAGGATCCCGACGTCGGCTTTGTCGATCGTGTCGTGCTCGGTATGCCACCACCAGGCGTTACCGCATCCGCCCGTCCACGGCCGCTTATCGGGATGGCCGTCCACCAGGAACGGATACGCGGAAAAGGACGGCATGCCGCTCGCAAGGAACGACTGGTCGGCGGCACGCGCCGGCCGGAATACTGGCGCCTGCTGCTGGCCGGTGACGCTGGCGATCACCTCGCGGCAGTAGCCCTCGAGCTCCGCGCACGTGTTGCGGCAGTAGTAGGCAGTCGCGCCCTTCACGCCCGGAGAATCGATGTTGTAGTAGGCGAGTCCTCCCTCGGCGAGATCGGTGAAATAGGTGTCGGCATACCAGGTGGAGCCGCTGTAGCGGCCGTGCGAGTGGCCCGGCCACCAGCAGAGGCGCACCGACCGCTGCAGATGGTCCCGCTCGCGCCATAGCGCTTTCGCCATCTCGATGATGCACGCATCGCCGGTGGCGTTGTCGGTGATGCCTTCATGCCACGCGCAGTAGTGACCGCCGACCAGGATGAAGCGCTCCGGTTCGCGCGTCCCCTCGATTCGCACTTCGGGAAGCAGCGACCGGTACCAGCCTGTGTCCAGCCGGGTCATCATCGTCGCGCCGACCGGCCGGCCGCCGGCGAGCATCTGCTTCAGCGCGCGGCCCGACTCGACGTCGATCGAGACCGCGGCAACAGCCGGCATGCGATCGATCTGATCGAGCTCGGGCGTGCCCCAGATCGTCGTGCCAATCATGTTGTGGATGAAGCGATCCTCGTTGGCAAAGACGACTCCGGCACACCCGGCCTGGCTGGCCTGGAGGATGGTCACCGGCGTCGCGAGCCCGTCGACGAGCGCGATTCTGCCGCGAGCTGCCCCGAACTCGCCGCCTTCGATCAGCACCAGGTCAGCGGTGATGCCGGCGGGGCCTGTCGACCGCACGAACGAGTGTGTGACGCAGCGGAACTCGTGCGCCGCCGGAGCGACCGTGTGGAACGCCGCTTCTCGCGGATAGCTGAGGAACGCGTCGAACTCGTGGAGGGTCACGGGCAAACCCGCCGCTTCGAGCTCCGCGGCGATGTACGCGGCAGCGCGCGCCTCGCCCTCGCCTCCGGTGTCGCGAGGGACGTGCGAGAACCACTCGAGATGGCGGGCCAGCGTCGCCGGCTCCACCGATGTCTGCATGCGGGAAAGAGGTGTCTGCGTGCTCATGATGAATGTTCGCTACTGCGCGACAGGCGCGACCCGGCGACGAGCGCCACCATCGTCACTGGCGCCGCAATCCAGAATGGGTCCAGCCACCGCGGATCGCCAAGATTCTGCCATCCCAGGACCGCCGCCGTCCCGATGACGATCGCCGCGGCCGCTCCGGTCGCGTTGGCGCCGCGCCAGTAGAGGCCCATCAGCACGGTGATCGCCACCGGCGTGCGAATCATGAATCCGAGGCGGATGTACTCGACGATGTGCGGGGCGTTGAGGGCGAGTGCCAGGGCGATCAGCCCCAGCACCGCGCACGAGACTTGTGACAACCGCAGGTAGAAGCGATCGGAGCGGTCCGGCACGAGCCGCTTGCAGACGTCGTTCACGAATAGCGCGGTGGCCGCGTTGACGCTGCTCTCGCCGCTGGTGACCACGGCGGCGAGGATCGCGCTCATCATCAGCGCCCGCAGCCCGACCGGCATCGCCGACATCATCGAACGCGCGAACGCCTCCTCCGGGTTCGCCAGGCCGGGCATCTGCTCGAGCGCCGCGATGCCCACGACCATCGTCAGAATTCCGAACGGCGCCGCCATCAGCCCGCCGAGGACGAACCCGTTCCGGGACGCCTCCGGCGACTTCGAGGCGCGAATCCGCTGATACCACTCCTGGCTGCCGAAACGGGCCATCACGACCGTCACCAGCCACGCCGCGATCGTCGGCGGGTTCCATGTGCCGGTGGCGCCGCTGGTCCAGGAGGCGTGTGTTGCCGGCGTGCTCGAGAGGATGTGTTGAAGGCCGCCGGCGACGCTCACGAAGATCGGCACGCCGATCAGGAACCCGCCGAGCATCAGCACCCATTGATAGACATCGCCGTAGGTCACCGACGGCATGCCGCCCAGCGCCGAGTAGAGAATCAACGTGATGCCGACAGCGAGGAACGCGGTCGTGTAGTCCATGCCGAGGAGCGCCGTGAGCACCGAGGCGCCGCCGACGATCTGGGCCGGCAGGATGGCGAACGTCGCCAGCGCGAGCGCGACCGCGGAGATTGGGCGCAGCCACGGCTGGTACCTCGTCTCCAGGTACTCCGCCAGCGTGGTTTCTTTCAACGGGTAGATCTTGTGGACGGCCACATACGCAAAGGGAATGAACGCCAGCGCCTGCAGCGTGACGTACCACATCGCCGAGAAGCCGTCGCGATAGGCCATCGCCACCGAGCCCATCGTGTTGCCGGCGCCGATGTTGGTCGCCGCTACCGCGCAGCCGACGATCCAGACGCCCCAGGTGCGGCCGCCGTCGTAGTAGTCGGCGTAGCGATTGACCCTGAAGTAGAAGTAGAGCCCGAACCCGACCATCGCCAGTGCGTAGGCGATGACGACGGCAAGATCGAGCGGGTGAGCGGTCACGGGCGCGGGTAGAAGGATACGCGAACCGCCGTGGAACTACCTGAGCTCGCAATGCTCGTCTGTGCCCGGCCATTCCTCGTGTGAGACCACCTGGCGACTGGCCGTCAGATCGTCATCGGCCGCCATGGGGAATCCTCCTTGCGAGCGTCCGGCTTTCCGTCCTCCGCCGCAATATGGGTCACGGCTCTCGCGGAACGAGACGCGCCAGTTCGCTGACCCAATTCTCTATCAGGACCAAAGTCGCCGACGTCGCGCTGGACTGGCCGCTGTCGGCCACGAAGAACAGAAAACGTTCGCCGTCAGCCGTTACATCGAAATCTCGATCGAGACCGTTATCCGCACCGGCTCCGAACGTGAACAGCGGTCGGGGCTTCGGTGGGATGCCATTGCTGGCAGTTACTGATGAGGTCGCTGCCTGACGAAATGTGCCGCCCCTTCGTTGTAGTTCTCGCACCCGGATGCCGCTTACCCAGGTGAAGGCGCTCTGCGGCCTCAGCAGAACGTGCCAGATCCCGCGAGGCTCAATCGCAGCCGCGCGGGGCTCGAGGAGGGCTTATGAAACGTCAGGTGGTCAGCGGTCTCGTCGTGCTGGGGGTCTTGCTCACCCTCCCGCCGGTCAGCGCCGGCGCGGATCCGGTGATCGCGTGGAACGAGAACGCCGCGAGGGCTGCAACCGCGGCGTGCCTCCATATCAGCGGGAATGGACTGGTCGAGGCGCGCATGTATGCGATGGTTCACGCCGCCGTGCACGACGCGCTCAATGCGATCGACCGTCGTGCCCGTCCGTACGTCTTCGACGCGAGCGCGAGCGCGGCGGCCTCAGTGGATGCGGCGGTGGCTGCCGCGGCGCGCGACGTGCTCGTCTCGGTCATCGTCACGCTCCCGGAATCGCCCGACTGCCAGGCGAGTGGCGTCGCCCAGGCCAGTCTCTCCTATGCGACCGCGCTGGCAGCGATCCCCAATGGCCCTGCGAAAGCCGAAGGTCTGGCGGTCGGCCAGGCGGCGGCCGCCGCGATCATCGCTGTGCGGACTGGCGACGGCGCGGCTCAGAACATGTTCGATTTCGATTTTCCCCAGGGTACGGAACCGGGAGAGTGGCGATTCACGCCGGACTTTCCGCTCCCGCTCGCCTTCGGACCTCGATGGGGCACCGTCACACCCTTTGTCCTGCATCGCAGCTCGCAGTTCCGGCCGCCGCCGCCATATTCCCTGAAGAGCGCGCGGTACGCCGCCGACTATAACGAGGTCAAGCGGCTCGGCGGAAACGGAAACCCGACCCCCCACGAGCGCACGCCGGACCAGACGGAGATCGGACTGTTCTGGCTGGAGAGCTCGCCGCTCGCCTGGAATCGTCTGGCGCGTGCGGTCTCAGTGGCGCGCGGATTCGACGCCTGGGAGAACGCGCGGCTGTTCGCGCTGCTCAACCTGGCGATGGCCGACGGCTACATCGCTTCCTGGGAGGCCAAGTATCACTACCTTTTCTGGCGGCCGATTACCGCTATTCGACTCGGAGAGACCGACGGTAATCCGAGGACGCAGGGCGAGGCCGACTGGACGCCGCTGCAGTTTACGTATCCGATGCCGGATCACGACTCGGGGCATGCCGTGCAGGGCGGCGTGGCGGCGGAGATCCTGAAACTGGTGTTCGGGACCGACGACATCGCGTTCACGGCGTGCAGTACGACGCTGCCGACTGGCAGCACCTGCACGGATCCCGCACCGGTGTTCAGGTCCTACACGAGCTTCTCCCAGGCCGCCGACGAGAACGCATTGTCGCGCATCTACGTTGGCATTCACTTCCGGAACGCGGTTGAAGATGGGGTCAGGCACGGCCGGAGGATCGCCGCCTATGCGGTCCATCGCTTCCTGAAGGTGGTGCGATGAAAGAGTCGCAGATGACACTCACTGAACGGTGATGGCGCGCCGGCCGAGGACGACCCGGCCGCCGGGTCCCTCGAGCACGTAGCGGATCTCGTACGCCCCGCCTTGCGCCGGAGCGGTCAGCGAGCTGTTCGTGTCCTTGACCGCGTAGAAGTAGGTCAGCTCGCCCGAGGTCGCCGTGTGGCCGCCCTTCACGAGGTCGATGTAATCGCCCTTCCTTTGCGGACCGGTCCATGCCACCGTGAAGGGCGCCGACGGCGCCACCTTCTCTGGTGCCTCCAGGGTGACGACGGGCAGCGTCACCTCGAGCGGCGTGCTCGCGAGCACCTTCTTTCCGCCGGGCCCCTCGAGGAGGTAGCGCACTTGATACGAGCCGGCGGCCGCTGGGGCCACGAGGTGCGCCGGGCTGCCTTCTTTCGCGTAGACATACGTGAGCTCGCTGTCGGGCGTCTTCGTCTCCGCCCGCGCGATGTCCACGTAGTCGCCCTGGCCCGAGGGGCCAGTCCAGGCGACGGTGATCGCTTCGGCCGACTCCGCCTTGGGCGTCGCGGTCACCGTCGCCGTCGCGGCCGACACGGTGACGGGCGCGACCGCCTTCACCTTTCTGCCCGACCCCAGATCGGCGACGTAGCGGACCGCGTAATCGCCTGGCGCGGTGGGCGCAGTGAGCCGCGCCACGGGCATCGCGTCCTTGGTGTAGACATAGCCACTCTCGCCGCCGGCCTCAACGCGGCTTCGGGGGACGAGGTCGATGTAGTCGGCGGTGTTGCCCGGACCGGTCCACGCGACTTCGACCTCCCCGCCCGCGGTGACCGTGGCAGGCGCCGTGACCGTGGCGTCGCCATCGATCGGCGTGCCGGTGTTGTGCCCCTGTCCCGCGGCTGCAGTCCCGGCCGGTGCCGTGCTCGGCGTCGCCGGCGTGGCCGGTGGGGGAGTGGCCGGTGCCGGGCCTCCCGCTGGTGCATCCGGTTTCTTCGAACAGGCGGCGACGACGAGCACGGTGCCGATCGCGAGCACGAGCGGTCTGCGGATCATGGGGGGCCTCCTCGCCAACACGCTGGATTGAATCACAGCTGACGAGGCGGCGGTGGATCGACCTACACTTTGCGGCATGATGCGCCGCTTGTTCCCCATCGTCTGTGTCGCGCTTGCCCTTGCCGCGTCAGCCGCCGCCCAGGGTCGGCTGCAGAGCAGTGACCTCTTCAAGCTCCGTTCGGTCGGCAACGTGCAGTGGTCCCCCGACGGATCACGCATCGCCTACACGATCACCAGCAACGACGGCCCCGGCGGACCATACTCGCAGCTCTGGATCCTCAACGTCCCTGCCGGTCAATCGGTGCGGGTTGGCGACGAATCGAGCCGCGGCTCGCAGCCGGTGTGGTCGCCCGACGGACGCTCCATTGCCTACATCGGCAGCGCCGGCGGAAAGTCCGGGCTGATCATCTGCGCTGCCGATGGCAGCGGGTCTGCCTGGAAGGCGGAGGTGCTCGGGACCAACAGCAGCGCGCTCACCAACACGGGCCGGACTATCGCCTGGGCCCCGGACTCGAAGACGCTCGCCTACGTGCACGCGACGCCGGGGCCGGAGACCGCCGACGCCACCGGCGACCCGATGTTGATTACTCGCTTCCTCTACAAGCCGACGGCATCGGAAGGCAACACCCGGTTCAACGACAACCGCCGGCTCCACATCTTCCTGCTCGACACTGCGTCCGGCCGCAGTACGCAGCTGACAGATGGCGTGTTCGACGAGCACTCCATCGACTGGGCCCCGGCCGGCGACGAGATCCTGTTCGTGTCGAACCGCGAGCCGGACGCCGATCAGTTCTTCAACAACGACATCTTCTCGATTCGCGTCAGCTCGAAAGAGATGCGTCGCCTGACGACGACGGAGAGCGCGGAGTACTGGCCGACGTGGTCACCCGACGGGAAGCAGATAGCATTCGAGGCGACGAAGCGCGGGCTGACCGATCTCGAGACCCAGATGGAAGACACCCACGTCTGGACGATGGGCGCCGACGGCGGTCATCGCAGGGAGGTGGGCGGCGCCATCGACAACCGGCAAGGTCCGCCGCAGTGGTCCGCTGACGGGGGCGGGTTGTTCTTCACCGCCCAGGAGCGAGGGCTGGTTCGCCTCTACCGGATTGGCGCTGACGGCTCCGGCGCGCAGGCGATCGTCGCCGAGCGGGGGACCGTTGGCCAGTTCGACCTCGGCCCGGCGGATCGGGTTGCCTACACCTTCACGAGCGTCCGCGACATGTCGCAGCTCTATCAGCTGGTCGGCACCGAGCGGCGGGCGATGACGGACCTGAACAAGGACGTGCTCGCCGGCAAGACGTTCGCCGACGTGGAGCCGTTCACGTTCGTGAGCAACGACAACAAGTTCAACGTCGAGGCGTTCCTGACCCGGCCGCTCGGGCAGACCGCGGGCTCGAAGCACCCGCTGATCGTGATGATTCACGGCGGCCCGCACGGGCAGCAGGGGCCGGCCTTCAATTTCCAGAGCCAGGTCTATGCCGCGCGCGGGTGGGCGACGCTGCAGGTGAACTACCGCGGATCCACGGGCTACGGGCAGGCGTTCACCGACGGCGTGTTCCGCGACCAGAACGGCGACGAGGCGCAGGACGTGCTCTACGGCGTCAACGCGGCGATCCGCCGCAACCCGTGGATCGATCGCGAGCGGCTCGGTATCGAGGGCGGCAGCTACGGCGGCCAGCTCACCGCGTGGTTGATCACCCAGACCCACATCTTCAAGGCGGCGATCCCGAACCGAGCGATCATCAACCTGGTCAGCTACAACTACATGACCTACTACAACCAGTACGAGGAGATGGAGTTCGGCATGCGGCCGCACCAGGCCGACCTGATGGACGAGTTGTGGCGGCGCTCGGCGCTGCGCTACGTCGCCCAGGTGAAGACGCCGACACTACTCATTCACGGCGAGAACGACAACGACGTGCCGATTGCCGAGGCGGAGCAGTTCTACATCGCGCTGAAGGACGTGGGCGTGGAGGCGGCGATGCTGCGCTATCCGCGCGAAGGGCACGGGCTGCGCGAGCCGAAGCACGTGGTCGACAGCATCGACCGCTCGATCGCGTGGTACGAGAGGTTCTTCGCGCGGCGGTAGTCGGACGCGCGACCCGCCGCGCAGGCTTCAGGCTCCAGGCTTCAGGCTTTCGGGACGATTGGGAAGACGCGCTCGAGATCGTCGGCGGGACGCGGGATGACGTGGACGCCGATCAGCTCGCCAACCTTGCGGGCAGCCGCCGCGCCGGCGTCGGTGGCGGCTTTCACGGAGCCGACGTCGCCGCGGACGATGGCGGTGACGAGCCCGGCGTCCACCTTCTGCCAGCCGACGAAAACGACGTTGGCGGTCTTCACCATCGCGTCGGCGGCCTCGATCATCCCAATCAGCCCGCGGGTCTCGACCAGGCCGAGCGCCTCACCGGTGTCGTTGTCTGCCACGGCAACATTCTACAGGCTTCAGGCCTCGGGCTTCAGGCTTCAGGCGGCGGCGTTTCCGCGAGGATCGTCACGCTGAAGAGGATGTGCACCCTGGCGGCGGCGCCGACCGCAGACACGCGGACCTGGATCTCTACCTGCCCAGACCGCTCATTCCATTCGGCGTCCCATGAATCGAGGACACACTGGGCGCTCTCCAGGGTCGTCGGCTCCAGCTGGCCGATCGACGCCAGGCACGAGGCCCCGATGAACTCATGTTCCTTCAGTAACGGACCTACCAGGCAGGTGTAGGTCTCGGTCCGTCTCTCGCGTCCGTCGATATCAAGGCTGAGCATCGCACCCACGATGGTCGTGAAACGGCACACACTCGGGAGGACCCGAACATTCGTTTCAGACTGCCGGAAGATCTTGACGTTGCTCACCACCTCTGCCATGTCATACCCCGCAAAACGTGGGTCGTGCGGCCTTTCTGGGCTCAGGCAACCCGCTGCATTATCGGTCGGGAAACCGCACCATCAGCAGGTTGTGGCCAATCGCGCCAGTGGTCCAGTACGTCTCGACCTGCGGGAAGAGAGCGAGCAGCTCACCAACCACCTCGTCCGGCGGACGAAACTCCTGCTTTGCGAAGATTCGCCGAAGCCACGGCTTCTTCTGCGAGAACCAGCTGCTGGTGCCGCGACCGCGCTTTGGCTGGAGCCGTCCGCTCTCCCGCAGCCAGCCGGTATAGACCTGTTCCACCGGGAACTGTCCGTTCGGCGTGTTCAGTCCCCCGGCCGGGCAGGTGCCGAAGTTGATCACGAACGTCGGACCACCGTACTTGTCCCACTGGACCTCCAGCAGATGAACCACATCGCCCGCTGGACGCCGAAAGTGGATCGTGTGGGGCGCGTCGCGGTCGTCCTGAATGAAGCCCTTCTCCCCGAGGAGCGGGAAGAAGCGCTGTTTCAACTCGCGGCGCAGCGGCGTGGTTAGCCCCATGCACGTCCCGGTCAGTCGGCGTGTCGCACTGCCGTCGCCCGATCAGCGAGTGGCGGTCGCAGCCGGAGGCGATTGGCCAGCAACACGGCGGCGAACGTCAGCTCGAAGATCAACAGGGGGAACCAGATTGCCCATGTCACGGGTGACGACCAGTTCGTGCTGGCACCAGCGGCCCGCTGCACCAGCAGCTGCACCACGAGGCCGCCTGACGAGAACAACCCGAGCACGGCGAGTGCGGCCGGAATCATCCGGTCCTTCAGCAACAACCAGCAGAAGAGCGTGCTGCCCACCGCGAAGTAGATCTCGCCATTGCCGGAGCCGGCTTCGAGCACCCGGCAGAGCATGGCGATGAGCGCCAGGTCGCGATCGACATGCCGGGTGATCGCGTACAACGTGGCACCGAGTGTCAGCGCGCAGAATGCCATCACGGTGCCCAGCACTGGCCGGATCTGAGCCGGTGCGGCCATGCTGCCGATGCCGGTCGCGATATAGAGAAGATAGGCGGCGCCCGCCAGGCGGGCGTTGGACGGCAACGTCATCACGGCCTCCTCGGACCCAGATACGTTGGCGGCCAGGTACTGTTCCTCGGTTACTCCGCTGACGATCTCAACTCAGCGTTGCGTCGTTTGGTCGGTCGAGGTTCAGTGGGGATAGCCTTTGAGCCTTGGCGTCCTCGGCTTCCAGTCGGGCAGGGGGGCGTAATCGTCACCGATTGGCATCTTCACTTTCGGGAGCGTCTGGGCGTCGAGAATCTCGTCCTCCCGGATGACATCGTTGATGAACAGCAAATAGGCCGTCAGCGAGTAGACCTCATCGGCCGACAACGTCCCCTCTCTGTTGAGAGGCATGGCGCGATTGATGTAATCCCACACCGTCGTCGCGAACGGCGCGCGAAGCGGCAGGATTCGTCCGCGCGCCCAGAGGTCGACCTCCGGACCGGCTTTGCTCTTCAGGATGGGCGCCTTGCCCTCGACGCCAGTCTGGCCGTGGCAGCCCGCACAGCCCTTGGCGCGATACAGCTGCGCGCCTTCCCTGACGGTTCCGCGTCCCGGCGGGAGCTCTTCGCCGTGGGGACCGATGGAGATGTCCAACGCGCGGATTTCCTCTGCGGTCGGCGTGCGACCCACGCCATAAGTGAGCGACTGCGCCAGCGCGGTGCCGCCCATGAGCAGCGCACACGCGAGCACTTTAAGCGAAGCCATTGGTGACGCTCCCGTCGCTGGCGATCCTCCACGGCTGAATGCTGTTGTCCAGGCCCGGCACGCTGAAGGTTTCGTCGAACGGCTTGTTCCAGTACTTGGCAATCTGGGCTCGCGAGGGTTGCACCTGGCCGAGTTCGTCCGTGCAGCGCGACTGGAGCTCGGTCTCTTGTCCATCCCAATTCCACATGTAGCCAAACCGGGCGTGCGCCATGCGATGCGCGGGTCCCTTGATCTCGGCGGCGTTCCAGCGCTTGCCGCCGTCGGTCGACACCTCCACCTTCTTGACCGCGCCGCCGCCGGACCAGGCCAGGCCGCTGATCTCATAGAAGCCGCGCCCGGGCAGCAGTTGGTCGCCGGAGGGGTACGTGATGACCGACTTGGGACCGATCTGGTAGTCCAGCGCGGCAATCTTCGGATCGCGATCGAGGTGCCCGTAGTCGTTGTAGTTCATGTAGTAGCGGTCCACGACCTTGATGCGCCGCAGCCACTTGGTGTGAAAGATGCCTTCGAAGCCCGGAACCATCAGCCGCACCGGAAACCCCTGCTGCGGCCGCACCGCCTCGCCGTTCATGCCGTAGGCGATGATGCAGTCATCCATCGCCTTGGCAATCGGCATGCTCGACGCGCCCTTCACTTCCTCGGACCCTTCGGCGACGAACCAGGTGGCCGCGCCCTTCAGGCCGCACTCCTTGAGCAACGTCGACAAGAGTACGCCGGTCCATTCGGCGCAGCTCGTCATGCCGTGCGTTTCCTGAACGTTCTTGGCCCGGCGCGACGATCGATTCCCGGCGCACTCGATGAAATGAACGCGGGTCACTGACGGGAAGCGCTTCAGGTCGTCGATGGTGAGCGTCAGCGGACGATCGACCATGCCGTGAATCATGAGACGGTGCTCCCGGGGATCGATGTCCGGGAGGAACGAGCCGCGCGTCGTCCCCATGTAGTGGAGTGAGGACGGCGTGATGATCCCGACCGAATCCTGGAGCGGGGCCGCGACATGAAACGTGAGTCCCCACGGGTCGGGCGACGGCCTGCCGCCGTGGGCGATGCGCACCGAGGTGACGTGGGGTGAGCGCTCGCCGTAGGCAATCTGGTCCTTGCCCTCCTTGATCATCGGCAGCGAGTGGTGTTCCTGGCCGGCCGCGGTTGTCTGGCCGAGCGCGGGCGCTGCGCCTGCCAGGGTGAAACCGCCGGCCAACGCGGCGCCGCTTCTGAGAAATTCCCGTCGAGCCGGTCGTTTCGAGCCCATGGGTCTCTCCTTGGCAGATGAGCTACAAGGATCAGTTCTCCAGCGTCGAGAGTATACGCCGCGGGATTGCCGCGCGGGGACCCTGTCGCCCAATCTAAGGAGCATCTCTCCGCCACGCCGGACCGTCGCCTATCTTCACGACCTTGGTCACAAACGTGACGCTCGCGTCCCCGACGCGGCCCGTGACTTCCCAGCAGCCGGGCGTTGGAAAGATCACATACGTCGCCTGAAAGCCACGATCGCCATAGCCGCTCGGCACCTCCGCTCGCAATGGTGGTGCCGCGCCGTCGAGACGATGTCCTTCAATCCTGAGCTGGCCCGAAACGCCTCGCCGCCATCCGAACTTCATTCCGAGCGAACCGTCTCGAGTGACGAACCCCGCGCCCCCCGGCCTGAAGAAAACCGTTCCGTCCGGCCATAGTCCAAAGGGTCCGACAGACACTTCGCGGCTGCCGTAGCTGTTGGGGTCTTGTTGTTCCTCACCAGCTGCGATTCCGTTCGGTCTGGTGACGGCACATTCGACGCTCGCCTGAACACTCGGACCGGACACATGAAGATCGCCGGCGCTTCCGAGCAGCGGCAGGGCGATGAGACCGAGAACCGGGGGCTTGAGAGTCATGGGGCGGCCCTCGCTTTCAACACCGAGACTCTTGGGTGGTCTGTCCGGCGGCCATCATCGCACACAGCACCGAGCGCTGGTCGCGTTCTACTTGCCAGGCAAACCTGGTTCGGGGGCCAGCCGCGGCGCACTCACCTCGCCGGCTGGCTTCAGTGGCATGCCTGCCGCCCGCCAGGCGCGGAGCCCGCCGATGACATCGGTCGCACGACGTAATCCAAGCGCGTGCAGGGCAGCGGCGGCCAGCGAGGAGGCATAGCCTTCGTCACACAGCACGATCCACTCGACGTCGGTACTGGTGGCTTCCGGGATCCGGGCGGCACTGTCAGGATGCAGTCGCCACTCGAGGTGATTGCGCTCGACAACGATGGCGCCTGGCACCTCCCCGTCGCGCCGCCGCTGAAACTCGGGCCGGATGTCGACGAGACGCGCGCCGCGTTGGGTGGCGGCATGGGCCGCCGCTGGCTCGAGCCGGGCCAACTTGGCGCGAGCCGCAGCGAGATACTGGTCCAGCGCGCTCGGTTTCATTTCTTGCTCAGTCGCTTGCGCCGACGCATGGCCAGCTAGGACGCCAACCTGGGGAATCGCCTCACGCCCGGTCCATCCAACGATAGTAGAACCACCGCAGCGATGTGCCCCCCGGCATCTCGCTCGAATTCGATTGGCATCTCCGAGAACTCCAGAACGAACTGCTCCGACCCTGTCGGAATCGCTCGGCCCGGCGTACTCCGACGCTCCACTGCCCGCGGTCCAGGCGCTCGACGTACAGAGCAGCGCCGTCGCGCATGACGCTGTTGCCGCTGGACGAGTCGCCGTCCGTTCCAATGTAGTTGGCTAAAAGGGCCGTCCCGATCGCGGTTCGACGCGCGAGCCAGGTTCCATGAAATCGAGCGAGTAGCCACCGGCCGTTCTCCCGACGCGCGAACCCTGTCTCGACTCCCGAGACGTCAGCCACCACCATGGCCAGGCAACCCGGACCGTGCATCCTGGGATAGACGCGCCGATCTTAGTCCTATAACCCAACGCGCCGCCGGGCAACGAACCGGAGCGCCCGATTGAAGCACGGGTCAGTAGTTCGTCCACACACCAGGCGTGGCCAACTCGAGCAGGTGTCCATCGGGGTCCCGGAAGTAAAGACTCCGGCCACCCAAGTCCCAGGTGCGACGCTCCACGATCGGCACGCCGCGCTCCGCCAGACGACTCTCCCACGCTGCCAACTCGGGTGTCGGGATGGCGAAGGCTAGGTGCAGCTGACCGTCGCCGTCGTGCGCACTGGCACCGAGTCGCACGGAAGCCCCTTTGCGGAACAACAAGAGGACCTGGCCGGGTCCGACCGCGAGCGCCGTCAATCGCTCGCCTTCAGCGACTGGACGAAAACCAAAGAGCCCTTCATAGAACTCGCGAGATCGGCGAATGTCGCTGACGTAGACAGCGGTCTCGAGGATGCCAGTCACTGAAGGCATAGCGATGCTCCCTGAAGCGCGAGGCTCTCACGGCCGCAGCTTGTAGTCCGCACCAAGCGGACCGGCGCCCTCCCAGTGCTTGCGCGCCCGGACCAACTCCGCGACCTGGCGGATGTGCCCTAGGTCGTGCATCGCCCACTCGTGGAGCATGTTCTCCAGCGTGATCTCCGTCGCCGCACCCTTGTGGTAGGCGACACGGCGCCCTGCGCTCCCAGGCAACCCGCGCAGGTAGTCGACGTTGGTCCGGCGCTGATCTGCGAAATGGTCGAAGGCACCCTCCGGGTCGGTCTTCCGGTACAGCTCCAGGTGAAACGACGCTTCGTCCGGTTCCAGCTCGGGCCGCTCCTCGGACATGAACTGATCGACTCGTGTGCGGTAGCAGTGCCACTCGCTGTGGGAGAGGTGCACCATTACTTCCCCGATGGAGAAACGATCGGGGGCTGGCTTCCAGCGGACATCATCGTCTGAGAGTCCTGCCGTCAGGCCGCGGAGAATCTGCGGGGTCGCCTCAAGCAAATCGAGACACGGAAGTTCGGCCATGCGTCATCCTACGAGTTCCCGCGCTTCGATTACATCCGGAGCACCCGAAGTGCGCTGTCAAATCAGGTTGTACGACAGCGAGTGCGCCGCGGCCATGAGTTCGTCTGCGGCTACTGACGCTCCCTGCTCGCCATTCATGAAGTGGAACGTGTGGACCCTGTCGCCGCGGTACACCAGGAGCGTCCGGGCTTGCACCCACGTCCGTCCTGAGTCGTGCTCGTAAGAAAAGCGCCACACGGACAGCGTCGCGGGTGTACCACAGGCCAGGTCGATCGGAGCGGGTGCCACCTGGATCGAGGCGTACTTCAGAAAATGGACCCACCTTTGAAGCGCCTGGCGATGACCCTCGAGGGCGGTGTCGACGCCAGGCCCGGTCGGCTCGTCGTAACACGTGATGCACGGATTGAGATCGGGATGTTCCGCGTCGTACTTCGTGACGACGAGGAATGGTGTGGAGCTCGGATCGCGGAGCGCCTGCACGACGTCGGGATCGTCGATAGCAAGAGGCTGGCGTTGGGCGATCGCCGGAAAGTCAACCAGCGACAGGAAGCGCCAGCCGGCTGGCTTCACGAGCGAGATCCCGATCCGGCTGTTCGTGTACCGATCGCCTGACGCCAGGACCAACGCCGTCGGATCGATCGCCGCCACGGCCGACGCCATCCCGGCGAGTCGCTCAAACTCCCGTCGTGCCAGCAGCAACGGCAACACCCGATTCTCAAAGCCGAGGAGCCACGGCCGCCGCAGCCTCCGCGGACGTCACCACCGGGATGACCTCGAAATCGGTGAGGTCGCTCCAGTTGGCCATCCATTGATCGAGGAGGCCACGGTCCTGGCATTCCATCACCTGGAAACAGCGTCGCAAGTCGTCGGTCACCCAGCTGCCCAGGTACGCGATTCCGTCCGGCATCAAGCGGCCTCGATCCCTGAAGCGCCGGTACACCGGAACCGGATCCCCGCCGCGAAAGGTTTCGATGACCATGTAAAGCATGTGACTGGGTGTTGGATCCGGAACAGTCTAACGTCAACGGATCAGGCGCGCGTCCCGCCAGCGAGAAAAGTGTGGGTTTGGATTACGCCTTCCGTACCGGGTAGCGCAGGTGGGTCACGCCGACGCCGGCGATCACCGTCGGGTTGCCAAGGACGGCCGGCGCGCCGGCGAGGCGGTCAAAGAGTCGAACGCCGGAGCCAAGAAGAACCGCGGCGACGTCGACATGGATTTCGTCGAGGAGACCAGAGGTCAGCAACTGCTGGATGGTGTCAGCGCCGTGGACTCCAACGGACTTCCCGGCGGCGGCGGCTTTGGCCTGGGTCACGGCGCTTTCGATGCCGTCGGTCACGAAATGGACCGTCGAATTCGGTCGCGGCCATCCGGCGGGGATGTCGTGAGTCAGTACGAACGCTGGTCCCCAGGCGTGATGTCCGTTCCAGCCGTGGGCGACCTCGAAGGTACGCCGGCCGGTGAGCACGGCACCAAGTTCGGACCAGAGATCGCGAAGGTGCCTGGCGCTCGGCGCCGACACCTTGAACGTCATGGGGTCCGACCCGCCGGTGTGAAATTCGACGTCTCCCGAGTGGAAGTACCAGTCGAACACTTCACCCACGCCATCGTTGAGGTCGGCGACGTAGCCGTCGAGAGACATTGACATGATGGCGACGAGCTTCGACATTGAGATAAGTCCTTCATTTCGATGTCAGACATCGGCTGATGCCGTTGCGGCGTTCCCTCCGTTCACGATCGGCCGAGGATCGTAGTAGCCGCGCACGAACACGACCTGTCCGTTTACGACATGAATGTGCTCGGCGAGCGGGATGGTGCCGAAGACCGTTTCGATCTCGAGGAGCGCGACGCAGTGTTCGCCGTCGACCACCAGGCGCAGCACGTCGATGCGCTTCACCATTCGCGCGAACGGCTCCAGCGCGTCCCGGAACGCCTCCGCACCGCGGTGCGTGTTCGCCGGAAACACCCCGACCATGTCCGGGTGCAGTGGCAATGCGGAAGCATCGTTGCTACGAACGGCGTTGATGTATACCTCGACCACCTGAACTGTTTGATCTCGCACTATCCCTCCAATCGGGTCTGCGACAAGCCCTCA
The DNA here is from genome assembly GCA_035495795.1 of Vicinamibacterales bacterium. Lineage (GTDB taxonomy): Bacteria > Acidobacteriota > Vicinamibacteria > Vicinamibacterales > UBA2999 > VFZN01. The sequence continues at coordinate 17,682 of DATJFF010000205.1, forward strand.
TTCAGCCATGCTCGCCATTGTCCGTTCTCAGCGAAGTGTTTCAGAGCGCGAGCGCGGTCGGCAAGAAATGTCGACAGGTAGGAGTTGAGATACACGCGCTCGACGAGCCGGCCTGCCAGGCCGAATGGACTGGAGTAGTCCAGGACGTCGCGGACGATGGTGCCGGTAGCAGTGGGTTCGAAGTAGTGGTCATGCACAAATCGCACGAAGACGCCGCCAACCATTTCGTCCCGAAAATAGCCCGGACGGTCGAACCGCGTGATCCGGCTGGTGAGTTCCTGGACCACACCCAGGTGCCGCGCGCGCCAGGTCACCTCATCGCCCGGCCCGAGCAGGCCGGTCGTCACACCCGCCACAGCCCGTTCGTGCGTCTTGCGAGTCGATGCGATGTGTGCCTCAACGCTTCGCGCGAGATCGAAACACACGCCGACCTCGGCGGCGATCTCTGTTGACACGGTGATGATTGGCATCGCCTGGCGTGGCTACGTCCGAGCGTCGCGCGATCGTTATTTTGACATCGCCTTTCGCTTCCAGAACTCCCAGGCGCGATCGAGGCCGGCGTCCTCTCGTGCCAGGACCTCCCTGGCCTCCTGGGGGGCGAGGTAGACGATCTCGCCGCCCAGGGCCATCGCCTGCATCTGAAACGTCGCATTCAGTGCCAGGTTGATGCTGCGACGGACCACCAGCGGCAAGGACGGCCCGACCACGACTGCTCCGTGACCGCGCATCAACACCGCGTTGTGACTGGCCAGGCTCTGGGCGAGCGCCCGACCGAGGGCCGCGTCGCGAATCAGCAGGTCGGTCATACCCGCGGCCTCGCGAGCATCGAAGACGGGGACGCCCTGCGCGATGAAGGCCGCAGATTGATGCACCGCGCGAAGCGGCACGCTACTCACGCCGAAGGGGATCAATGAGGCAGCGTGAGTATGGACAATCGCTTTGACATCAGGGCGAGCACGGTAGATCTCGCCGTGAATGAAGCGTTCCAGATACATCGGCCGGCCGGCGTAATTGACCGGACTGCTGCTAAGGTCGTATTCCATCAGATCGTCGAGAGCCACGAGCTCTGCGGATCGTGATTGCGAGAGAAAGTATCGATTTGGATCGCGATCGTGGCGGACGCTCACATGGCCCAGGGCGTCGAGCACGCCCTGGTCTGCCAGGATGCGATTGGCGGCGACGAGATCTTCGAGGAGAATCGGGCTGGCGGGACTCGCTGATGCAGGTGCTTGCGCTGCACGACTTCGGGTGGCGTAGAGCACCCGCCCAGCGAGGACTGTCGCGCAGCCGGTTACGAACTGCCGTCTGGTCGTTGCGTGGGATCCAGCCATACCGTTACGTCGACGGCAACACGCCGCGGGTTCGAAGCACCTGCCAGAAATCTTCGTGCTCGTGTTGAAAGACAATCCTGGCCGCGCCTTCCTTGATATGCACCATGAACGTGGAATCGACGTCGACATCAACCGTTGGTGTGGCCCCCTTCTCAAAGCGCCATACGAACTGAGCGCGGACCATCGTGTAGTGTTCGTCCACCCTCGTCTCGTCGAGAGACGCAAGCGTTGTCGATGTATGACCCACCGTCTTCAACAACTCCAGCGCCTTCGGAAAACCCTCAAGAAGCGCCTGCTTCTCAACAACGCGTGCGCCTTCCGGGCCGGCAAACATGCACGCGTCGGCATATTGGGAGACGATGCCATCGATCTCCATGGCGCTGCGGCTACGCGCGTATTGATCGAACAACTCTTGAACGACGAGAGTAGCTGCGTCCATGGCATACCCTGGTTAACGGATTTCGACGCGCTGAGCCGCGGCGCCTGACGCTTCGCATCACGCCGGTGCCCGGATTCTGCCATGAGTGACGACCGTCGCTGACCCTAACACCGACGACCAATCTCTGCCGCCGTTCACCGACACCGCCAAGTGACTGAGCCGCCGTGAGTTCGAGCCTAGGCTGGTCTTGGGTTGCATAGGAAGGCGCGATGTCGGATACCTCACACTGGAGGTTCGTTCGATGTCCTTATCCCGCCGTCACTTCATGGGGCTGACGCCTGTCGCGTTCTCACCCCTCTCGTTGGCCTTCGACGCGGCCGCGGCCCATGCACAGGCCCCGGAGTCTACTGAACCACCGCGGCTGCCGTTGCCGGACGCGTTCCCCTCGCATTCGTTACCGCTCAGCCGCGAAATGGTCATCGCCGCACACGGCAACTTGCCGCGTGTGAAGGCGCTGCTCTCGCGATGGCCGACGCTGGCCAAGGCGGCCATCGACTGGGGCTATGGAGACTGGGAAGACGCGCTCGGCGCCGCCTCGCACACGGGTCGCCGGGAGATTGCAGACCTGCTCATCGCCAATGGCGCTCGACCCACCCTGTTCTCGGCCGCAATGCTGGGGCAGCTCGACGTCGTCAAGGCGATGATCGCCGCGTCTCCGGGTGTGGAACGCGTGCACGGTGCGCACAGCATCACGCTGCTGCGGCATGCGATGGCCGGAGGTGCGGTGGCCCAGCCGGTGGTGGAGTATCTGAAGACGCTTCCGGGCGCCGACGCGAGGCCCACGCCGGTGCCGATCACAGAGGCGGACCTCAAGTCGCTCGTGGGCACGTACACGTTCGGGCCGGACGCGGGTGACAAGCTCGTGGTGGAGCTGAACGGCAGCGACCTCTCGATTGCGCGTTCGGGCCGCTTTGCCCGCGGGCTCACCCACCTTGGCGACCACGCGTTCTGTCCGATGGGTGCCACGCAGGTACGAATCCGATTCGGCGAGCGCAATAGCAAGCCCACGGTCGCCGTGTTCGACCCCGAGTTGGTGGTGACGGCCGATCGAGTGTAGAGCCCATCACTCGCGGTCGGCTTGCACAGCCGGACTAGTCCGCGAGGTCTCCCTTTGCTCGTGTCAGCTGCCGCAGTTCCGGAGCAGCTCTCTTGGCCAATGGTTCGACCTCTCCAGATTCCCTGAGCAGCAGGTCCACTGCGCAGCCCAACGCCCGAAGGAGTTCCGCAGGCTCGATCTCTCGAGGCAACGCACTCTCCGCAAGCTGCCGGACGTCCTGAGGCAGCAAGTCGAAGCCGCGACCGTGATGAACAGGAAGATGCCGGCGTTGACAAGCCAGGCTCAAGGCGTAGTCCCGGACGCCGCTCGTCCAGTACTCCGCCTGCCAATACCGTCCGCGTTCGATGCAGGACCGCGCCCTCATTGCATGGTGGACGGCGTAGCCGAACAGTTGCCGGGCCGGAGGCGGCTGCGCGTACGCCGGCGCCGCCGCCTCACCGAAGAGCAGCCTGAACTCCGGGCCGAGGGCGCGGAACTGCGAGGCGGGCGCACACGACAGATCGAGTTGAAGGCAGCCGGGCAACAGAAAGACGCGATACAGCGCGGCGCCGCTCGGAACATCGAACAAGTCGATCGCGTCGAAGGCGGTTCTGAGATTCGCAGTGAAATCGTCGAGGACGTCACCGATTGGAACGCCCTCAGCTACGCCAAACGTCAGATCCAGGTCGGACCAGCGATCTCCTTCAGCTGTCGCAAGCGACCCGACCACCGCGCCGGCCACAATCCGCTCGTCTGCTCGAGCCCGCTCGAGCACGCGGTCGCGGACGCGATTGCGGTAGTCGATGCTGAACACGACGATGGACTTATGACATGGACCTCACGGCAACCGCCTCTACCTCCACGTGCCATTTGGGATCCACCAACTGCGAGACGAACACCGCGGTGGAGGCCGGCCGGTGTGCGCCCAAGTACTTGGTGCGGGCGTCTCGAACAGCCTGGAGGTCTCGGCCTGCGACGATGAACATCGTGAGCTTGACGATGGCCCTGGCGTCGAGCCCGTGAGCGCTCAGCAGCGCCGTGATGTTGGCAAAGACCTGATCGGCTTGCTCGGGCACGGACTCGGGCAGCGTTCCGTCCGGTCGAACACCGATCTGGCCGGACAGAAACACGAGCTCGGTTCCGCCGGGTACAACAGCGGTGTGGCTGTACGCGCCACCCGGGGTGTGAACGGACGGTGGATTGACGAACGAGACCGTGGTCATGACGATTTGTCCTCCGCTCGAATCGTGGCGCCCCAGGCCTCCGGCGCGACGTCGGCGATGTTCTGCGAGAACGTCCAGCGGTGGCCGCCCGGGTCGATCGCCGTATATTGCCGCACGCCAAAAGGCATGTCGTGCGGCGACTGCATGACGCGGGCGCCGTGCCGTACCGCCCGCTGGTGGTGCGCGTTCACATCGTCCACGGTCACGTGAACGTAGGCTGAGACCTCGTCGCCCTGTGGGGCTCGAAATGGACCGCCCTGCCGGCCGAGCATGATCGCCCCGTCGCCGACCGAAACCTGCGCGTGGCCGATGACACCATCGCGCTCGGCGCGCAGCCGCTCGGTGAAGCCGAACGCCGCGCAGAGCCAGGTGAGCGCCTCGCCCACATCTTCGTAAACGAGAATCGGCACGACGGTCGCCGACGGCGCGGAGCGGTTCGTGATCATGCTGCGTCCCTCGATCGGTCGAAGACGCTGTTGAGATACAGCGGCGGGCTCGGGTCGCGGTAGGTGTTCACCTGTACAAGTCCCCTTTCAGATACTTCAGGCCCGAGTCACAGACGGTCGTGACGATGCGCGCGCCGGACGAGAGGCGCTTCGCGCGTTCGAGCGCCATCCAGACGTTCGCGCCGGACGAGATACCGCCGAACAGGCCCTCCTCGAGAGCCAGGCGCCGCGCCGTAGCCATCGCGTCCGCGTCGGTGACGGCCATGACCGCGTCCGCGAGATCGGCCCGGTAGATCGCCGGCACGAAGCCGGCTCCCGTCCCCTCGATGCGATGGCCGCCGGATGGCGCGTGCCCGGCGAGCACCTGACTGTTCACGGGCTCGCCCGCTATGCACCGAACGCCGGATACCTTCGCCTTGAAGATCTCCGCGTTGCCCGAGAACGAGCCGCCGGTGCCGACCATCATCACGTATTCGTCCAGCCGGCCGTCCAGCGCGGCCAGAGTCTCCTCGGCCATGGCGTGGTAGCCGGCGCGATTGTCAGGATTGTTGAACTGGTTGGTCCAGAACGTGTCCTCTTCCTTCGCGAGCTCGCGGACGCGCGCCAGGCAGCGCCTGATGAGGTCGGGCGTCACCTTGCCGCCGTCACTCGGAACGACCTCCAGTTCCGCGCCAAAGGCGCGCATCGTCTGCAGCTTCTCCTCGGAGAACGCGTCGGAGGACACGAAGTACGCCTTGTAGCCACGGGCCGCGCACACCATGGCGAGCGAGCTGCCGGTGCTGCCGCCGGTGTAATCCAGCACGCGGCCGCCGGTCCGGAGCTGGCCGCGCCGTTCGGCGCCGAGGACCATCGACAGCGCCATGCGGTCTTTCATGCTTCCGGTGGGATTGGCGCCTTCCCACTTCACCCAGATCTCGACGCCGTTCGGCGGTGCCATGCGTTCGAGGCGGATGAGCGGCGTGTGCCCGATGTGCACGGCCAATTCTCACCGATCCGGCCCGGCTTCTCGCCGCTGAGCCGCTGACGGTCAAGGCAGAAGGCAAAAGGCAGAAGGCAAGAGGCAGAAGGCAGAAGGCAGAATCGGCGCGGACCTACTCGCGGAGCAGAGAGAGCGGATCGACGCGGGCCGCGCGCCGGGCCGGGATATAGCCGGGCCGGGATATAGCTGTCCGCCAGCGTCACGACGGCCACCGCGACACAGACCACCACGTATGTGCGCCAGTCGAGCGCGTGGACGCCGACCAGTAGCCCGCGAAACATCCGCGTGCCGAGAGCGGCAAGGGCCACGCCGGCGAGTCCGCCCACCGCCACTCGGCCGTGGACGCTGCGCAGCACGCCGCCAATCAGCGCCTGGCGGCCGGCTCCGAGCGCGGAGCGGATGGCGATCTCGCGCCGGCGGTTCGCGACGTCGAGCGCGACCAGGCTGACGAGCCCGACGGTGGAGAGCAGGAAGGCCAGTCCTGCAAAGATCGCCATGACCCACGCCACGAATCGCCACGGCGCGCGGGCCTCGGAGACGATCGCGTCGAGGGTCGCGACGCGGCTCACGATCGCCCGCGGGTCGAGCGCGCGGGCCTGCCGCTCGATCTCGGCCAGCAGCGGAAGCGGAGGGCCGGCGGTCCGGACGATCAAATCGGTCGCCGCAACGGGCGTTTGCGCCGCCGGATCGTACATGTCGAACTGCACTTCGGTCAGGGCGCGATAGCGCACGTCGCGGACCACTCCGACCACCTCGCGCCATGCCCAGCGCCCGGTCCCGCGTTCGAACGTCGACGTGCGCAGCCGCTTGCGGATCGCATCCTGGCCCGGCCACAGCCGCTCGGCCGTGCTCTCGCTGACGATGGCGACGCGCGGCGACTGCGCGCTGTCGGCGGCGGAGAAATCGCGTCCGCGCACGATCGGGATGCGCATCGCCGCGAAGTAGCCAGGCGTCGCGACCCGATAGTTGAGCAGCGGGTTGCCACGGGCAGCGTCGGGTGTTTCGGGTTGGCCTTCGAGCGTGACGAGGGTGCCTTGTCCGATCGGGCCGAGCGCTAGCGGACGCAGGTAGAGGGCGCCGGACGCCTCGACGCCTAGAACGTCCGATACGCGCGCCAGCAGGTCTCCCATCCACGCGTTCACCGGCCGCGCCTCGAGCCTCGGCTCGATGGCCATTGAAAGGGTGCTTCCAGGATCGAATCCGAGATCCATGGCCGTGAGCGTTCCGAAGCTGCGTACGATCAGGCTGGCCGAGATGAGCAGCACCACCGCCAGCGCGGTCTGAACGACCTGCAGCGCGGCGCGAGCGCGCATCGATCGATGCGCGGTGACCGATCGGCCGCCGTCGGCGAGCGCTTCGGCGGCAATGGTCCGAGCCGCGAGGCGGGCCGGCGCGAGCCCGCACAGCACCGCGACGCCGTCTTCGGGCGCACGCCGATCGTGCTGAAGAACCACGATCGCGGTCGCGGCAAACCCGCGCGCCCGAGCGAGCTGACTCACGGCCGCGCGCATATCGTTGAGGAACATCGCCCATCAGGATGCCACGACTCGCCGCCGCGCCTGCCGCGGCGGTATTAGAATGGCGCCGGAGGCGGCATGCGCCTGACGCGGCGTGAGTTTCATGCGGTGACGGTGGGCGGCCTCGTGGCGATGCGGAATCAATCGCCGGCGGGCGGCTGGCAATCGCTCTTCGACGGCTCGTCGATGAAGGCGTGGCGCGGCTACAAGTCCGATGCCATGCCCGCCGGATGGCGAGTCGCGGACGGGATCCTGAGCAAGGACGCCGCCGTGCCCGACATCATCTCGCGCGACCAGTTCGGCGACTTCGAGCTGGAGGTCGAATGGCGGATCGGCGAGGCCGGCAACAGCGGCATCTTCTATCGCGGCACCGAGGAGTACGACCGGATCTACTGGACCGCGCCGGAGTATCAGCTGCTCGACGATGAGAAGGCCGCGGACAACAAGACGAGGCTGACCTGCGCGGGCGCCTCGTATGCGCTCTACCCCTCACCAGCGGGTCACCTGAAACCGGTCGGCCAGTGGAACCAGACGCGCATCCTCGCGCGCGGCCCGCACGTGGAGCACTGGCTGAACGGCGTGAAACTGCTCGAGTTCGAGCAGGGCAGCGCCGACTGGAACGCAAAGGTGGCGGCCAGCAAGTTCAAGGACTGGCCGAACTTCGGCAAGTCGATGCGCGGCTATCTCGCCATCCAGGGCGATCATCCCGGCGCGTTGGGCTTCCGCGGCATCCGGATCCGCCAGGCATGATCAAGGCGCGGCTCGCCGCGATGATGTTCCTCCAGTACTTCATCTGGGGGGCGTGGTTCGTCACGATGGGCACCTACCTGGGGCAGACGCTGGGATTCTCCGGCGCCGAGGTCGGGCTTGCGTACGGCGCCACCGCGATCGCCGCGCTCGTCTCGCCCTTCTTCCTCGGCATCGTCGCGGATCGGTTCTTCGCGTCGGAGAAGCTGCTGGCGGCGCTGCACATCGGTGGCGGCGTGCTGATGTGGCTGGTGGCAGGCACGCGCGAGTGGAGCACGTTCTATGGGCTCCTCCTCGCTTACTCGCTCTGCTACATGCCGACGCTGTCGCTGACCAACGCGGTCGCGTTCCATCACGTGAGCGATCCGGCGCGTGAGTTCCCGGTGATTCGCGTGCTCGGGACGATTGGCTGGATCGCCGCCGGGGTGCTGGTCGGCAAGGTGCTGCAGGCCGACGCGCTGGCCGTGCCGATGCAGCTCGCCGCCGGTGCCTCAATCGTGATGGGCCTCTACGCCTTGACGCTGCCACATACCCCGCCGCGGGCTGCGGGTGCAGCCGTGTCGATGCGCGACGTGCTGGGTCTCGACGCGTTGGAGCTCCTGCGCGATCCGGCGTTCGCAGTGTTCGTCGCCGGCTCGTTCCTGTTGTGCGTGCCGCTGCAGTTCTATTACGCGTTCACGAACCCGTTCCTCAACGAGATTGGTGTCCCGCAGGCGGCGTTCATCCAGACTTTCGGCCAGATGAGCGAGATTGGCTTTATGCTCCTGCTCCCGGCCCTGCTGGTCAGGCTCGGCATCAAGCGGATCATGCTGCTCGGGATGGCGGCGTGGGCGCTGCGCTACGCGGCGTTCGCCTACGGCAACGCCGGCGCGGGCATGTGGATGCTCTACGCCGGCATCCTCCTTCACGGTGTGTGCTACGACTTCTTCTTCGTGGCCGGACAGATCTACACCGACGAGCGCGCGGGTGAGCGGGTCCGGGCCGCGGCGCAGGGGTTGCTGAACTTCGTCACCAACGGCGTCGGCTACTTCATCGGCGCGTTCATCTCGGGCGCCGTGGTGGATGCGTACGTGGTTCCCGGCGGGCACGACTGGCGCGGCGTGTGGCTGGTTCCGGCCGCCGGGGCAGCGCTCATCCTGCTGGTGTTTGCCGCGTCCTTCCGCCCGCGGTTGTCAACGGGATAACACGAAGGACACGAAGGACACGAAGGGCACGAAGGTAAAGGACAGACGACACAATTGGGCGGCGACTGGCCAATTCGTGCTCGGACGATGCCGGCGTCGCCGCACCGGTCCATCAGCTCGCTACGGCGAGCGATCGAGCTTCGTCCCGAGGGGAGCGGGCGATGATTTGCCAGTTGCCAGCAGTCTTTCTCCAAATGTCTACCACGTAGAAATCGCCACTGCGATCGCGTCCGTCAAAGGTGGCCTTCTGGCTGAGGATCAAACTCACGACCGCAAGATCGCTCGCAAGCTTGCGCAGTGTTGACCGACGGCGTCGGCTGCCGGTCACTGATGAGATGGAGGTCGTGAATTCGTGTCCTTCGTGTCCTTCGTGTTGGCCGTGTTCCGCGTTCTTACTCCGGCGGATAACTGACGCCCACCTTCCTCAGCGCTTCGTCCGGGCAAGCCGAGCGAGGTTACGCGGGCGCCGGCATGATCGGCCGGTCGAGGGCGTAGAATCGGCCTGGGAGACCCTCCATGAAGTCGGCTGGAGTCGGCGGGGCTGTCTGGCGGAAGGTCAGTGTAGCCGGGCTCGTCGCGTGCGTCGCCGGGACGGTGGTCTCGACGCAGACCGACCTCGACAAGGGCCTGATGCCGCGAGTGGAAGCCGCGGCGCTTCGCACCATGGTCGATCGCGTCATGTCCGGCCAACCTGCCTCAGGTGATGCCTGGCTCAAGTGGAACAACCACTTCATGCGGACGTCGGACGAGCGTGTCTACGTTCCGTTCACGTTGGTACTGGACGATCTGAGCGGACCGCTCGATTCGGTCGCTCTGTACGTACGGGCGGTTCCGCGCGGCACCGGGGCCGCGCCGGCCACCCGCGTGAGCGGGAGCGAGGTGGGGACACCGCTGAGCGTTCCCGAGCGCCAGTTCTCGCACGGCACACCAACGGCAGGCGAGGCCTCCGCACGCCTCGGCCTGATGGCCAGCGAGCTGACCGGCGTGGCGGGATCCCTCGGGGCCTACTTCATCGCCCGGCTCCCGGACCGCAAGTCGCCCTCTGTAAGCCGATCGCTCGTGCTCGCGCCCGGCGCCTACGACGTTTACTTCGCAATCCGCGAACGTGCGGGGAGCCCTGGCGCGCCCAGGTCGGCGGTGATGCAATCGACCGTGAGCGTTCCGGACCTCCGTGGCAACGAGCTGACAACGAGCAGCATCATCCTGGCGGATCGAATCGTCGCTCTCAACAAGGGGTTCGCTCAGGCAGAGCGGATCGACCATCCGTACGCCTTCAACAAGACCGAGGTCTTCCCGCGCTTCAACGCGGCGTTTACGTCCAACGACGTCTTGTCGATCGTGTTCTTCGTCTACAACCTGGCCACCGACCGGACCAGGCTTCCCGACGCCTCGGTTGCCCTGCGGTTTCGCCGGGTGTCACAGTTCGGAAAGCTCTTCGGCGAGATGGAGCCGGCGCGATATTCGCGCGTGCACACGCCGCCAGCCTTCGATGACCGGGCTGGCCACCAGCTGGCCGTGACCCAGGCATTGCCCCTCTCGTCGTTTCCGCCCGATTCCTACGAGCTCGAGGCCGTCGTCAGCGACAATCTCTCCGGCCGGTCGATTGTCCGGTCGGCCCGGTTCGTCGTCGGCGAACGTTGAGCGGTAGTGTGCTCACTCTGGCGGATAACTGACGCCCAGTTTCTTCAGCGCTTCGTCCGGGCAGCCCTTCCACTCGGCCACGTAGCGGTTGCCCAGGTACTGCAAGTCCTCGATCCCCATCTTCGTCGTCCAGAAGCCGGTGGCGACGAGATCGCGGAAGCTGGCGAAGAACGCCCGGCCGTGCGAGAGCGCCGGCAGCCGTGGCGTCTCGTCGAATGCGTCCTCGCCAGACTCCTCGTCGACGGTGAGCGGCGGCGGCACCGAGAGGTCATCGAGCAGGGCGATGCGCTCGGCGTCGGTGCAGGCAACGAACGTCTTGTCGAAGCGGCGCTGGCATTCGAGATCGATCAACGCCAGGCCGCCGCGCATCGCGGTCTGCCGCCTCGTCTCCTCGGCCAGCCGCGGCTCGTCGATCAGGATGAAGTCGAGGAACTCCGGGACGCCGGCGTCCGTGGCGCTGCCCGAACGCTCGTCACGCGGGATGATGAGGTCGACCAGCACTCTCACCGTCTCCCATTCGTGAGGGGCGAAGAACTTCGGCTTGAACGTCGCCGCGGCCCCGAAGCGGGCCCCGCTGTCGCTGGCTGCCTGCGCGAGAGCACTTGCGGCGCGCACCTCGTCCGCGCTCCATGCGAACCCGGCTGCCACAGGCGCGGCACCGAGCAGCTGCAGCATTTGACGACGATCGATCGCGTCCATCAGATCGTCCCTGCCTTTCGCTGATCCGCGATGTAGGTGGCGGTCCGCATCGCCAGCGCGAGAATCGTCCAGGTGACGTTCTTGTCGGCGTTGGTGACGAACGGCCCGCCGTCGGCGACGAACAGGTTCTTGACGTCGTGCGCCTGGCAGTTCGCGTTGAGGACCGAGGTCGTGGGCGAGTGGCCCATCCGGGTGACGCCCACTTCGTGGATGATGCGGCCGCCCGGTTCGATCCCGTAGCCCCTGGTCCGCGACGGCATCGGCGAGAGCGGCGTGCCGCCCATCTCGTCGATCAGCTCGCGGAAGGTGTGCTGCATGTGCCGCACCTGGTTCAGCTCGTAGTCGGTCCACTTGAAGTGGAATCGCAGCACCGGGATGCCCCATCGATCGACGACGACCGGATCGATCTCGCAGTAGCTGCCCTCGTTCGGAATCATCTCGCCCCGGCCCGAGAACCCGACGCGCGCGCCGTAGAAGCGGCGGTAGTCGTCCTTGAGGGCCTTGCCGTAGCCGGCGGGAGTGATGCGGCGCCCGTCGGCGTCGGTACCGGCGTGCCGGTGGATGCTGGAAAGAAACCCGGCACTCGGCATCCGGCGCCCGCCGCCGATCTCGATGTGGTAGCCGCGCGGGAAATCCAGCCTGCGGTTGTCGATCCACCACGGCATGTAGAGGTGCATGCCGCTGGCGCCGTCCTCGTTGTGCGGCACACCGTCCATCAGCTTCGGGATGAACCCGGAGACCGCCGTGCCGGTGGTGTCGGTGAGATAGCGGCCGACGGCACCGCTCGAGTTCGCCAGCCCCTTCGGAAAGCGGGTCGACTTCGAATTGAGCAGCAGGCGTGCCGACTCGCACGCGCTCGCGGCAAGCACGACGATACGCGCCCGGACGTGGTTCTCTCGTCCAGTGCTCGTGTCGATATACGAGACGCCGGTGGCCAGCCCGGTCTCGTCGCTCGTGACTTCACGCGCCATCGCGCGCGTGATGAGCGTCAGCCGTCCCGTAGCCATCGCCGGGGGCAGCAGCACCGACGGCGACGAGAAGTTCGCATGAATCGCGCAGCCACGGCCGCACTGCCCGCAGTAGTGGCAGGCCTTCCGGCCGTTGAGCGGCTTCGTGAGAATCGACAGCCGCGAGGGGATGCAGGTGATCTTCAGCGCGTCGGCCGCCTGCTTGATGACGAGCTCGTAGCAGCGCGGTTTCGGCGGCGGCAGGAAGATGCCGTCCGGCTCATTGGGCAATCCCTCGACTGAGCCGAACACACCGATCAGGCGATCGACCTCGTCGTAGTACGGTTTCAGATCGTCGTAGCCAATCGGCCAGTCGTCGCCGAGCCCGTCGAGGCTGCGGCGGCGGAAGTCGTCGGGCCCGAAGCGCAGCGAGATGCGGCCCCAGTGGTTGGTCCGGCCGCCGACCATGCGAGTGCGGAACCAGTCGAACCGCGAATCCCTGCCGGTGGTGTACGGCTCGCCGTCGAGCGTCCAGCCGCCCCAACCCGCGTCGAACTCGCCGAATTGCCGGGTAGGAATCGCCGCCCCGCGGTGCGGTCCGTCGTGCGACCACGCGAACATCCTCGAATCGCGGGCCGGATCGAACGGCGCGCCGGCTTCGAGCATGACGACCGAGGCGCCCGCCTCGGTGAGGACTTTCGCAGCCATCCCTCCGCCCGCGCCGGAGCCGACGATGCACACGTCGAAGATCGTGCGGCTGCGGATGATTTGCATGGGGCGTCCAGACACGCGCTAGTTTTGCCTTCTGCCTTCTGCCTTCTGCCTTTTGCCTTGTGCCTTGTCACGGCAGCGCGGAACCGCGGCCCACTGTAGCCCCCCGCCGTGGGTGCGTCAATGCACGCAGTCGCCGCTTGCATCATCAGACGCCGATCGCCAAACGCGGTCGACGCGAAGAGGGCCGCCCGAGGGGCAGCCCTCTTCGATGAGCGGCTGGGAACTACCGAAGGTTCAGGCGCCAGGCACCCTGACCATGCGTAGCCGCATACAAGATCCTCTGCCCCGGAACGACGGTCAGGCCCGCGACCTCGACGTTCGGCATCCCCGATGCCGCCTCGACCCAGGTCGTGGTTCCGGCCGCGAGCAGCGACACCCCGAAGTCGCTCGACGCGTAGAGGTCGCCAGTGGCGTCGTCGCGGACGAGATCGGTGACCGGCAGGTCGCCGAAGTCGTACGAGCGGTTGATCCACGTCGAAATCCCAGTTCCGGGGTCGTAGGTCACTTCGAACACGTGCCCGGGTGTGGCTGGTGTGTTCGAGCCGAATCCGCTGTACGAGATCCAGGCGTGATTGCCGTTGGCCGGGTCCACGTAGATGCTGCTGACGAAGCGGTTCGGGTCAATGGTCGCGTCGTCGTCGAGGCGTGTCCACGCGACGGAGGACGCCGGTTCCGCGTCAACGTTCGCCGAGATGAAGACGCGTCCGGTGGTCGTGGCCGCCCACGCCGCCGAGGTGTTCGAGGTCGCGCGCTCGATCGCCGCCATGTTGCCGCCGGCGCGGTCGCCCCAGGCGGCATTGGTGAGCCGCACCGTGCCCAGTTCGGCCCAATCGCCGCACACGTCCGCGAACGTCCCGAACCATTCGTTGCAGATGGCCTGCGCCTCAGCGATCGTCCTCGAGCCGAGGCCGGCGGTCTTCGTGCGGTACGCCGTAAGGTTGTTGCCGGCGAACATCGTCTTGCTCACGACTGGATCGGTGATCACCGGGGCATAGAATTCGCCGCCGCAACACACCGGGTCGCCCGTCCAGATCCAGTCCGCGAGATTCCCGTAGTTGAAGTTCACGTCCGTCGAGACGCCGGTGAAGTTGTGCATCCGGAACTCGGGGATGGCCACGTCGAAGCCCGACTGGCCGCCGTCGCCGACCATCGTGTTGTGCCAGAGCACCGGACTACCCTCAGTCTGCCAGGTGCCGTTGTCCTGCGTGCCGCCCTGGAGGATGTTGGCGTTTCTCGGGTCGACCGAGAGGCTCTGGAACTGGAGCGTCGTCAGTCCCTTGTTGATACTCTGAAGCTCCGACGGGATGCTCGAGAGCATCTGCCGACAGCGGGTGAGCGAGGCGCCGCTCAGGCCGCGGTTCGGATCGTCGCACCACGAGGAGCGGTCGACGAGCTCACCGCTCGAGCGCATCAGGCCGCCGTCGCTCGCCTCGATGAAGAGGAAGGGATTGCCAGGCACTGTCACGATCGCGTGCTGATCGGGGTGGAGCCCGTTCGGGTGCAACGGATCGGTGCCGTCGAAGGTCATGTCCGTGCCGCTCACGCCGGCGTCGATCGAGAGGACGACGGCGCGCTTGTTCGCGACTGTCTCGCCGTAGGAGTAGCTCCCCCCTGCGTAGACGATGTCCGGATAGCCATCCGGCGTGTAGACGAACTCGTCGTACCAGCATTGGGCGCCGCAGAGGTTGAACCATGCCCAGCCGGGATTTGCCCGGCTCGAGCTCGTCAGGTCGGTGAAGACCGGCGCTCCGGTCGCGACGTCGTCGCTGCGGAAGAGCCGCGAGTACTGGTTGCCAGTATTGGCATGGCCTTCGTGCACGTACATCCGCGTCCTGCCGTTCGGCAGCGGCGTGACCGCAATCGACGCACGTGTTTGAATCAACGCCGCGTTGAGGGACGGTTTGATCTGGGCCCAGGTCGTGCCGCCGTCCGGCGAACGCCAGACGCCGCGCGCGTACGAGGATGCGTAGACGATCTCCGGGTTCAACGGGTCGAGCACCACAGCGCGGACGCCGCGCGGTGAGCAGGTGCGGCCGTTGTTGTACTCGGTCAGGTCGCCGACGCAATCCGCTGCGTTGACCGAGCCATCGTGCACGAACGTCCACGTCGCTCCGCCATCGGTCGACCGGTACAGGCCCCACTGACCGGCACCCGGCACGGGACGGGTGACCCCGCTGCAGCACACCGACGACATGCCACGCAGGGCGGTCGTCACCCCCGCGTAGATCGTGTCCGGTGAACCAGGCTTGACGACAATGGCTCCGATGCCCAGGCCGTTGAACGTGGTTCCACCGAGCCCGCTCCACGTGTCGCCGCCGTCGGTCGATTTGTAGATGCCGGTTCCGGCCACGCAGCCCGAGCCGCAGATGTTCGCCTCGCCGGTTCCCACGTAGACCGTTTCGCCACTGTCGTCATTCGGATCGATATAGACGACACCCGCGGCGTTGATGCCCAGCGGGCCGCCGAGGTACTCCCAGTGCGGGTCGCCGGCGAGCGCGTTCTTCGCGCGCCAGACGCCGCCGCCCGCGGGGGTGACGTAGGCGAGACAATGGCCGGGCACACAGGACGCGGCCAAGGCGATCGACGTGGTCCGTCCGCCGGCGAGGTAGCTGGTGGGTACGTAGAGAAACGAGGTCCGGAGGGGATCGTCCGGGTAAAGCGCCTGGCTTGGACCGACCGAGACCCACGTGCCCTTGCGTCCCTTCCCCCTGGGGAACGCTCTCCCTTTGGACGCAGCGAAGGCTGACCGTGATGCCTCCATCTGCGCGACCGAGATGGTGTCGGCGGGGAAGGCTCGTTCGAGGAAGTCGGCCTCTGCGCCGCTCGAGGGCCCCTCGTTGGCCATTCCCTGATTGCCGGGGAGGGCCTCCTTCAGGGCGTCGAGGTGCCGTCCGAGCGCTGTCGGGAACTCGGCCTCGGCTTGCGCCTCATCGCCGTCGTCGTAGCGGACCGCGCGCGACAACGCCAGCGCCGCTCCGACCACAAGACCTGCTATCAACACGAACCCGAAGATCACTTTCAGGTGTGAAAGCCTCATGACATTACCCCTTCTGCAATGACCGGCCGGGATGGTCACTGCCCACCGAGCTGGCGAACATTCGTCGACAGGCCACGGACCACGACCGCCGGGGCCGGCATTTCTACCGGCCGCGGCTGTCCTGGCGGGACTACATCTTCTCGTAGACGATCGTGTTGTTGACGGCCTTGCCCTGTGCGTCGGTGCCGGTCTGTGTGGTGGTCCGCGTTTTCCCGTCGGGTGAGTAGACGACCTTCGCCGTGAGCGTCACCTTGCCGGCTTTCTTGGACACGACCTGGTAGCTGTGGTCGTCAATCTTCGTGAAGGCCTGCGTGTCGGCGTTGGGGTTGCCCTTTATCGGGTAGTCCTTTCCGTCGAACATCGCCGTGATTTCGGACGTCGTCGACGGGCCGGTCAGCGGATCGGTGCGGTTGGTCTGGTGGATGCCGCCCTTGACGGCCGTGATCTCGATGCGGCCATTCTTGGGCGAGGGGCCCGGGCTGTACTTCGATTTGGCGGTATTGAGCTTCCAGGTACCGACCCACGGTTCCGGCATCTGCGCGGCAGCGTGGACGGCAAGTACAGAGACAAGGAACGCGGCGCCGACGACGACGAGGGAGCGAGCTCGCATCGACTACCTCCTAGGCGGTTGCGGACGACGCCCGAGTATACGCCTCCCTCCCCGCTGCCTTTGTGCCTTCTGCCTTCTGCCTTGTCGGGGCCGCGGCCGGTTCTATACTCCGGGGAATCCGTCTCTTCATCTTCGAGGCCTACCATGCGACGCGCCAGCGCTCTAGTGCTCCTGTGCCTGTTCACCTGTTTCTCCGGGGTCGGCCGCGGCCAGGACGCCCGCTTTCCGGGCTTCGCCACTGCCTCGACGCGGCTCCAACGCGAGTGGGAGCAGGCGTTCCGCGGCTTGCCCGATCCCAATGTGATGCGGGAGACCATGCAGCGGCTGACGGCGCGGCCACACCACGTCGGCTCGCCCTATGGCAAGGCCAACGCGGAGTGGATGCTCGCAAGGCTCAAGGAATGGGGCCTGGACGCCCGGATCGAGCGCTTCGACGTCTTGTTTCCGACGCCGAAGGAGCGTCTCGTCGAGATGCTCGAGCCGACCAGGTTCACGTTGCGGCTCGAGGAGCCGGCGCTGGACACGGATCCAACCAGTAATCAGAAGAGCGAGCAGCTCCCCACCTACAACGCCTATTCGATCGATGGGGACGTGACGGCGCCGATCGTGTACGTCAACTACGGCCTGCCCGACGACTACGAAGAACTCGAACGGCTCGGCGTATCGGTGAAGGGCGCGATCGCCATTGCGCGCTACGGCAATTCGTGGCGAGGCATCAAGCCGAAGGTGGCGGCCGAGCATGGCGCCGTGGGGTGCATCATCTACTCGGACCCGCGCGACGACGGCTACTTCGGCGGCGACGTCTTCCCGGCCGGCCCGATGCGGCCGAAGGACGGAGTGCAGCGCGGGAGCGTGATGGACGCGCCGCTCTATCCCGGTGATCCGCTCACGCCCGGAGTCGGCGCCACCCCTGGCGCCACGCGTCTCGATCGCAAGGACGCCGCGACGATCACGAAGATCCCGGTCCTGCCGATTTCCTACGGCGATGCCCAGCCGCTGCTGGCCGCGCTCACCGGGCCGCTGGCGCCGGCGGGATGGCGGGGCGCGCTGCCGATCACCTATCACGTCGGCCCCGGTCCCACGAAAGTTCACATGCGGCTGCAGTTCAACTGGGATCTGGTCCCGGCCTACGACGTCATCGCGCGAATTCCCGGCGTCACCCATCCCGACGAGTGGATCATCCGCGGCAACCATCACGACGGCTGGGTCAACGGCGCCGACGATCCGGTGTCGGGTGCGGTGGCCCTGCTCGAGGAGGCACGCGCGTTCGCGACCCTGGTCAAGCGCGGGTGGAAACCGGCGCGCACGCTGGTCTACGCGCTCTGGGACGGCGAGGAGCCGATGCTGCTCGGCTCGACGGAATGGGCCGAGGCTCACGCCGACGAGCTGCGGCAGCACGCGGCCGTCTACATCAACAGCGACGGCAATGGCCGCGGCTTCCTCAGCATGGGCGGCTCGCATTCGCTCGAGCACTTCGTCAACGACGTCGCCAGGAGCATCGACGATCCCGACGCAAAGATGTCGGTCTGGAAACGGAAGCAGCTGCAGCGCTTGTCCACCGCCCCCAACGCCGAGGCACGAACCGAGCTTCGCGAGCGTGATGACCTGCGGATCGACGCCCTGGGGTCAGGCACCGATTACACGGCGTTCCTTGACCATCTCGGGATCGCGACCTTGGATCTCGGCTACGGCGGCGCAGATGACGGCGGCGTCTATCACTCCATTTACGACGACTTCTACTGGTACACGCACTTTGCCGACACGAACTTCGCTTACGGCGTGGCGATGTCGCAAACGATCGGCACCACCGTGATGCGGCTCGCCAGTGCCGATGTATTGCCGTTCGACTTCCGCGGAACTGCGGACGCGGTCCGGTTGTACCTCAAGGAGCTGCGCGACCTGCTGAAGGCCAGGCAGGACGCCATCGGCGAGCGGAACCGGCAGATCGAGGAAGGCGTGTTCCGGGCGACGTTCGATCCCCGCCGGCCGACCGTGGCCCCGACGACCGAGCAGGTGCCGCCACATCTCAACTTCGCGCCGCTCGAGAACGCCCTCGACACGCTCACCGAGAGCGCCCGCCGTTATCACAGCGCCGTCGAGAGGTTATTGAGCGGCGACGGCCACCCGGCGCCGGAGGCGGCGCGTGCCCTCGATCGCCTGCTGATCGACAGCGAGCGCAGCCTGACCAACTCCGCCGGGCTGCCCGGGCGCCCGTGGTTCAAGCATCTGCTCTACGCGCCGGGCATCTACACCGGCTACGACGTCAAGACGATTCCCGGCGTGCGCGAGTCGATCGAACTGAAACGGTACCAGC
>DATJFF010000206.1:0-14172 GCA_035495795.1 Vicinamibacterales bacterium
GCACAGGTGCGAAGCGCGCCAGGCCCGCGGGCAAACGTGATCTAGTGCGCCGGCCGAAAGCGAGCACATACGCCAAGCGCACCGCGCGAGGCCGCTTCAAGGAAATGGATGACGTCGGCCGCTCGCAGAAGGCTGACAAGCCGCGCAAGGCCAAAAAGACCGTTCGAAGTGGCTACGGCGACCAAGGCGACGAGCGGCCGAGGAGCAAGCGACGGGCACGGGGCTAGCGAATGGCTCGAACGGCTTCGACACGCCGAGCACGACCGCGACCGCTCGACCGCCTTGAACCCTTCGAGGACGATTGCGTTCTGGTCGTCATTGAGACACCCAAGGGTTCGCCGAACAAGCTCGCGTTCGAGCCGCGTTACGGGACGTTTGTGCTCAAGGGCGTGCTGCCGGCCGGCGCTGTCTTTCCGTTCGATTTCGGTTTTGTACCGTCCACGCGTGCTGAGGACGGAGACCCGCTCGACGTGCTCGTCCTGATGGATTCACCGGTCTTTCCAGGTTGCATCGTGCCGTCGCGGCTCGTGGGTATCATCGAAGCCGAGCAGACTGAAGACGGTAAGACCGAGCGGAACGATCGACTCCTGGCGGTGGCGGCCAACTCCGCCGCGCATCGGTCCATTCACGAATTGCGCGATCTGAGCGCGGATCTCATTGCGCAAATCGAGCACTTTTTCGTGTCGTACAACCAGATGAAGGGAAAGCGGTTTCAAGTGAAGGGGCACGGAGGGAGGAAACGCGCGTTGACGCTGGTGACTGCAGCGCTCACAACGCGAAGGAAACGATAGCGGGCGGGCTTACGACAGCGCCTTGTAGAGCGAAGCAATCTTTGGCAACCTCCACAATAGGCGAGACTTTCAGAAGCTGAGCGACTGGACGAAGTCTTGAAACTCAAACGTTCTTGACAGCTTGTTCTGTGCGAGCTTCCAACCCGACAATCGGGGCATTGATGGTCCGCAGTTCTTTGGATCTGTTCGTTGACGCTCGACTGCCGAGTGGCAGGAGACGACTGAATGTCCCGGCTGATGCGTCGCGATCGCCGACGCCTCGACAGGCTCAGGAGTGCTGAGCCTGTCGAGTGTCACGTGAGGGGGTGGCAGCGAAGACGTCGGCGACTGCCGACGTATCAACCTACGATTCCGCGAGCTCGACGCCCGCGGCTGACCGCGTGATTACCGCACCCCCGACAGCTGCTTCTGGTCTTCCACCTGGGTCTCAATCTGGACGCGGCGCGGTTTGACGCTTTCCTTCAGCGGCAGCGTCAGACGCAGCATCCCGTGCCGATGCGAGGCGGTCAGTTTCTCGAGGTCGAGAAACTGCGGGATCATCAGAGTCTGCTCGTACCGCGAGACGTTCTTCTCTCCTCCTTCGCTCGGAACCTCGGCGCGAATGGTGAGGTTGTTGCTCGCGACCTCAAGGGACACGTCATTCGGATCGATGCCCGGTAGCGGCACGTCAATGCGCCAGCCGTCCTCCGCCTGGTTCACGTGGAACGACGGCGACGAACTGGCAGCAGTGCGCGTCGGCAGATCGCTCCAGAACTGGTTGAAGAGACGATCGACGTCGCGCTGGAAATTGAACACGTCATCGAACGAATTCCAACGGGTGAGACCAAACATCGCAAACCTCCTTGGTTAGCAGACCTCCATATAGAGAGATTTATAAGATATGCCTGTCTAACTGTCAAGTATGTTTAGTGTCTATATATAAGGTATAGGGAAGGCAAGCCATCCTGGTATAAATAGCTATCCCTCAATAAGTTACGAGATTTCTTGCGGTGGCGACGTTGGCTGAGGCTGGTGGCCGCGGCTTGCGGCTATTCGGCTGATTACCACCGGCTTCGCGGCCATCGAGAGACGTGGCGCCGCGAATATAGCAAGCAGCGGCTAAGGACTCAGGGGGCTGACGCGTGCCCGAGTGGCTGCAGGTACGACGGCGACGGACGCTGCGCTCCATCGCCAACTCCTCGTGTACGCGTCATGGGCAGCCCACCCCTGGGGCGCGCGATGACACGACCGCGACTATGGCAGCGAGTTCTCGGCAGGCCTGTTCAACGGCGCCGCGTCGCGACTTGACGTTCGGCACGTCGATTTGGATTCTTCCGCCTGGTGCGACGCACGCATCATCATCGCCTGGTGCCTCCCACGAAGAACAGCATATGCTCCGACTCGCGCTCGACGGGCTCCCGAATGGCCAAGTCGAGCGCCATCAGCAACGAGACCGCCGGGTCGATCTTCTCTTTGGCTCGTGACTTCGCCGGCTTGGCATCGCCATTCGAGTCGATGTCCACTACGAGGTGATCGATCGCAAACCGGAGTAACGGATTGCCGCCGTGGTGAAGCTTCGCGGCCTTGGTGAGTCGCTCGCGTTCTCTCATCGGGGCGGCAAACCCCGCGTGTGTTTGTGGCATCTGGCGCACAGCCATCCCTGCCTCGCCGAGCACGGTGGCGGTCTGGACGCCCTGGAACCGGTAATCGAGTTCACGGCGTGCAGGCGCCGTTACGGTCGTTAATGCTCGGAGAGGGTCTGAAGGCGTTCACACGGCGGGGGTCCAAGGTCGAATCCTTGAGCGCGCACCACTCCCAATTTCAATCTCCCGATTTCGCGGCCGACACGTCCGTTGAAACAGCCCCGCGCTGATCAGGTTTTCGAGTTCCAGCGGATCACCGCCAGCAGCATGAAATAGATCAGGGCCCCCACGAGCACGCCGGCGATCAGCGGCACGGCCACTGCTCGAAGGCGAGACGGGCGCGGAACATGCCCAAGTCTACTATTGACACTAGTAGACTTGCCCGCCATCTCGGGCGTAGAATCCGTCGGCCCCTGACCATGTCCATTTCCTTCGACCCCCCGCGTTCCCCCGCGCCCACCGTCGAGCACGTGGCCTGGAGACTTCGCAAAGGCACTCATTGCGTCGAGGCGCGCCTCCGGCACCATCCACTGGGCATCGAGCTGTGGTGTCTCTACGATGGCGCGCCGCTCTGGTCTGAAATCTTCAGGCACCGCCAGCCGGCGGTGGACCTGGATCGCGCGATCGACGACACCCGTTGCGCCTGGGAGCAGAAGGGCTGGCGTCGAGCGGCGAAGTGAGTGGTACCGGTCCCGCGAGTCGCAGAGAAGGGACGTCAGCCCTGCGCAGGGATTGGCGGCGAGAGCCGCAGCGGCGCGTCGATGAGCGCGAGGAGTTCGGTCAGCTCGGCCGGCTTCGTGACGTGGGCGTCGAATCCGGCGGCGAGGGCGCGCCGACGATCCTCGTCCTGGCCCCAGCCAGTCACCGCGATCAGCAGCATGCCCGCCGTACGCGGATCGTCCCGCAGCCGCTGGGCGAGCGTGAGCCCGTCGAAGTCCGGCAAGCCGAGATCGAGCAGCGCCACTTCGGGGGGATCGCTTCGGGCGAGGTCGAGCGCTTCGGCGGCGTGAGTGGCGACTCGAACGTGGTGCCCGCGCGCGGCCAGAAGCTCCCGCAGCGTTTCCGCGGCGTCGGTGTTGTCGTCGACGACGAGAATCGTTCGCGGTGCCATCTCCGTGCCGGAGCGCGGCGTCTCGCCTTGGGTCACGGCCGGCATCGTTCGCGGTAGGCGGACCCGGAACTCGGCTCCCTGGTCGCGCCCTTCGCTGTGCGCCTCGACGGTCCCGCCGTGCAGCTCGACCAGCCCCTTGACCAGCGCCAGGCCGATGCCAAGGCCGCCGTGCCGCCCTTCCCCGAGCTGCACGAACATGTCGAAGACCCGGCCGAGATCGGCTGGATCGAGCCCTGCCCCGCTGTCGCGAACCCGGAAGACGACGTCATCGCCATCGAGATCGGCGCCGAGCTCGATCCGCCCTTCAGCCGGGGTGTAACGAGCGGCGTTGGTCAGCAGGTTCACCAGGATCTGGACGAGCCGATCTGGATCGGCGCGCACCCAGAGGGCCAGCGGCGGCAGGTGGACGCTGAGCACATGGCGGCCGCGCGTCACCTCGTACGACACCGCGTCTGCGGCTTCGCGAAGCGCCTGCGTGACATCGACGGCGCGCAGCTGCAGCTGCACCTTGTTGTGGGTGATGCGCGTGAGGTCGAGAAGATCGTCAACGAGGCGGACGAGGTGATCCACCTGCCTGCCGATTACCTGCCTGGCCCGTTCGGCGTGCTCGGCCGGTCCGTTGAGCGAGTGGAGCGCGAATCGGATCGGCGCCAGAGGGTTCCGGAGCTCGTGCGAGAGGGTCGCGAGGAAGGCCGTCTTCTGGCGGTCGGCCTCGCGCAGCGATTCAGCGCTCTCCTCGAGTGCCCGCCCGATCGCGGCGCGCTGATCGACCGCCCGGCTCAAAGCCGTGCCCGTCCGCCAGATGAGCGCGCTGAAGCCGCCAATCAACACGATGGTCATCGCCGAGATCGCGAACGCGCCGTCCACGAGCTCCAGGTGATAGGCCGAAGAGAGAAACCAGCCGACGCCGAACGTGAGGAGGACGGCGGTGGCAAACAGTTGCCGGGCCATCGTGCCCGACTCGTCGTCTCGGCAGAGCAACCTGGCAAACCCGACCTCGGGATGGCCTGCGACGATCGACGTGGCCAGAACCAGGAGCGCGACCGCCGTCGAAAAGGCAATCCCGGTGTAACGCGCGATGTCGTAGAGGATGGTGAGGCCGAAGGTGTAGCCGACGAGCGGCAGCAGCGGGATCAGGCAGGAGACGAGCGCGAGCCCATGGCCGGCGGCGCGGACCCCGTCGCCTCGGCTGTCGAGCAGCAGCAGCGACAGGCCGCTGAGCACGAACGCAATCGCCGCGGGCGGGCCCATCCGGTTCGGGCTCGTTGTCGCGAGCGCGCCTGGCGCCTCGGCGGCCAACAGCTCGTCGATGTCGAGATCCCAGCCTGTCGCGTGCTCGACGAGCGTCAGCCCGCCGATGACAATGCAGATGACGGCCAGCGTCCACCCGAGCCACCGAAACGGTCGCGCCCGGTCGCGGTACAACAGCGCATAGTTGGCGAGGCCGGCGGCGGCAAAGGCGATGCCGACGTTGGTCTTGACGTTCGGGCCGAACGGCACGAAGACATAGGTGAGCTCCGGGCGCTGGTACAACCAACCCGCGACCACCACCAGCCCCATCGCGAAGGTCAGGAGGCTGCCGATGCGCGCGAGCAGCACCGCACGATCGGAAACTGAACGTCGAGCGGTCTCCATCCCGAAACCGCGAGCATAACAGCGGCTGCCGGTCCGCACAACCGCGGACCCCGGATCCGCTGGCGCGTGTCTGTCGCCGTGCGGGAACTGAATTAACTTGCTTTCTTCAACTGCTCCAGCAGCTGGTTCAGCACGCGGGTATAGGCCGCGTCGGCCTCGCTGAGCGCCTGCATGTATTCCTTTTCCGACATCTTGTCCTCGCGCCAGCTCCCGTCAAAACGGATGCTCTTCGCGCCGAAGTCGTGCGAATCGGACGGCTGGTTCTTACCGCCCTTTCGAATGCCGTCGGCGCCGAGATCGGTGATGAAGTTGCGGCTGTTCGGATCCGAGGCGCTGTTGAGATCGACGTAGGCGTCGCGGTACTTGTGGGTCAGGATTTTTTCATTCAGGACGGACGGGGCGCTGAACTTCGCCCAGACGACGATCAACTGCCCGGGGATCGCCATCGACGCGGCGAACTCGTCGGGCGCCGTCGGAAGGCGGACGGCAAAGCTGTCCAGCTTCCGTTCGGCCATCAACTGGGCGAGCTCGCGGGCTGGAGCTGCGGATTGCGGATCCTGCGCAAACGCGGGCACGGTGAAGGGGGCCAGGAGACACAGGGCCAGGACAAGACGAAGGGGACACATCATGCCCACTCCATCTATCACCGGCCGGGCCCGGCGTCAATGCGGAGCTGGTTTCAGCCGATGAACAGCGAGTCGTCTTCGACGCCGGGCGTGACCTTGCGGCGCCGTCGCGACGCCTCGCGAATGCCCTTGATCGCCGAGACCGCAGCCTGCACGCCGCTGAGGATCGCGAGGCCGTTCTTGGCCGGCCCCCGCACGAATTGCTGTGCAGCGGCGAGCGTCTGGTCGACCCGCGAGGCCATGTCGCCGAAAAGCTGGTCAACGCGCTCGACCTGCCGGGTGGCCATCGCCGCGGTCCGGGACAGCTCGGTCGTGACGTCGGTGAGGTTGGTAATGAGCGGTTTGATGTCGGTTTCGATCCGACGCGAGACTTCCTCCACGCGCTTCGCGACGCGGAACGCCGCAAGGAGGGCGCCCACCTGGATGAGCGCCATCACGAGCACCGAGATCGCGATGATCCCGAGGAACAGATCGCTCACGCTTCGTCCCCGCGCTCCCTGGCCTGCTGGAAGGCCTCGCGGCCGCGGTCGAGAGCGGTGGAGACGGTTTCGCGGTGCCGCTGGTAGAACTCGCGGCTCTGATCGACCGCGTCGCGCGCCTTGTCGCGTCCCTCGCGCGCTTTCTGGCCGAGATACTCGCGCGTCTCCTCGCCCGAGGCTGGAGCGAAGAGCAGGGCCACAGCCGCGCCGGTAAGTGCGCCGACGACAAAGGCGAGCATCACGCTGCCCGCGCCGTTGTTGTTGTCCCCAGACATGATCGCCTCCGAATCAGAAGATGCTGACCTTGACGTTCAGATACTTCTTGGGATCCTTGCGGATGTCCCCGATGAGGCCGCGTAATTCGGACGCCGCCTGGTTCATGTTCTCATATAACTGCTTGTCCTGCAGCAACTGGCCAGCTGTTCCCTGCCCCGTGTTGAGGCGCTCGGCAAGCGTGTCGAACCGATTGGTCAGGCTTTCGATCCGCTTGTAGACATCGTCCTCGTTTATCAGCTTGCCAATCGTGCCGTCGCCGCTCTTGATCCGGCCGCTGATCGATTCGAGATTCGAGCTCGTGCCGGTCAGGTTCTTGGCCAGGGTTGGATCGTTCAGCAGCTGGCCGAGCGTGCCTTCGCCGGCCCGCATTCGCCCGGTCACCTCGTTGAGGTTGGCGACCGACTGCTCGAGCTCGTTATAGAGTTTCGGATCCTTCGTCAGCTTGCCGAGCGTGCCCTGCCCCGCGGCGATGGCGCTGGTGACCCGCTCGGCGGCGTCGACGAAGCCCTGGATCTCGCGATACACGGCGTCGTCGGTAAAGAGCTTGCCGACCGTTCCCTTGCCGGAGCGGATGTCCTGGATCAGCGATTTGGCTTCCTGAAGCCCGCTGGTTGCCTTGTCGGTCAGCTCCGCGATGCTGCCAAGGGTGGGACCGGAGTTGATGTAAGCCCAGTCGCGAAGCGGCGTGCCGTCGGGCCGTGCGGTGATATCGATCGCGCCTTCCCCGAGCAGCGAAATCGAGCCGATCGTCGCCGTCGACTGATCGGTGATGAGCGGACGCATGTCTTTCTCGAGCTCGAGCCAGACCTCGGCGCCGGTACCGGCGATCTCGACCTTCGTGACCGAGCCCTTCTCGATGCCGGAGACGCGCACCGGCGAGCCGCTCTTCACACCCGCGACATTCGGGAACCTGGTTTTGAGCGGATACTGCTGCCACCAGAACCCGCCGCCGCCGACCGCGAAGATCATCGCGGCGGCGAGCACGATCGCCAGCACCGCGATGAGGCCGAGTTTCAATTCGGCGAACGCCAGGGAACGTGTGCGTGGCATGTCGGCTACAACCTTCTACGAAAGGAACGCCCGGAGATACGAATCCTGGGAGCGCCTCAGCTCCTCAGCGGACCCTTCGAACATGATCTCGGCGTCGCGCAGCATCACGAAATCGGCCTGTTCGATCTTGCTCTGCGCCGCGGGCGAGATCTCGATGTCTCCGCCGGCGTGGCGCTCGGCGGCATGCGTGGCGATGTAGAACGCGTCGCGCAGCTGGTGCGTGACCAGCACCGAGGTGACGCTCTCGATGTCGCGCAGCTTGACGATTTCCGCGTCAATCGTCAGCGAGGTAATCGGATCCAGGCCGGTGGTCGGTTCGTCGTAGAGCAGCAGACCCGGTTTGGCGGCCATCGCCCGGGCGATGGCGACGCGGCGCCGCTGCCCGCCCGACAGCTCCGAGGGCTGCTTGTCGATGTGCTCGCCAAGACCGACGAAGCCGAGCACCTCTTCGACCCGGCTCCGGACCTCGTCGAGCGGCAGCGTCGTCTCCTCGTACAGTTTGTAACCGACGTTCTCGCCGACAGAGAACGAGTCGAAGAGGGCGCCCTCCTGGAACACCATCCCCATATGATGCCGGACGCCCATCAGCTGCTGCTCGTCCATCGTGTCCACCCGATGGCCGAGCACCCAGATGGTGCCCGAATCCGGCTTCAGCAGGCCGAGCATCAGCTTCAGGATCGTGGACTTCCCCGCGCCGCTCGCGCCGAGGAAGATCTTCGTATGACCGGCGCGCACGTCGAAGGTGACGTTGCGCAGAATCACCTTGTCATCGAACGCCAGGCACACCTTGTCGAACAGTACGACCGGCGCGTGCGGCTCGACCAGCTCGATCGGCAGGCCGAATTCGGCCAGTGAAGAGCGCCGCATCAGAACAACACCGACATGAGCAGTCGGGTGACGAAGAAGTTCACCGCGAGCACGGTAACCGATGCTGCCACCACCGCGCTGGTGGTCGCGCGTCCGACACCCTGAGTGCCGCCGCGCGTCCGCAGGCCGACGTGGCATCCGATGGTGACGATGACAAATCCGAGGAAGAACGGCTTGATGAGCCCCATCCAGAGATCCTGAGGGTACAACCCGTCGACCACGGATTGCCAATACACCGAGGAGGCGACCCGCAGCTGCGAGACCGCGATGATCCAGCCGCCCAGCAGGCCGACCGCGTTCGCGATGACGGTCAGGATCGGGCACATGATGAAGCCGGCCAACACGCGTGGGACCACCAGCTTGCGAACCGGGTCGGTGCCCAGGGCGCGCAGGGCGCTCACCTGCTCGGTCACGACCATCGAGCCGAGCTCAGCCGCGATGCCCGACCCGACCCGCCCGGCGAGCATCAGGGCGGTCAGTACCGGACCGAGCTCCTTGATCATCGAGGCGCTGATCAGCCTCCCCACGTAGGGGCGGGCGCCGAACTGGTCCAGTGTCATCCCCGACTGCAGCGCCAGCACGGCGCCGGTGAAGAACCCCGTGAGCAGCACCACCGTGAGGGAACCCAGGCCGATCACGTCGATCTGCTCGATGAGATCGTGCAGGTAGAACGGACGGCTGAACACGGCTCGAGCCGTCTGGCCACTCAGCCGCACGTAATCCTGCACCTCGAGCAAGCCCGCCTTGACGGCCTCGATGGCCTTGTCGGCAATCGACTGGCTCACGAGAAGGTTGGGGCTCCCAACCCGAGGTCGCGCGTTCGCAGCGCCCGTATCTGATCGCGCAGCGCTGCCGCCTGTTCGAAGTCCAGGTTGGCCGCCGCCGCCTTCATGTCCTTCTCGAGGCTGGCAATGTGGGCGTCGAGCTCGGCCTGGGTCCGGAACACGGGCCTGCCCTTTTCAGCCTTTTCCGGCACGCCCATGTAATCGCGCTCGTAGATGCTCGTCAGCACGTCGTCGATCGACTTGACCACCGAGGTCGGCGTGATGCCGTGCTCGGTGTTGTAGGCCGCTTGCAGCGCGCGGCGGCGGCTGGTTTCGCCGATAGCCGCCTTCATCGAATCGGTCATCGTGTCGGCGTACATGATGACCTGCCCGGCGACGTTCCGGGCAGCGCGTCCTGACGTCTGAATCAGGGCGCCGCCCGAGCGAAGGAAGCCCTCTTTGTCGGCGTCGAGAATCGCAACCAGCGACACCTCGGGCAGGTCCAGTCCTTCGCGCAGCAGGTTGATGCCAATCAGCACGTCGAACACGCCGCGGCGCAGGTCGCGCAGGATCTCGACGCGCTCCAGCGTGTCGATGTCCGAGTGCAGATAGCGCACCTTGACGCCGAGCTCCTGGTAATACTGGGTCAGGTCCTCGGCCATTCGTTTTGTCAGGGTCGTCACCAGGACGCGCTCACCCCGATCGGCCCGGGTGCGAATCTCGGCGAGGAGGTCGTCCACCTGGCCCTTCACCGGCCGCACGTCGATCGGCGGGTCCATGAGGCCGGTCGGGCGAATCACCTGCTCGACGACCACGCCGCCGGCCTTCTGCAGCTCGTAGGGGCCGGGAGTCGCGCTGACGTAGATCAGCTGATGGACGCGGGACTCCCATTCCTCGAAATTGAGCGGACGGTTGTCGAGTGCCGAGGGCAGGCGGAACCCGTATTCGACGAGCACTTCCTTGCGAGACCGATCACCGTGGTACATGCCGCGGACCTGCGGAACGGTCTGGTGGCTCTCGTCAACCACCACCAGCGCGTCGGACGGCAGATAGTCGAGCAGCGTCGGCGGGGGATCGCCGGGGTTTCGACCGGTCAGGTGTCGCGAGTAGTTCTCGATGCCGTGGCAGTAGCCGATCTCCTTCATCATCTCGAGATCGAACATCGTCCGCTGGTGAAGCCGCTGCGCCTCGAGGAGCTTCCCCTGCGATTCGAGATCGCCGCGGCGCTCGACCAGCTCGGCTTTGATCGACTCCACGGCTTCCTTCAGGCGCTCGCGGCTGGTGACGAAATGCGATTTCGGATAGACGGCGGTGCGATCGTGCCGCCGGAACGACTTTCCGGTGAGCGGATCGAACGAGACGAGTTCGTCCACTTCATCGCCGAACAGGCCGATCCGAAGCGCGACCTCCTCGTACGACGGGTAGACCTCGACGATGTCGCCGCGGACGCGGAAAGTGCCGCGGCCGAAATCGATGTCGTTACGTTCGTACTGGATTTCCACCAGCTTGCGGAGGATCTGGTCCCGCCCGATCCGCTGCCCTCGTTCGAGCGGCAGCACCATTCCGTAATAGGCCTCCGGCGAGCCGAGGCCGTAGATGCACGACACGCTGGCCACGATGATGACGTCGCGGCGCTCGAAGAGCGACCGCGTCGCCGACAGGCGCATGCGGTCGATCTCGTCGTTGATGGTCGATTCTTTCTCGATGTACGTGTCGCTCGACGGCACGTACGCTTCCGGCTGGTAGTAGTCGTAATAGCTGACGAAATACTCGACCGCGTTCTCCGGGAAGAAGCGCCGGAACTCCTGGAACAGCTGGGCGGCGAGCGTCTTGTTGTGGGCCATCACCAGGGTCGGCCGGTTGACCCGCGCGATGACCTGGGCCATCGAATAGGTCTTGCCCGACCCGGTAACGCCTAGCAGCACCTGGTGCTTGTCGCCCCGCTCGAGTCCCTCGACCAATTCGGGCACGGCCCGGACCTGGTCACCACGGAGCTCGAATTCAGAGGTGAGCGTGAACCGGTCGTATACGGAGGGCATGCGAGCAGTGGAACCAAAAACGCATGGTACCACAAGGCCTTCGAGCCGCCGACCGGTTCACGGCCGGGGCGCGGGCGCGGCCGAATACCGGGCGAAGTACCCTTTGCGGGTCCGCACCTTCAGGCCTGGCCGCTTGACCTTCACCTCCACGGCCCGCCAGCGGCCGTCGGGGGCGGTATTGGTCGACGAGTAGCCGAGCTGATACTGCGCACGAATCTCCCGCAGGACTTGCGCGTAGAACCCGTCCAGATCGCGGGCGCTGGACGGGAACATCGCGGTGCCCCCAGTGACTTCGGTCAGCGCCTGGAGCTTCATCCGGGCGTCGAGCCGCGCGCTGCCCGCGTGGTCGAGGAGCCCGATCGCATAGACGGTAGCGTTCGAGGCCTTGAGCAGGTCCACCACTTCCTTGAACGAGATCGACGATCGCGAGTCGATCCCGTCGGAGTAGATGACCAGCACCGGCCGGCCGGTGATGCCCGAGGCGCCATCCAGGTAGACGCCGAGCGCGTCGTAGAAGGCGGTCTCGCCACCGGCCTTGCGGCCGCGAATCCGCTCGACGATGCGGGGGAAGTCGCGCTGCGGGTAGCGTGTTACGCGAACCTCGGTGTCGAAGTCCACCAGCGTGATGTCCTCGGCGGTTGGTAGCAGGTTGAGGAACTTGACCGCCGCCGTGCGTGCCAGCGCGAGCTCGTCTTCCATGCTCTGGCTGGTGTCGAGCAGCAGTCCCGGATGGAGCCGGGCGATGGCGGCATCGCTGGCTTCCCCGTCGGTCGCCGCGGCGAAATGCTCGAGCTGCTGGGGTCGGCCGTCCTCCATTACCTGGAAGTCGTCGCGACCGAGGTCGGTCACGAGGTTGCCGCGGCGATCGAGCACGGTCACGCCGACAGTGACCAGGTCAACTCCGCCCCGGAACACCGTCTGGGCGATCCCGGCCGGCGCGGCCAGGGCGACAACGGCGAGCAGGCACAGGACTGCGCGTGCCATGGCGCGCATCCTACAACAGTCTTCGCCCCTGCTGGATAGCGCGGACCATCGGTCGCGCGGCCGGGCTGCAGGCCTATAATGAGAGATCGTGCGTTGTCTTGCGGTCTGCCACACGGAGCTGGTCGCTCGGCTCCTCGAGGCAGTCCTGGCTCCCCAGGCCGACGTCGAGCTCATCGTGGAAAGCGCGGCGCTGGCGCGCCGCGTGGACGATTTCGGCCTCCCTGTCGCCGTGGCCGACCCTCAGCGCCTCGACAGCTATGTCAGGGCCGACCTGACACCCGGCACCGTCGTCATCATCGAGGACAACGGCCGAAAAGGGCTCCGCAAGGTGCTCGACGCGGTCATCAGCGCCGGCGGCACCCTGGTCTACGTGCTCGGCACGCGGCCCGAGGAAATGAAACGGGCCGAGGCGTTACGGGCCGACTTCCCCGACGTCAACACGCTCACGCTCGCCGAGTTGATGGGACGTCCGCTGGTTGCCGAACTCGCCCGCTCGGTGACACGACAGAAGGTCCAGCAGTATCAGCACTACTTCCGCGACGCCGATCGCGTCCTGATTCTCACCCACAACGATCCCGATCCCGACGCGCTGGCCAGCGGCCTGGCGCTGCGGAGCCTCCTGCGGCGCACGCGTCAGACCGCGATCATCGGGTGCATGCAGGGCGTCACCAGGCCCGAGAACCAGCGGATGGTCAAGCTGCTCGATCTCGCCTACGAGGTGATCGCGCCCGAGCAGCTGAACGGCTTCGACAAGATCGCCCTGGTCGACGTCCAGCCCCACTACTTTCCGGGGCTGCTCCCCCACGCGGACCTCGTCATCGATCATCACCCCGAGCAGACCGGCTACACCGCCGTCTACCGCGACATCCGCTCGGACTACGGCTCCACGTCGACGATCCTGACCGAGCACTTGCGCGCGGTGGACATCGATATCTCCGAGCGCACCGCGACGGCGATGCTCTACGCCATCAAGTCGGACACGCTGTTCTTCAACCGCCAGGCCAACAGCGCCGACCTCGACGCATTCTCCTATCTCTATCCACTCGCGGACGCGACGATGGTCCGCAAGATGGAGGGCTCGGAAATCACGGCCGAGCGCCTGGATTACGTGATCAAGGCGTGGCAGTCGGGACGCATGGTGGAGCACGTGTTCTGCGCGTTCCTCGGCGAGCCGCCGCGAGAGGACTTCGTCCCCTACGTCGCCGATTTCTACCTGCAGCTCGAAGACGTCCAATGGACGATCGTGTCGGGCGTGGTCAACGACACGTTCGTCGTTTCGGTGAGGAACCTCGGGTATTCGCGGAACGCCGGCGATTTCGTGCGCCGCTGGTTCAACGACATCGGCAGCGCCGGAGGCCACCGCACGATGGCCAAGGCCGTGGTGCCGCTCGAGGCCTTCCAGCGGAAGTTCGGCACCTACGAAGGCTCGCGTATCAACCAGCGGATGCTGGAACTGGTTCTCGAGTTTCTGCACGAAGTGAAAAACGGGCTTCGCTGAGCGCTCAGGCGAGGGCCCTCCGGGCCACGGTTCGCGCCCTGCGAATCAGGCGCCGCTTCGCGGCGTGGGCCGCGCCTTGGGCGCGTCGGGCGCTCGCTTCGCTCCGCAGGCCGCGGCTTCGCCGCGTCGGGCGGTCGCTTCGCGACCGCAGGAATCTGTCAATCGATCAATCTTCAGTCCCTACGCCCGCCGAAGGCGGGTGCCTGATGCGCGAAGCGCAGCCTGCGCGGCGAGCCGCGCCCACGGCCCGAAGGGCCGCCTACCGGAGCGCCTACGGCGCGCAGCGCCTCCTACGCGCCGAAGGCGAGCCTACCCGGGCGCAGCGAGGGCCTGTTCCACGTCCTCGACGAGGTCCTGCGCGTCTTCGAGGCCGATGGAGATCCGGATCATGCCGCGCGTGACGCCGGCCGCGGCGAGCTGCTCATCGCTC